>JAENWU010000111.1 GCA_016649905.1 Thermoleophilia bacterium
GCTGATCCCGGGTCGTGGAGGGAGGGTGGGGCATCCTCCGTACGAGCGGCGTTAGATATTCGCCCCGCCCAGCTTTGCTCGGACGGGCGGGCGAGTCTGCGGGCGAATATCCCAGCGAAGGTAGGAGGATGCCCCACCCTCCCTCAACGCCTGAGGTCAGTCGAGAGCCGCCGCCCTAGCTGCTCGCCCAGCCCTCGGCGGCATCGACCGGCCGGCCGAGGTGGAAGCCCTGCGCCATGTCGACCCCGTACTCCCGCAGCATCTCAGTGGTGTCGTCGTCCTGGACGAAGGCAGCGATCGTCCGCTTGCCGAGGCCGCGGGCGATCTGGACGATCGCCTTGACGGTCAGCTGATCGGCGTCGTTGCGGGGCATGTCACGGACGAAGGCGCCGTCGATCTTGATCACGTCGAAGGGGATCCGTTTCAGGTAGCTGAACGGCCCGAAGCCGGCGCCGTAGTCGTCGATCGCGACTTCGCAGCCGAACTCGGTCAGACGGTCCGCAAATCCGGCAGCGGTCTCGTAGTCGTCGATCCGCGCCGTCTGGGTGATCTCGAACGTGCAGCGTCCCGGATCGGCATCGCCCTCGTCGAGGCGGCGTTCGATGTACTCGAGCACGGAGATGTCGGTCATCGAGACGCCGGAGAGATTGACGTGGAGGGAGACCGGGACGCCGGCCTTCTCGCGCTCGGCGAGCATCTCCAGCGCCCGGCCGACAACCCAGCGGTCGAGCTCCTGGATCATCCCCGAGCGCTCCGCCGCCTCGATGAACGAAGCGGCCGGCAACAGCTCGCCGCCCTCGCCGGTCATCCGCAACAGCAGCTCGTAGCGCTCGACGCCGCCGGAGGCGAGGCTGCGGATCGGCTGCGTCGCCAGGCTGAGGCGATCGTGGGTGAGGGCGTCGCGGATGCGGGCGGTCGTCGACTGGGCCCGCCGCGCCGCGCGCCCGTCTTCCTCCTCGCTGCTGAAGAGGGCGATGCGATTGCGCCCGGCACCCTTCGCCCCGTACATCGCCCGGTCGGCGTCGGCCAGCACCGCCTCGGCGCTGGAGCCGGGCTTGCCACCGAACGTCCTGATGCCGACGCTGATCGTCGCCGAGCCGATCTCGGAGCTGGGGGGAAAGCCCGCGGCAACCTCTGCCCGCAGGTCCTCGCCGAGCTGCATGGCGCCGGCGGTGTCGGTCTGCGGCATCAGCACCGCGAACTCGTCGCCGGAGAGGCGGGCGACGATGTCGGTCGTCCGCACGCGCTCGCGGAGGATGTCGGCGATGCGGCGGATCAGGTTGTCGCCAAGCTGGTGGCCGAGCCGGTCGTTGACCCCCTTGAGGCCGTCGATGTCGATGATCATCACCGCGCCCTGGCCGCCGTAGCGGGCGGTGAAGGAGACGTGCTGGTCGAGTTCGGCGCGGAAGCGGCGCCGGTTCTGCAACCCGGTCAGCGGATCGTGGTCGGCGAGGTGGCGCAGCTCCGCCTCGGTTTTCTCGGCCCGGTCGAGCGCCCCCTGGATGATCGCCCGGTCGCCTGGATCGAGCTTCGCCAACGCACGCTCTACAGCCGGATCGTGCTTGTCGGAGTTGCGCGGAGAGTTCACCGAGACTGAAGTTAGTGACTCGACCGCACAAAGTGGTTGACGGCGGTCGGGAAATCGGCTACTGGACTCGAATTTCGGCGATCCAAGGGGAACCAATAATTGGCTTCTCGCGACGTGGGTAGGGTGAGATCGATGCCCAACCGGCTCGCCCAGGAGACCAGCCCCTACCTGCTCCAGCACCGCGACAACCCGGTCGACTGGTTCCCCTGGGGCGCGGAGGCGCTGGAGCGCGCCCGCTCCGAGGACCGCCCGATCCTGCTCTCGGTCGGCTACTCCGCCTGCCACTGGTGCCACGTAATGGAGCGCGAGTCTTTCGAGGACCCGGCGACCGCCGAGTACATGAACGAGCACTTCGTCAACGTCAAGGTCGACCGCGAGGAGCGCCCCGACGTCGACGCGATCTACATGGAGGCGGTGCAGTCGATGACCGGCCAGGGCGGTTGGCCGATGACCGTCTTCCTCGACCCCGACGGCGTCCCCTTCTACGGCGGCACCTACTTCCCGCCCGACGAGGGCCGCGGCATGCCGAGCTTCCGGATGGTGATGGAAGCGATCGTCGACGCCTACACCCGCAAACGCGATGAGATCCGCGAGCGCGCCGCCGGCACCCGCGCCCGGCTCGGGGCGATCGGCCAGGTCGAACCCAACCCCGACCTGCCCTCCGCCACCGACCTCGACGCCACGGTCGCGCATCTGCTCGCCAGCGCCGACCGCGAGCACGGCGGCTTTCGCGGCGCCCCGAAGTTCCCGCCCGCCTCCGCGCTGGAGCTGCTGATGAGCCGCGGCGAGACCGAGGTCGTCGCCACGACCCTCGACGCGATGCTCGCCGGCGGCATCTACGACCAGGTCGGCGGCGGCTTCGCCCGTTACTCGGTCGACGCCGTCTGGCTCGTCCCCCACTTCGAGAAGATGCTCTACTACAACGCGCTGCTGGCGCGCGCCTACCTGCACGGCTGGCAGACCCTCGGCCACGAGCGCTACCGCCGGGTCTGCGAGGAGACCCTGGACTGGATGCTGGCCGAGATGCGCGGCCCGGAGGGCGGCTTCTACTCCGCCCTCGACGCCGACTCGGAGGGCGAGGAGGGCCGCTTCTACGTCTGGACGCCGGCTCTGATCCGCGAGATCCTCGGCGAGGGCGCCGACGCGGTGCTCGATCACTACGGGGTCAGCGAGGGAGGCAACTTCGAGGGCGCCAACATCCTCCACCTCGCCCACGGCCCGGAGGCAGCGCCTCCCGAGAGCCTGCAGCGGGCACGACGGGCGCTCTACGAGGCACGGGCCAAGCGCGTTTGGCCCGGGCTCGACGACAAGCGTCTGACCTCATGGAACGCGCTGGCGATCGGCGCCCTTGCCGAGGCCGGCGCGGTGCTGGGCCGCGAGGACTACCTCGAGGCCGCCACCACCTGCGCCTCCTTCGTCCTCGACAGCCTCCGCGACGGAGAGGGCCACCTGCTGCGCACCTACAAGGACGGCGACGCGCGCCTCAACGGCTACCTGGAGGATCACGCCTTCCTGCTGGAGGCACTGCTGACGCTGTACGAGTCGACGCTGGACGTCCAGTGGTTCGAGCAGGCGCGGGCACTCGCGGAGACGATGATCGAGCGCTTCGGCGACCGCGAGCGCGGCGGCTTCTTCTCGACCTCCTCCGACCACGAGGAGCTGATCGCTCGTCGCAAGGAGATCGGCGACCACCCGATCCCCTCCGGCAACAGCGCCGCGGCGCTGGGGCTGCTGCGGCTGGCGGCGCTGACGGGCGAGGGTCGCTACGAAGGCGAGGCTCGGAGAGTTCTTGATCTCTTCGCCAAACCGGCGACCCAGCATCCCGAGACCTTCGCCCACCTCCTGCGGGCGCTCGATTTCCAGCTGGCGCCAACCCGCGAGGTGGCCCTGGTCGGCGCGGACCTGGACCAGCTGGCGGCAACGGTCCGCTCGGCTTTCCGCCCCCACCTCGTCCTTGCCGGGGGCCCCGAGGGCAGCGACGAACCGCCGCTCCTGCGGGATCGGACCACCGTCGACGACCAGCCCACCGCCTATGTCTGCGAAAACTTCGCCTGCAAACTGCCGGTGACCGACGCTGAGGCGCTCGACAACCTGCTCTAAACGCCACTCGCCGGGCCGTCTGCATGGATGCGACGCAGTGTCTGGCTCGCTATTCACGTTTCCGGCGGGTCGCCGGGCCAAGTGGATTGCCTTCGCCCCCTGGTTCGTGGCGATCTTCATCGCCGCCGGTCCCGCCCCTCACCTTCCTCACCGAGCTCGGCTTCGTCGTCGCCTTCGGCGTCCTCCTCGACACCTTCCTCGTCCGCAGCGTCCTGGTGCCGGCGATCGCGCTGACGGTCGGCGACAAGTTCTGGTGGCCGTCGGCGCTCTCGCGCCCGGGCAGCGACCTCAGAGCGAGTAGTCGCGGACCTCGTCGAGGACTACGTGGCCGCCGACCTCGGCGCGGCCCTCGCCCAGTGGGGCGGCGTGGAGCAGTGAGCCCCGGCCCTGGTGGATCGTCACGGCGCGGTCGAGCTGAGCGGACAGCATGATCGCCGCCGAGCCCGTCGCCTCGTCCTCGCCGATGTCCTCGATCGAGAAGCAGCGCGCTCGTACGAGCCCGGCCCCCTCGTCTTGCCAGGCCCAGTAGAAGGGCAGCAGCTGGCCGGGCGGCGGGCTCTCGATCTCGTCCACCGCGGCGGGGCCAGGGAGCTGTTCGAGTTCCCACGGCGGCGACCACTCGGCGCGGGCGGCGACGAAGGTGAGCTCGCCCTCGTGGCGCACCGCGACCTCGCCGGCGGGCGGCCGCAGGACGTCCACGGGCTGCCCCTCTCTCGCCAGCAGCCAGGCGGTGCCGACCGTTGGGTGGCCGGCGAAGTCCAACTCCATCCCCGGCGTGAAGATCCGGCACTCGCCGCGCTCGCGGTCGTCGACGAAGACCGTCTCCGAGTAGCCGAGCTCGGTCGCGACCGCCTGGCGGCTCCCCTCCGGCACCTCGCCGCCGTCGAGGAAGACCCCGAGCGGATTGCCCCACTCGCCGTCCTCGCCGCTGAAGACGCGGAGGATGTGGAGGGTCGCCACGCTGGCGCTAGAGGATCGGCAGGAAGTTTTCGATCTCGAACGGGGTCACCTGGACTCGGTAGTCGTCCCATTCCTGGCGCTTGATCTCGACGAAGCGGCGGAAGGTGTGCTCGCCCAGGGTCCGCAGCACCAGCTCCGAGTCGGCGGCGAGCTCGATCGCCTCGCCCAGGGTCGAAGGCAGCTGCTCGATGCCCTGATGGGCCAGCTCCTCCTGGGAGAGGTGGTAGAGGTTCTGCTCCATCGGCTCGGGCAGCTCGTAGCCCTTCTCGATGCCTTCCAGCCCGGCCTGCAGCATGCCGGCGAAGCACAGATAGGGATTGGCGGAGGGGTCGGGGCAGCGCAGCTCGGCCCGGGTCGCGGCCTCCTTGCCGGGGTGGTAGAGCGGCACCCGGATCAGCGCCGAGCGGTTGCGCCGCGACCAGGCCAGGTAGACCGGCGCCTCGTAGCCCGGGACCAGGCGCTTGTAGGAGTTGACCCACTGGGCGAAGAGCGGCGAGATCTCGCGGGCGTGCTTGAGCTGGCCGGCGATGAACGACTTCGCCACCGGCGAGAGGTAATAGGGGTCGTCCTCGTCGTAGAAGGCGTTCCTGCCGTCTTTGGAGAGCGACTGGTGGACGTGCATCCCGGACCCGTTCTCGCCGAACAGCGGCTTCGGCATGAAGGTCGCGTGGTAGCCGTATTTCATCGCGTACTCCTTGACGACGATCCGGTACGTCATGCAGTCGTCGGCCATCTCGAGCGCGTTCTTGTAGCGCATGTCGACCTCGTGCTGGGAGGGGCCGACCTCGTGGTGGGTGTACTCGACGTGGATGCCCATCTTCTCCAGCGCCAGCACCGTCTCCCGGCGCAGGTCCGAACCGGCGTCGAGCGTGGTCAGGTCGAAGTAGCCGCCCTCGTCGAGGACCTCGGGGATGCCGCCCTCGGGTTTGGCCGAGCGGAAGTAGAAGAACTCGAGCTCGGGGCCGATGTTGTAGGCCTCGAAGCCCATCTCCTCGGCCCGTTTCAGAGACCGCTGCAGGATCCAGCGCGGGTCGCCCTCGTAGGGGCCGCCGCCGGGGACGCGGATGTCGCAGAACATGCGGGCGACGAGATCCTCTTCACCCGGGCGCCAGGGGATCAGCGCGAAGGTCGCCGGGTCGGGCACCGCCAGCATGTCCGACTCCTCGATCGGGTTGAAGCCGGTGATCGAGGAACCGTCGAAGCCCATGCCGCCGTCGAAGGCGTCCTCGAGCTCGGAGGAGTTGACGGAGAAGCTCTTGAGCTGACCGAGCACGTCGGTGAACCAGAGGCGGATGAAGCGGACGTCGTTCTGCTGAACCAGCTCGATGACGTCAGCGGCGCTGCGGGGTTGCTCTGCCATTCACTGCCTCCTTGGCTCCAGGGCGCGAGAAGGTCGCAACGATAGGCGAATGAACCGCGAAGGTGCATATCGACGTATTGCGGGTAAGCAAAAGCAATCTTGGGCGGCTTGCACGCGCCGTTAAAAGCAGGTATAACTTACTCCTGGTAAGTAAGAGGCTGAAAGTAAAGTAAAGGCCACGTAAAGGCTCTGTAAAGCGAAAAACCGCTTCGGCAGAGCCAGAAGCGAGAAGCGACGTGACGGTAAAAACCGCAGTCAGCAGATTCCAAATCCACGATGAGCTCACCGCGCCTGATGAGAGCGCGCCGCTGATCAAAACCATCCAGGCGACCGGCGGTGCGGTCACCAAGTTCGTCGGCGTTCTCGCCGGCTCCCCGGCTGTCCTGCGTGCCTACACCCGGATGCGCTCCGAGCTGCGCGGCGGCGTTCTGCCGCAGGCGACCCGCGAGCGGATCGCCTTGGCAGTAGCCGAGCATCGCGAGGACAACTACAGCATCGCCCAGCACGCGAAGTCGGCGCGCCGGGCCGGGCTCGGCCTCGATGAGGTCTCCCGCGCACGCAGCTTCACCTCGGCCGACGAGAAGGAGGCGGCCCTGCTGCTGTTCCTGAAGGAGGCGCTCGACGCCGACGGGCCTCCCCCGCTCCACCTCCACGAGGAGGCGCGTGAGGCCGGTTGGACCGACGAGGAGATCCTCGAGGCGGTCGGCCACCTCGCCCTCAACGAGTTCCAGAGCCTGATCGCCAGCGCCGCGGCGCTGCCGAAGGACCAGGCTACGCCTCGGGTCCTGCCCTCAGCGGCCTAAGACTCGGGAGTTCTGAATAGATCCGGGGAGGGGCCGTCCGCCCCTCCCCTTTTCTTTGGTCTAGTCCTCTACCAGCGTTGCCGTGTAGAGCAGGCGGGCCGTCGTGTACTTGCAGCCGTAGGTGGCGCGCTTGCCGACGACCTGCTGCGGTTCGCCCTGGCGGATGTCGGTCGAGTTGGTGCAGGTGCCCGGGGCGCGACTGGCCCGCCAGATGTTGTTGTCCGGCAGGTCCTGCGAGAAGGCCGGCGCCCAGGTCGGCACGGTGATGGCGACGATGTCGTTCTTTTCGACCTTCAGGTTGGACCCGAACTTGACCGTCTGGCCGAGGTAGGGGCTGAGGACTTTGATCGCGCCCTGGCGGACCAGGTTGTAGCGGGGCGGATTGGTGCCGGGCACGCGCCGAATAATCGCCAGCCGTGCCTCAGGCGGCGTCCCGAAGAAGCCGTTGAAGAACGAGCGCTGGCTGTTGGTCGGCTGCGCCAGGGTCAGCGTCCAGGACTTGATCGTGCCGTCGTGGCGGACCAGGAACGGGTTGACGGTCTGGCCGTTGTTGACCTGGAAGCCGGTGACGCTGCCGATCGCCTGGCATGGCAGGCCGGGGCAGGACGGATCGGGAGTGGTCGACGTAAGCCCGAGGGTAACCGTCGTCTTCTCGACCTTGGCGGCGCTGGTGCCGGCGAAGGCGACCACGAGCACAAGGGAGCAGGTCGCTACCGCTGCTGCCATCCAACGACCACGCCGGGGCGAGACGCCGGTGGAAGAACCTCGGTGGGACCTCGACATAACTGCTGCTCCTCTCGGTTAATTGGCCCTGCCTAAACACGGCAGACTAGCCTTCGGAGCGGCTGCTTTGCGTTACTTGGCCGGGCGGGCGAAGGTGGTCGCCACGGCGTACTGGACGCGCCCCACGCCGACCGACTCGAAGTCGAGGGCTTCGCTGGCGGCCGCGGTCAGGTCCCAGGAGCGACCGGCGATGTAGGGGCCGCGGTCGATCACCTGGGTGACCAGGACGTGGCCGCGGTGGCGGAACTTGACGATCGTGCCGCAGGGGAGCGTCTTGTGAGCGACGCCGAGGGTCGAGGGGCGCAGGGTCTGGCCGCAGGCGGTCGAATTGCCGTAGAGCCCGGGCCCGTACCAGCTGGCGCCGCCGTTGCGCCAGGTGCTGAACGCGAGTTCGGCGCCGGCTGAGGTGCTGGCGGCGGTCGGAGCGGCCGTGAAGCTGGAGGCTCCCCCGGTGCCGGCCTGCGCGGCGGCAGGGCCATAGGCGGCGATGGCGATGGCGGCGAGGGCGACAGCCCAGCGCAGGCTTGAGTATCTGCTTTGTCTCATGTCTCTTTCCAAGCGCTTACGGGGTTAGCTGTCGGGCTCGCGCTGAAAGAGCTGCGCTACGCCGGTCACGCCGGCGACTCGCCCCAACTAATTGGGTCCCCCGCTCCCCGCGATATGTAGGCGGAGATTCAGCGGAAGTTGGCGGCAGATTAGCAAACGCTAAGACGGAAAACTTGCAGAACCGCTCCCAGGCATGGGAAAGGCCCCAAATGGGGCCTTTCCGTTAGCGGGCCTATAAGCCGGATCCTGTCTTGAGCGGCCATCTATCTATGCGGCCTACCTGGACCTCGCCGAGCCGGGTCGATGGTCCTGCTTGGCCTTGCACCGGGCGGGGTTTGCCTGGCCGCCGCGTCACCGCGACGCCGGTGCGCTCTTACCGCACCTTTTCACCTTTGCCTGTACGCGACTCACGTGTGGCCGCGCCATCGGCCGTGTATTTCTGTGGCACTTTCCCGCGGGTTTCCCCGGGTGGGCGTTACCCACCGCCCTGCCCTGTGGTGTCCGGACTTTCCTCGAGGGGTTTTCTCTCCCCCCGCGGTCCGCTCGGCCCGCCCAACGATGGTAGACCCGGGCCGCCCCGAGGGCAAACGGGGGCCGGATATGGTGGCCGGGATGCGGAACGCGGTAGTCACCGGGGCGGGCACCGGGCTGGGTCGCTCGATCGCCCTCGAGCTGGCCGGGCGCGGCTACCGCGTCCACGCCACCGACCTCGACGCCGAGGCCGCCGCCCGCACGGCCGCCGA
>JAENWU010000046.1 GCA_016649905.1 Thermoleophilia bacterium
CGCCGCTCGTCGGCCGAGAGGCCGCGCTCGGAGCCGAGCGCGAGGGCGACGCCGAAGAGCCGCTGGATCGCGTTCTCGTGCAGCTCGCGGGTCAGGTCGACCCGTTCGGCCAGCCGCCGCTCGCTTTCGCGCTGCTCGGTCGAGTGCTCGACGCTGGCGGTCAACGCCGCCAGCCGGCCCAGGGTCAGCATCGTCTCGCGCTCGCTCTCGTCGAGCGTGAAGTCTTCTCCACCGCGGTCGGCGAAGATCACGCCGAGCCAACGGCGGGCGGCGGAGATCGGCGTGCAGGTGATCGTCGGCGTGTCGGCGAGCTCGGCGTAGCGCTCGGGGACGTGACCGGAGAGGGTGCCGGAGACCTCCACCACGCGATCCTGTTCCAGCGCCAGCCGCGCGATCGGGGTCTCGTCGAGCGTCCCCTCGATCCGCTGCACCAGCTCCGGGTCGACGCCGTGGGACCCCATCGGGATCACCGTCCGGTAGGTGTCGTCGTGCAGCAGCAGGGCCGCGCGCCGCATCGAGGTCAGCGAGCAGACGGCGCGGCAGACGCGGTCGTAGAAGACCCCCGATTCGGTCGCCTCGTCGAGTTCGGCGAGGAGCCCGACGAGTACCTCGACGGTCCCAGCTCGCGGAGCCGGCACGCTGGTGGCGATACCCGGGGTGGCCATCGGCCCTTGAGACTACGCTGACGCGGACTGCTCAGGCGGGATTCTGCGTTCGAATTGAGTCGAGACGCACAAACGCCGGATCGTCTTCGCCTAAGAGGTCGGCCAGAATCTGCGCCGCCGCATCGATGTCCTCTGGCGCCGCCATCGCCACGGCCTCGATGTCGGCCCAGTCCTTGGTCCGATCGAAAAACGACTTGAAGATGACCAGCGAGGCGCAGTCGATGACCGGGATCTGGCGGCGCTGCAACGGCACCCAGACGACCGCGCCGGCGACGACCTGGTGCAGCGGCAGGTTGTTGAGGAAGACGTCGACCGGCACGCCGTCCCAGTCCAAGCGCGTCTGACCATCGCGTTCAACCGCCTCGATGTCGGTCTGGGACACCTTGACTCCGTCGGGCATCGCCCCGAGGACTCGCGCGGCGTCGGCGGCGTCACAAAAGATGTTGACGTCGAGATCGCGCGTGCCGCGGGGCTCCTCGACGCAATAGGCGAGCGCTATCGCTCCGCCGAACGCGTGGGGGAGCGACTCGGCCTTGAGGCCATCGTGGATTGCGAAGAGCTTTTCGACGAGCTCGCTCACGCACCCGCCCCCTCGCGGCCGAGGCGATGCACGAGCGGCGGAAAGGTCTCAGCGCGGGGCCGGAACGGCAGTGCCTCGGCGAGCTCGAGCACCTGGACGAGGATCTTGCTGGCGCGCTCGGGGTCGACGGGCGGCCGTCGCTCCTGCAGCTGAAGCTCGAGCCCCCCCGCGTTGGCGATCCGCGTCAGGACGTCGGCCCCCGGCTCGCGGTGCCCGCGGAGATAGACGTTGAGCACGGAGCGAGGAATGCCCGCCCGCCTGGCTAGCTCTGCCTGGCTGAGACCGCTGCGTTGCAGGATCTCCGCGACCGCCGCCGCGGAGCCCGCAATTGACTTGGTCGTCCGCACAGCCATGGCCTCATGTTAGCGTATTCGCTAACTGTTACCGCCTAGGGCTCGATCACGTTGCCGGGATCGGGCTTCTCGTCCGGCCCGGCCTGGCTGTAGTCGCCGAAGGGGAGGTCGCGGCGAGCGACGGCGGCGGCGACCCCCTCGCGCTCGGCCAGCTCGATGAAGCGCTTGGCGTCGGGGGTGTTGCGCATCAGGCCGTCGAGGATCGGGCCCAGGGTCTGGGTCGAGGCGAGGCCCATGTTCTCGTAGGCGTGGTTGACGACCAGCTTCATCGCCGCCAGCTGCGAGGCCGGGATCGAGGCCAGCTGGCGCGCCGTCTTCGCCACCTCCTCCTCCAGTTGGTCGAAGGGGACGGCGCGGTTGATCAGCTCGACCTCGGCCGCTTCGACACCCGAGAGCGGCTTGCCGGTCAGCGCGTACTCCTTGGCCTTGGTCAGCCCCAGCCGGTACAGCCACATGCCGGAGAGATAGGCGCCCCACATGCGCGAGTAGGGCGTGCCGATGCGGGCGTCCTCGGAGGCGATCACGAGGTCCGCGCAGAGGGCGAAGTCGCTGCCGCCGCCGAGGCACCAGCCGTGGACCTGGGCGATCACCGGCTTCGGCGAGCGCCAGACGCTCATCAGCTTCTGGGTCGGCGCCAGCGCCGGCGCGGTCGAGAAGGCGAAGTCCTTGCCGGGGTCCCACTCGCCGTCGGTGGTCATCTGCTCGTCCCAGTGGTGAAAGCCGCCGCCGAAGTCATAGCCGGCACAGAAGGCACGGCCGGCGCCGCGCAGGACGATCACCTTCACCGCGCGGTCGGCGACCGCCCGCTCGACCGCCGCCTCGACCTCTTCGGGCATCGGCGGCACGATCGTGTTCAGCGAGTCCGGCCGGTTGAGGGTGATCGTCGCGACCTCCTCGGCCACCGTGTAGAGCAGGGTCTCGAAGCCCGGCGTGTCGGTCCCGGCGACCGGGCCCTGGCTCATGGCGCGGCAGCTTCGTCGGCCACGACGACGATGTCGTCGTTTTCGACCCGTCCCGCCGGGATCGATTTGTCGCCGCCGAGGAGCTTCGCCAACGGCTCGCGCTTCTCGGCGCCGGTGACCAGGAAGAGGATCCGCCGGGCAGCGTTGATCGCGGGGTAGGTCAGGGTCATCCGCGGGTGGCCCTGGTACTCGCCGCCGGTGATCGCCACCATGCGGTCGGTGACCTCGAGCACCGGGTCGCCAGGAACCAGGGAGGCGGTGTGACCGTCGGGGCCGAGGCCGAGGTGGACCAGGTCGAGCGGGTCGGGCAAGGAGGATTCGTATTCGCGGGCGGCGGCGTCGAGGTCGCGCTGGGTGACTGGCATCGGCCGCAGTGTCGACTGGTGGTCCATCGAGAGGCCCAGCACCATGTGGGTGAGGTTGCGGTCCTCGCTGCCGGGCGAGGCGACCCGCTCGTCGACCTGGAAGAGCTCGGTCTCCCCCCAGGGCATCTGCTCGAGTTCGCCGAGGATCGCCAGCATCGCCCAGGGCGAGCGGCCGCCGCTCATCGCGAAGCCGAAGAAGCCGTGATCGGCCACCGCGGCGGCCCCGGCCTCGGCGATCAGCTCCGCGGCGCGGCGCGCGGCGGCGCGTTCGTCGCCGGCGACCTCGAGCCGGGGCGCCATCAGAGCCACTTAGCTCGGCTTCTCGTCGTGGCCGCCGAACTGCTTGCGCATCGCCGAGAGCACCTTGTCGCCGTAGTCGCCGAGGCCGCGCGAGTAGAAGCGCTCGTGCAGCGCGGTGGTGAGGACCGGCGTCGGCACCCCCTCGTCGATCGCCGCGATCGCCGTCCAACGACCCTCGCCGGAGTCGGAGACGCGGCCTGAGAAATCGCTCAGTTCGGGCGATTCCTGCAGCGCCGCCGCGGTCAGGTCGAGCAGCCAGGAGCCGACGACGCTGCCGCGGCGCCAGACCTCGGCGACCTCGGGCAGGTCGAGGTCGTACTGGTAGTACTCGGGATGGTCGAGCGGCGCGGTCTCCGCGTCGGCTTCGCGCTCGACCTTGCCGGCGTTGGCGTTCTTGAGCACGTTCAGGCCCTCGGCGTAGGCGGCCATGATCCCGTACTCGATCCCGTTGTGGACCATCTTCACGAAGTGGCCGGCGCCGTTGGGCCCGCAGTGCAGGTAGCCGTTCTCCGAGGCTGAGGGGTCGCCGCTGCGGCCCGGCGTCCGCTCCGCCGACTCGACCCCCGGCGCCAGCGAGGCGAAGATCGGGTCGAGCCGCTCGACCGCCCCGTCGGGGCCGCCGATCATCAGGCAGTAACCGCGCTCGAGGCCGAAGACGCCGCCGCTGGTGCCGCAGTCGACGTAGTCGATCCCCTGCTCGCCGACCAGAGCCGCGCGGCGGATGTCGTCGCGGTAGTAGGAGTTGCCGCCGTCGATGATCGCGTCGCCGGACTCCAGCACCGCGGCCACGTCGGTGACCGTCTGCTCGGTGATGCCGCCGGCCGGGACCATCACCCAGACCGAGCGCGGCGCGCTCAACTTCGCCGCCAGGTCCTCCAGCGAACTGGCCCCCTCCGCCCCCTCGCCGGCCAGTTCGGAGACCGCGTCGGGGTTGACGTCGTAGGCGACGATCTTGTGACCGTCTTTCATCAGGCGACGGGCCATGCCCGCCCCCATGCGACCGAGGCCGACGATTCCGAGTTCCATTCAACGACCTCCGAGTGAGCGCTGCGGGACGGGCAAAGTCGCATCGTACTTTCACCGAGTCTGCGTTTACCCGCGTTATGGACGGGTGAGCGCAGACTCGATCGCTCCGCTGGCCCGGACGGGTACGCTGCCGCCGTGGCCAAGGAACACAAGGACGGTGCCGCGGGGGTGCTGGCGATCTTTGGGATCAGCGGCGACCTGGCGAAGAAAATGACCTTCCGCGCCCTGTACCGGCTGGAGGCGACGGGCAAGCTGAAGACTCCGATTGTCGGCGTCGCGATCGACGACTGGGATGACGAGAAGCTGCGCGCCCACGCCCACGAGGCGGTCACGGCGACGGTCTCCGATCCCGACGACGAGGTGCTCGGGCGGCTGGAAGCGCGGCTCTCCTACGTCCAGGGCGATTATGCCGACGACTCCACCTTCGAGCGCGTTCGCGAGGCGCTGAAGGGCGCCGAGCACCCGGTCTTCTACCTAGAGATCCCGCCCTTCCTCTTCTCCACCGTGGTCAAGGGGCTCGGCAAGGCCGGTCTCACCGAGGACGCCCACGTAGTGATCGAGAAGCCGTTCGGGCACGACCTCGCCTCGGCGGAAGCGCTCAACGCCGAACTCTGCGAGGTCCTGACCGAGGAGCAGATCCTGCGGATCGACCATTACCTCGGCAAGGAGCCGGTGATGGACATCACCTACCTGCGCTTCGTCAACTCGATCCTCGAGCCGGTCTGGAACCGCGAGCACATCTCCCACGTGCAGATGACGATCGCCGAGGACTTCGGGGTCGACGACCGCGGCCGCTTCTACGACGCGGTCGGGGCGATGCGCGACGTGATCCAGAACCACGCGCTGCAGGTGCTGGGGCTGATCGCGATGGAGCCGCCGACCGGCAACCACCACGACTCGATCCGCGACAAGAAGCTGGAGCTGTTCAAGGCGATGCGGACGACCGACCCGCACCACTACGTGCGCGGCCAGTACGAGGGCTTCCTCGACGTCAAGGACGTCGCCCCCGACTCGACCACCGAGACCTTCGCCGCGGTCGAGCTGGAGATCGACAACTGGCGCTGGAGCGGCGTGCCGTTCTTCATCCGCGCCGGCAAGTACATGCCGGCGAAGTCGAGTGAGGTGACCGCTGTCTTCCGCCGCCCGCCGCTGCTCGGCATCGGCCACGGCAAGACCCCGGAACCCAACAAGGTGACCTTCCGGATCGAGCCGACGCCGGGCTCGCGGATGCGGATGTACGCGAAGAAGGCCGGCGAGGAGGCATTCGAGCCCGCCGACCTCGAGGTCCTCTTCGAGCGTATCCCCGGCGAAGACCCCGAGCCCTACGAGCGCCTGCTCGGCGACGCGATCGCCGGCCGCCACACCCTCTTCACCCGCCAGGACGCGATCGAGGAGACCTGGCGGATCGTCCAGCCGCTGCTCGACGATCCCGGCCCGGTCCTCCCCTACGCCCCCGGCACCTGGGGGCCGAAAGAGGCCGACGAGCTGATGCGCGGCGTCGCACATTGGTCAGATCCCTGGCTGCCCTGAGCGACCGCCGCCGCCAGGGCGCCTAGTCTGGATGGCTCGATGATCACGGCGGGAGAGAAAGCGGATTCGCTGCTGAAAGAGCTCGGCTACGAGCACTGGCGGACGGGGCAGCGCGAGGCGGTGATCGCCGCCCTGGAAGGGCGCGACTCGCTGATCGTGATGCCGACCGGCGGCGGCAAGAGCCTCTGCTACCAGCTGCCCGGGCTCGCCACGGAAGACCTGACGATCGTGGTCAGCCCGCTGATCGCCTTGATGCGGGACCAGTGGCAGCGCCTCACCGCCGCCGGCCAGCCGGTGACGATGATCTCCTCGGGGATGGACGAAGCGGCCACCTGGTCGGCGCTCGACGACGTCCGCAGCGGCGCCGCGCGGATCGTCTATTGCGCCCCCGAGCGCTTCGCCTCACGCGCCTTCCTCGACGTGCTCGCCGAGCGCAAGATCGACCTGCTCGCCGTCGACGAGGCCCATTGCGTCTCCGAGTGGGGCCACGACTTCCGCCCCGACTACCTGCGGCTGCCGCAGATCGCCGAGCGCCTGGGCCGGCCGACGGTGATGGCCTGCACGGCGACGGCGACGAAGCCGGTCGCGGCCGAGATCGCCTCCCGCTTTGGGATGCGCGAGCCGCTGCAGGTGCGCTCGGGCTTCGACCGGCCGAACCTCTCCTTCGACGTCGTCGCGCTCGAGGGCAAAGGTTCGGTTGCGCGCCGCCAGGCGGTGCTCGAGGCGGGCCTCGCCGACCCCGCGAACCGGCCGGCGATCGTCTACTGCGGCACCCGCAAGGACACCGACGAGGTCGCCGAGACCCTGCGCAAGGAGGGCGTGAACGCGCTGGCCTACCACGCCGGGTTGGAATCGGAGCGGCGCAGCGAGGTCCAGCACCGCTTCATGAGCGGCGAGGCCGAGGTGATCGTCGCCACCAACGCCTTCGGGATGGGGGTCGACAAAGCCAACGTGCGCTCGGTCTGGCACGTGACCGTGCCGACCAGCGTCGAGGCCTACTACCAAGAGGCGGGCCGCGCCGGGCGCGACGGGCTGCCGGCGCGCGCCGTGATGCTGGCGATGAAAGCCGACCTCGGCCGCCTGGTCCGCTTCAACGAACAGCGCGCCGGCGACCCCGAGCTGGCGATCGCCCACGAGCGGGGCTGGCGCGCGTACCACGCGGTCAAAGCCTTCATCTACGGCACCAACTGCCGCCGCCAGTCGCTGCTCGCCCACTTCGGCGACCACACCGCCGGGGCGCCACTGGAGCGCTGCTGCGACGTCTGCGACATGCTCGACTGGCTGCCCGACCCGGAGACGATCGCCGTGCGCAAGCCGGCTCGCGCCGGCAGCACCCCCGCTCCCGACCTCACCGCCGCCGACTCGCCGCTGTTCGAGGCGCTGAAAGCTTGGCGCCTCACCGCCGCTGCTGGCAAGCCCGCCTACACCGTCGCCAACAACAAGACGCTGGCGGCGATCGCGGCGCTGCGGCCAGCCAGCGCCGACGCGCTGATCTCGATCAGCGGCGTCGGCCCCAGCTTCATCGCGAAGTTCGCGCCGGAGGTGCTGGCGATCGTCGCCGAGCACCCCACCGCACTCGCCGAAGCCGCCTAGACACAACATCCGCCGACGGGCCGATTTCGGGCCTATAGCTCCCGAAATCGGCCCGTCGGCCGGCGGTTAGCGGGGCTTGGGCTGGAGGGTGGGGAGTTCGATCCTCAGATCAGAGGTGCGGACCGTGAAGGGGAGGTTGCCTGCTTGGTAGTAGGGGACGTCGCGGCCGAGCAGCTCGAGCTGGACCGTGTGGCCCTTGGCGAAGTGGTAGCCGTTGCCGTGCAGCTGGAATTCGATTTCGCCGCCCTGGCCGTTTTCCAGCGCGTAGACACCGCGGCTGACGAGCAGTTGGGTGCCTTCCGGCGAGACGTCCCAGAGGCGGGCGACGATCTGGCCGTACTGCCCGGTCGAGGAGATCCGCGTCGCCACGGTCGGCAGACCGAGCATCGTGAAGCCGTTCTGAACCGGGCGCGCGTAGGTGGCGACGTTGGGCTCGGCCGTGACCGGGATCGTCTTGCAGGCTTCGGTCGTGCCGAAGATCGGGTCGTACGCTTTCGAGACGCTGATGTCGCCGCCGGCCGAGGTGAATTCCTGGGCCCCGGCGGCGCCGAAGCTGAAGCTGCCGGGGTGCAGTTCCCCCCAACGCTTCGCCTTGAAGGGGCCGCCGTCGGGAGCCGCCAGCGGGCAGGTCTGGGTGAAGGCGGCAACCGAGCTCGGCGCCGGGCCGCGCTTCTTGGCTCCCTGCAGGCGATAGGCGAAGAAGCGCGCCGCCTGGTTGTTGAAGAAGTGGTTGGCGGTCGGCTTGTTGGAGCCGCGGCTGTGGCCGAGGTCGCCGAGCTGGAGGCTGACCGACGCTTCGGGGTACTTCTGGCGCAGGAGACCGTAGACCCGCAGCGCCTGTTCGGGCGGGAACAGTTCGTCGGTCCAGCCGCTCTCGATCAGCAGCGGCGCCGGCGCCGTGAAGCCTTTGAGGAAGCGCATCGGGTAGGCGCTGCTGTTGCGGTAGACGCTTTCCAGCGCCGTCCGCGCTTCGGCCGAGATCGGCTGGCCTAGCTGGAGGTAGGCGAAGTCTTGGGTGATGTTCGCCTCGGTGTCGGTGCACGGGGCCGAGGCCGGGGCGCCGCCGCAGTAGTAGCCGTTGAGCACGCCGGTCAGGTACAGCCCGTTGAGATAGCTGGCAATCGGCACCCCGAACGGGTTCAGGCTCTGGTCCTTCGGCGCCAATTTGGTGTCGATGTAGCGACCGTTGGGGATCAGCGCCGAGACCAGGTCCGACCAGGGCCAGCGCGGGTAGGCGGCGGCGATCTTCATCTTCTTGCCGTCAGGACTGCGCCACGGTGAGAGTTCGCCGTTCGCCTTGCGGATCTTGTCGCCCAAGAAGGCCAGCTCCATGCTCTGGCCGCCGCCGTAGGAGATGCCGGTGACGCCGATCGCGCGCGGTTTCGCCACCCCTTCGTCGGCCAGCAGCCCGAGCAGGTACTGGGTGTCGCGGACCTCGAAGCGGCTGTCGGCGAGGTGGATGTAGCCGGTCGCGCAGGCGCCGGCGTGGTCACCGGTCGGGCCGCCACCGCACGATTCGCCGAAGCCGCGGGCGCTGTAGTTGACGACGGCGTAGCCGCGACGGGCGAAGAAGTTGTTGTTGTAGCGGTAGATCGTCGAGCCGTTGCCAGCCGCTTCGGGCGCCGGCCCGGCGGCGCTGGTCGTCTCGAAGTTGGTCTTATCGCCGCCGAACCCGTGCAGCATCACGATCGTCGGGAACGGTCCCTTGCCCGTTTCCGGCAGGGTCACGTCGACGTCGAGCGGGATCCCGTCGAAGGAGGGAATGCGGCTGGCGCGGTCGACGGTCGGGCAGAAACGAACGCCGTTCTCGGCGACGCAGGGGTGTCCGAACGGGGCCGAGGAGGAGGCGCCCGCGGCGGCCGGTGCGAGCAGCGCGATGACAGGGATCGCCCAGACAGCCAGCCGGAAGCCGAATCTCCTCACCGAGAAGCGAGCATACGCCCCTCTTCGCGTGTTGGGGAGGGCATCCGCCCAGCCGCTTGAAGAATCCGCGAATGGCCCGCCTGCGCGCTCACATCACCGCCCTGATCGGCACGATCGCCGTCGCCGCGGTGGCCCTTGCCGTGCTCGCGATGGCCGGCTCGGCCCACGCCGGCATCCTCGAACCGCCCAACAAGAAGGTCTACTTCGGCGTCTCCGACACCGGCGACCCGGCCGACTTCGGCGCCTTCAGCACCGACACCGCCCACCACCCCGCGGTGATCCAGTCCTTCCGCACCTGGGGCAGCGACTTCCCCGAGTCGATCCGCCGCTGGCAGACGGCGCGGGCGCGGCCGATGCTCCACATCACCACCGCCGACAACAACGACGGCCACGAGCTAATCAGCCCCGCCGCGATCGCCCGGGGCCTCGGCGACGAGTACCTGCTGCGGCTGAACAAACTCTTCTGGAGCAAGAAAATGGCCGTCTACATCCGGCCGCTCGGGGAGCCCAACCGCTGCCTCAACGTCTACGCCACCTACGACTGCGCCGGCAACTTCCGCGACGCCGCCCACAGCACCCGCGCCTACAAACGCGCCTTCCGCCGCATCTACGTGCTCGTCCACGGCGGCGGCAAGGCCAGCAAGATCAACCAACGCCTGGCCGAAGCGGGCCTGCCGCCCTTGACCGTCGACGTCCCCGGCCTGCCGGCGGCGCCGGTGGCGATCGTCTGGAGCCCCCTCCCCGCCGGCTCGCCGACCGTGCCCCAGAACCGACCCCGCCACTTCTACCCAGGCTCCAAGTGGGTCGACTGGGCGGGCACCGACTTCTACGCCGGCTACGCCGACTGGAAATCCCTGAACGGGATCTACAAACGCTTCCGCGGCAAGCCCTTCGCGATCACCGAGTGGGGCGTCGAAGCCGGCGACGACCCGGCCTTCGTCAGTCGCCTCTTTTCCTGGGTCAAAAGCCACCCGCGGACGAAGATGCTCGTCTACTACCAGGACTTCGGCTCGACCTCGAGCTACCGGATCCAGAACTGGTCGGCCAGCCTCTCGGTCCTCAGGGACCGCCTCCACTCGCCGCTTTTCCCTGCTTACGCGAAGGGCTTCCCGCGGCTTCCGCCGCCGCCGCCCGGCGGCGTTGCGTCCGGGCCCTAGGTGAGTCAATTACGACACAACACCTGCTGGGCACCCGACCTCCTAGCGTGGGGCCTGTGTGGGGGGCAAAGGTCGTTGCGCTAGGACTCGCTCGGACCTTGGAGTTGCGCGAGCAAGCGTCCTGACTGGGAATGCGCGGCAGCGCATCCGACTTCGACCCCAGCCGGGTGTGGTCAAAGTGGGCTGCGCGGATCGGCGGGCGCGAACGTCAGGGGGCCGCGTTCGACCGCTCTGCTCGAGCTTTCGCCCGCCGCGCGGCACGCTGTTTCTGGCGTTGCGCCCGGGCCCTAGCGCTCGCTTCGCGGCCGGCTTTCACCTGGGCTGCGGGACCTTTGCCTTCGCGCCGCGCTTTCAGGCGGGCGGCTTTGGCGATGCGCCGGACCACGATCGCTGGCAGTTTCCCGTCGCGCCGCAGTTTCAGTCGTGCCGCCCGCAGCTGTTTCGGGTTGAACGGCTGCAGCGCCGTGATCGAGGAGTAGCCAGTCACGTAGAGGCGGTGGCCGTCGGAGATCACCGGCGTGTAGGTGCCCTTCGGGTAGCGGAAGACGCGGCGGCCGCTGCGCATCATCAAGCCGCTGGTCGTCTTGTTGGAGAACTCGGCGACGTAGACGATGTCGCCAATAGCGGAGAGCGAGCCGATCACCTGGCCGCCGGCGCCGCGGCTCCAGCGCTCGCTGCCGTCCTTGGCGTCGAGTGAGTAGACGTTGCCGTCGAAGGAGCCGATGAAGACCGAGGGTGGGCTGTGGCGGGTGGTCGAGACGGTCGGGCCGGAGTAGACGTAGCCGCCGGTCGAGAAGGTCCAGGCGAGCTCGCCGTCGCGCAACGAGTAGCTGTAGACGCGGCCGTCGTTGTTGCCGGAGTAGACGCGGCCGAAGGCGACGGCCGGGGTCGCGTAGAAGGCGCCGGAGCCGCCGAAGCCCGGCCCCAGCGAGCCGGCCTGCCAGATCAGCTTGCCGCTCTTGGCGTCGACGGCGTTCATGTAGCCGCCGTAGTCGCCGACGTAGAGGCGGCCGCCGTAGTAGGCGGGCGCCGCCTTGATCGCGCCGGCGAGGTCGGTGCTCCAGCGCACCTTGCCGTTGACCGTGCTGATCGCGAACAGTTCGCCGTTCTCGCAGCCGAAGTAGGCGGTGCGGTCGATCACCAGCGGCGAGGACTCGGCGCGGTCGGGCAGGCTGCGCTTCCAGATCGTCCTGCCGGTTTTGGCGTCGAGCTTGACGATGTGGCCGGGGACGAGGTTGACGATGTAGAGGCGGTGTTTGTAATAGGTCGGCGAGGAGGCGTTGAGGGTGCCGATCCGTCGCTTCCACAGCGTCCGCCCGGTGTCAGCGTCCAAGGCGAAGGCGTAGGCGTTGTTGTTGACCGCGTAGAGCGTGCCGCCGACGTAGATCGGCGGGAACTCGAGCAGCGGCCGGTCGGTGTAGCGCCAGAGCTTGCGGAACGGCGGCACGATCCCTTTCGCCGGCATGTAGCGGGTACGGGCCGGGTTGAGGCCGAACATCGGCCAGTTCAGCGTCTTCGCCCGCGGTGGCGCCTCTTTCGGCTCCTGCGGTTCAAAGGCGACGTCTTCGTTGTGGACGTCGGGGGGGCGTTTCAGCTCCTGGTAGGCGATCACGACCGCGAAGATCGCCAGCACGGCCGCCACGATCAGCCCCATCGCCCAGGGACGCTTCTCGTTCCAGAACCGCCGTGGGTGCCGCAGCAACAGCAGAACGGCGTCGCGGATCCGGCGGGCCTTGGGCCCGCCCTCAGCCATTCGCCGCAGCGCGCCGCTCGGACTCGGTCGAGATCCCTTTGATCAGCGCTTTGATCGCCTGCCTGACGACGGCGACGACCGCGCTGCCGACCAGCGGCAGCGTCGGCACCGTCCGCACCGCGTAGACCATCCGCGTGCCCTCACCATCGCCGCTCAGCTCGACCGTGCCGACGTGGTCGCGGACGGGCGCGCCGGAGAGCAGCTTGTAGGAGAAGCGGTCCGGCGGGTTGTAGGCGATCACCTCCTCGCGCAGGGGCGGCCCCAGTGAGGTCAGGGCCCTGATCGCACCGACGCCGTTGGGCGGCGGATCGCCCTCGCGCTCCAGCACCGACTTCCGCATCGGCGTGATCGCCGCGTAGAGGTGGTGTTCGGTGAGGACGTCGAAGACCAGTTGCGGCGGTGCCGCGATGTGCCGCTCGAAGGTGAAGCTCGCCATCGGCGAAGGCTAGATGATTGATCCCCTACGACCCGATCAACGCCCAGCGCCGCGGGTCCGCCGAGTCGATCGTCCGCACTTCGCCCCGAGCCGCCATGTTGTCGAGCACGGCGAGGACGATCTGCAGCAGGAAGCCGGTGGTCGGGGTCTGCAGGTTCTCCGCACCGACGATCTCGGCGACGACGTCGAAGGCCGTGCGCTCGCCGCCGGCCAGCGCGGCGCCGACTTTGGCGCGCAGCTCGCCGACCTGGCGCCGCGCCTCGGCGATCTTCACCTCGGGATCGCGGAAGGGTTTGCCGTGGCCGGGCAAGCAGAGGTTCGGGCCCAACGGCTCGACGACCTCGAGGCTGGTGAGGAATTCGCCGACCGGGTCCGGCGTGTGTCCATAGTCAAAGAAGAGGACCGTGCGCCCGAGCAGATGGTCGCCGGTGATCATCAGCTCGCTCTCGGGTTGGTGCAGGACCACGTGAGACGGGGCGTGGCCGGGGGTCTCGTAGACCTGCCAGGTGCCGTGGTCGGTCTCGACCTCCACTCCCGGCAGCAGTTCGCGGTCGGGCTCGCGGATCGCCTCGACGCCGGTGTCGTCATCTTCGGCGCGGGCCTTGCGGTAGCTCTCCAGCGCCGCCGCCGGGACGCCGCTCAGCCGAGCCACCTCGAGCCGCGCCTCCAGCGCGGCGGCGGGATCGTCGGCGAGCAGGCGGATGTGCTCCCAGGCGGGGTGCATCCAGAGCTCGCACTCGGCGGCGGCGGTGATCGGCGCCGCCAGGCCGTAGTGATCTACGTGGGCATGGGTGCAGACGACGAGGTCGATGTCCTCGACCGCGAAGCCGACCTGGGCGAGGGCGAGTTCGAAGCTGCGCAGCCTGCCCTTGCCGCCCATCCCGGTGTCGAAGAGGACGAGACCGTCGCCGGCGGCGAGCGCCCAAGCGTTGCCATGCGGGACGCCGGGCCAGGGCAGCGCCAGACGCAGGCGCCAGATGCCCGGAAGGATCCGTTCGGCCCGCGGTGCGACCCCTCGTGGCCTCGACGCCATTGCTCAGATCCTCTCAGTCGGCGAACCCGGCGGCCTCTAGGGCCGCTCGAACTCTTGGAGAACCCCGGCGATCGCGAAGCAGAGGGCGCCGGTCAGCGTCCCCCAGTTTGCTATGCCGACCGAGATCAGGTCGCCATCGGTGTGGACGAAAGAGGCGACCGCCGAGACCACGAACAGGATCGAGCCGAGCTGATTGATGACGACGATCCACCAGCCCAGCTCACGCGGGCGCCAGCATGGGTACCAGCGGCCGCTGAGCTCGACCATCGAGAGGTGACCGGAGACCAGGAAGAGGGCGCAGCCGATCATGTTCGGCGACCAGATCAGCCGGTCGGCCTGGCGCGGCGTCAGTTCGGCGATGAACGAGTCGACGAGGCTGATCGCGAAGACCACCGTGCCAACGAAGAGGACGACCGCGGCGAGCCACTCCAGGCGCTGCCATTGCGGCGCCCACCAGCGCCAGCGGCCGGCGACGAAGCGGCCTTCGCTGCCCTCACGCGGGCCGTTGATGACCTGCAGCACCGAGGCGTAGCCGCCGGTGCTGAAGAAGACGCCGCCGGCAAGGAAGACGCTGGCCGGCAGCAGCGGCCCGCCAACGTCACCCTGGGCGAGGGCGGCGCCGATCGCGAACAGCGAGCCGCCGACGACGAAGGCGGTCGCCGCGACCGCGTTGATCCGCCGCAGCCGCGCCAGCGTGTCGCGGTCGGTGCGGCCCATCGGCCGCGCAGTTACGGGAACGTGGAGGGGTCGGGGCCGACCCGCTGGCCGGCGTCGAGCGCGGCGATCGCTTCGATCTCGTCCTGCTCGAGCTCGAAGTCGAAGACCTCGATGTTCTCGCGGATCCGCTCCGGCGTCACCGATTTGGGGATGACGATGTTGCCGAGCTGCAAGTGCCAGCGCAGGATCGCCTGGGCCGGCGTCCTGCCGTGGTTCTCGGCCACCGCGACAATCGCCTCCTCACCCAGGACCTCCCCCTGGGCAAGCGGGCTCCAGGCCTCGGTGGCGACGCCGTGCTCGGCGTGCCAGGCGCGCAGCTCGGCCTGCTGCAGGCGCGGGTGCAGCTCAATCTGGTTGACCGTCGGTTGCAGCTCAGCCTCGGCGTGCAGTCGCTCCAGCTCCTCGATGCGGAAGTTGGAGACGCCGATCGAGCGGCTGCCGCCCTCGCCACGGATCCGTTCGAAAGCGCGCCAGGTGTCGACGTAACGATCCGCGGCCGGCATCGGCCAGTGGATCAGGTAGAGGTCGACCTGCTCCAGGCGCAGCCGCTCGCGGCTGGCCTCGAAGGCGCGCAGGGTCGAGTCGTAGCCCTGCTCGGTGTTCCAGAGCTTGGTCGTGAGGAAGAGCTCGCCGCGCGGGATCCCGGTCGCCGCGAGCGCCGCGCCAACCCCCTCCTCGTTGCCGTAGGCCGCGGCGGTGTCGAGGTGGCGGTAGCCCGCCGCCAGCGCTTCCTCGACGGCTTTCTGGGTGATCTCAGGCGGGACCTGGAAGACGCCGAAGCCAAGCTGGGGGATCTCCACCCCGTCGTGCAGCTCAACCGTCGGGATCGGAGTGGAGGGCACCGTTCTAGCTGGTGGCTAGGCCGATTGCCAGCAACGGGAAGGCGAGCATGACGCCAAGGAAGGCGCCGATCGCCGCGCCGGTGCCGACGCTGGCGGTGCGGGCTTTGGCGCCGGAGACGACACCAATGAAGAAGATGGTGGCGGCGATTCCGAGGCCGATCCAGAAGACGGGCGGCATGACGCGGCGACAATACCGAACCGGCCCCTAGCCCTGCCTGGCGCTGGTACTTTCACGCGCGTGAAACGTCGCTTGCGATGCGTCGTGCTGGGAACCGTGGCGCTTGCGCTGCTCTTCGCCGCCGCAACCGCGAGCGCGGCCGCAGCCCCGAGCGGCAGCGAAGCCGCGGCCGCGCAGCGCCTCGCCGCCACCTTCGCGCCGATCACGATGCTGCGCGAACAGCAGGACCCGCCCTGCGACACGGGCGCCGAGCAATACCAGCCGACCAGCGTCGACACCGTGCTCGGCAATCCCAGCGTCACCCTGCAGAGGTTCGTCCCCGACCAGGGCCTCGAAGACCTCAAACGGGCGCCGACCGCGGCCGACATCGCCGGCCTCGACGAGAACCACTACCTCAACCTGCGGGGCGAGGCGCTCGGCGACACCTGCGTCTACGCCAAGGATTTCGCGCGGCTGGTGCGGGACGGCAAGGCGCCGGCGATCACCTACTCCCACCTCGCCCGCGAAGCGGGACACGCCGGCTTCGTCCTGCAGTACTGGTTCTTCTGGTACTTCAACCAGTTCAACGACCTGCACGAGGGCGACTGGGAGGGAATGCAGATTTCCTTCGAAGCCGACGGCCCGGCGGCGGCGCTGGCGGCTGCCGAAGAACCAAGCGAAATCATCCTCTTCCAGCACGCGGGCGGTGAGCGCGCCAGCTGGGCAGACGTTTGCTGGCGAGCGGGCGCGGGGTCGACAACGCCGCCGGCCGCTCCGGCTTCAACCTCGCCCTCGGCGACCTGATCGAAGGCTTCGCCCGACCGGTTGCGCAGGCGGTCGTCGCCGCCGCCGTCGTCGTCTTCGTGCGGCTCATCGTCAACGCGCAGCAGCCCGGTACGTCGCCTGGAGCTTCGTCAAGCAGGAGAGCCTCTTCGAGGACAAGTCGATCCGCGAAGCCTTCCACGCCAGCTCCGACCTGGTCCGCGGGCGCTGGTGGCACACCGTCCGCGTCGCCGGCTTCCTCTTCCTGCTCAGCATCGTCGTCGGGCCGGTGGCCTCCTTCGCGCTGATCTTCACCAGCCTGCCGCTGATCTGGATCAACTTCGTCGGCTCGCTGATCTTCGCCCTGCTGATCCCCTACGTGGCGATCGGCGAGACGCTGCTCTACTTCGACCTGCAGGCCCGGGCCGAGACGGAGCCGGTCAAACCGGCGCGCTCTTGGAAGGTCTGGCGACCGCGGCGATTCGGCCGGATCGTCCGCGACCCGGTGCCGCAGGCGGCGACGAGCGGGTAGGTTTGCCGGCGTGAAGCTGCTCGCCTTCAGCGACCTCCACCGCGACCTCACACAGGCCGCAACGCTGGTCGAGATGTCGGCCGATGCCGACGTCGTGATCGGCGCCGGCGACTTCGCCTCCGTGCACGAGGGATTGGAGGAGACGATCGCGGCGCTGGAGGGGATCGCGACCCCGACCGTGCTGGTCCCCGGCAACAACGAGACCGTCGACGCGCTGCGCGCGGCCACTGCCGGATGGGAGGCCGCGACGGTCCTCCACGGCGAGGGCATGACGATCGACGGGGTCGAGTTCTTCGGCCTCGGCGCCGGCATCCCGGTCACCCCGTGGGAATGGAGCTTCGACCTCGACGACGAGGCCGCCACCGCGATGCTTGGCCCCTGCCCCGAGGGTGCCGTCCTCGTCCTCCACTCCCCACCCCAGGGCCACTGCGACGCCAGCGCCGACGGCACCCACTTCGGCAGCCCCGCCCTGCTCGCCGCGGTCGAAGAGAAGAAGCCGCGGCTGACCGTCTTCGGCCACATCCACGAGGCCTGGGGCTGCGCCAGCGAGATCGGCCCGACGCCGCTGCGCAACCTCGGCCCGACCGGCACCTGGATCGAGATCTAGACCAGGTGGAATCGGGCGGTCCCAAGCGCGGCGGGCTCGTCCTCGCGACGCTGATCCTCGTCGCCGGCGTCGCCAACCTCAACCTGGCGGTCGCCAACGTCGCCCTGCCGGACATCGGCAAGGCGTTCGACGCGGGCCAGACCACGGTCGACCTGATCGCCGTCGGCTACTCGCTCGGCCTCGCCGCCTCGGTCCTCTACCTCGGCGCCGTCGGCGATCGCTACGGCCGCAAGACCCTGCTGCTGCTCGGCATGGCGCTGACCATCCCCGCCTCGCTGCTGGCCGCCTTCGCCCCCTCCGCCACCGTCCTCTTCATCGCCCGCGTCTTCGGCGGCGTCGCCGCTGGCATGGCCTACCCGACCACGCTGGCGCTGATAACTGCGCTCTGGTCGGGACAGGAACGGACCAAGTCGATTGCCCTCTGGTCGGCGCTCGGCGGCGGCGTCTCGGCGCTTGGTCCGTTGGTCGCCGGGGCACTGCTGGAGGGGTTCGAGTGGGGTTCTGTCTTCATCATCAGCGCCCCGCTGGCGGCGATCGCCCTCTTCTTCGCCTGGCGGTTGATCCCGGCCCACGTCAACGAGACGACCGAGCCGGTCGACCACCTCGGCGGCATCCTCTCGATCGCGATGGTGGCGACGCTGGTGCTGGCGATCAACCTGGCGCCCGAACCCGGCAAAGGCACGACCGCGGTCATCCTCGGGATCGTCGCCGTGGCGGCGGCCGGGGCCTTCGTGCTGCGCCAGCGCCGGGTCAGGATCCCGCTCTTCGACCTCAAGATCGCCGCCCGCGCCACCTTCTGGGTGGCGGCACTGGCGGGAATCATCGTCTTCGGCTCGCTGATGGGGGCGATGTTCATCGGCCAGCAGTTCGTCCAGAACGTGCTCGGCTACTCGACCCTGGAAGCCGGCCTGGCGATCCTGCCGGGGGCGGCGGGGATGATCATCGTCGCGCCGCGCTCGGCGAAGCTGGTCGCCTCCCACGGCTCCCGCTTCACGCTCCTGCTCGGCTTCGTCTTCTGCCTGCTCGCCTTCCTCGAGATGCTCCTGCTCTGGGACGAGGGCTCGTCCTACTACGTGGTTGGCCTCGGCTACCTGCTGATGGGGCTCGGCGTCGGCTTCGCCGGCACCCCCGCCTCGCGCTCGCTGACCGGCTCGGTGCCGGTCAAGCGCGCCGGCATGGCCTCGGGCACCGCCGACCTCCAGCGCGACCTCGGCGGCGCGATCATGCAGTCGCTCTTCGGCGCCCTGCTGACCGCCGGCTACGCCGCCAGCTTCAGCTCCCAGATCGGCTCCTCGCCCGAAGCCCAGAAGGTCAGCGAGCAGGTCCAGAACGAGCTGACCAAGTCCTTCGCCAGCGCCGCCGGCACGGCCGAGCAGTACCCCGAATACGCACCCCAGATCATCTCCGCAGCGCGCACCTCCTTCCTCGACGGCGGCGACTGGACCTACGCCGCCGGGATGCTCGCCGTCGCCGTCGGGATCGCCGTCGTCTTCTTCCTCTTCCCGAAGAAAGAGCAGGAGCTGTCCCTGCTCGACCGCTTCCACACCGAAGACGCGCCCACGACGGCGACGTAACCGGACTTTTCCCCTCTACAGGGAGGACAAAGTCGGTTACGGCGATAATTCGGGCGTGCCCTTCCGCCTGCTGAGAGCCGGCGACGCCTTCTGGCGGCGCTCGAACCAGATGAAGGTCCTCAACACGGACCTTGGCAAGCAGCTCGAGGCGAGCGCGCTGGGGGCGCGGCTGTGGCGGCTGGAGCCTGGGCAGGCCTCGACCAAGCACCGCCACGCCACTCAGGAGGAGCTCTACGTCCTGCTCGAGGGCGAGGGCCGGGTACGGATCGACGGGGAGTCGCTGACCCTGGCACCGCTGGACGCGCTGCTCGTCGGCCCCGAGTCGGTGCGCCAGCTCTTCAACGACGGCGAGGCCGACCAGCTCTGGCTCGTCGTCGGCGCCCCGCCGGAGCTCGCCAACACCCTGGAGATGAGCGAGGAGCAGCTGCGCGAGCTCTATCCCGACGGCCCGCAGGCGCTGCCGCCCGAGCTGAGCTGACGCCCGACTGGGCGACGGTCGGCCGCGGCTACCATCGCAAGATGGAGGGCAGGGCACCCGAGGGCATCGCCTTCGAGAGCGGAGCCGGTCGCTGGCTGCTGATCGTCGCCGTCGCCGGCTCGGGGATGGCCTTCCTCGATGGCACCGTGGTCAACGTCGCCCTGCCGGACATCGGCCGCGACTTCGACGCCTCGACCAGCGCCCTGCAGTGGATCCTCAACGGCTACCTGCTGACGCTGGCCTCGCTGATCCTGCTCGGCGGCTCGCTCGGCGACCGCTACGGGCGGCGGCGGGTCTTCTCGATCGGAGTTGGCCTCTTCACCGCCGCCTCCGCCCTCTGCGCGGCGGCGCCCAACGTCGAGCTGCTGATCGTCGCCCGGCTGCTGCAGGGGATCGGCGGTGCTCTGCTGACGCCCGGCAGCCTCGCCCTGATCGAGGCCAGCTTCCGCCCCACCGACCGCGCCCGCGCGATCGGCGCCTGGTCGGGGCTCGGCGGCGTCGCCGCGGCGATCGGGCCGCTGGTCGGCGGCTACCTGATCGGCGCGATCTCCTGGCGGGCGATCTTCCTGATCAACATCCCGCTCGGCGCCTTCGTGATCTGGGCCGCCGCCCGGCACGTGCCCGAGAGCCGCGACCCCGGCGCCACCGGCCGCCTCGACCTGGCCGGCTCGGTGCTGACCGCGCTGGGGCTCGCCGGCACCACCTACGCGCTGATCGAGGCGCCGGAGAAGGGCGCCTCGGCGGCGATCCTCGTCACCGGCATCGGCGGCCTGGCGGCGCTGATCGCCTTCTTCGTCCACGAGCACCGCACGCCCAACCCGATGCTGCCGCTGGGGATCTTCTCCTCGCGTCAGTTCAGCGCCGCCAACGGGGTCACCTTCGTCGTCTACGCGGCGCTCGGGGGGGTCTTCTTCCTGCTCGTCTCCTTCCTGCAGATCTCGATGGGCTACACGCCGATCGAGGCCGGCTCCGCCTCGCTGCCGGTGACCGGACTGATGCTGGTCTTCTCGGCCCGCGCCGGCGCCCTGGCGCAGCGGATCGGCCCCCGCACCCCGCTCACGATCGGCCCCCTGGTGATCGCCGTCGGGCTGGTGCTGATGTCGATGGTCGAACCCGGCGACTCCTACGTGACCGCGATCCTGCCGGGCGTGATCGTCTTCGGGATCGGCCTGACGCTCGTCGTCGCGCCGGTCACCGCCACCGTGCTCGCCGCCGCCGACGCCAACCACTCCGGGATCGCCTCCGGCGTCAACAACGCCGTCGCCCGCGTCGCCGGGCTGCTCGCCGTCGCCGTGCTGCCGGTGATCGCCGGCCTCACCGGCGACAGCTTCTACGACCCCGTGGCGATGACCGACGGCTTCCAGATCGGCATGCTGACCTGCGCCGTCCTCGCCGCCGTCGGCGGCGTCCTCGCCTGGTTCACGATCGACTCCGCCGTCCTCCACGAGGAGCCCGGAGACGAGCACCTCGAGGAGGAGTACAGCTGCGGTGTCACCGGCCCGCCCCTGCGCCCGGGGCGCGAGCCCCACCCGGACCCCGGCGCCGCGGGGTAACGTTGGCCGGGGTCCAACCGGAGGGAGTGGGATGAAGATTCGCGCCGCGGTACTGGAGGAGTTCGGAGCGCCGCTCGCGGTCCAGGAGCTGGAGCTGAGCGAGCCGAAAGCGGGAGAGGTGCTGGTCCGACTGGTCGCCTGCGGCGTCTGCCACACCGACCTCTA
>JAENWU010000154.1 GCA_016649905.1 Thermoleophilia bacterium
CGCTCGAAGCCGGCGCGCAGCGCCCGGTCCCCAACCACCGCCGCCTGGTCGACCAGGGTCCGTGCCCGGCTGGTGCAGGGAATGCCGGCGACCCGGCCGATCTCCTCGGGCGCCGGCGGCTTCACCAGGTGGACGCGAATGCCGTCCTGCTTGCGGCCGCGACCGCCGGCTGCGATCACGTCGACGCAGTACGGCGCCCGGTCGGCCAGGCCGAGGAGCGCCGCCGCGCTCTGGTGGGAGACCACCGTCCCTGAACCGCATGCGAGCACCGCCGCCATCATTCGCCCACGCGTGCCGATCCGCCCGTGCCCGACGGCGTAGACGCCGCGGAAGACCGGCAGGAGGCGTTCCGCTCTAACTGCTCGCGTCACCCAGCCGTCGCTGCGGCCGAGGTGGCGCAACTGACGTCTGGACACGACCCCGTGCTGGCGGTCGGCGAGGTCCGCGAGCGTCCACTCGCTTCCGTTGTTCCTTTTGGTCGCTATCCGGACAAAAGGAACAGCGGAACCGCGATTCGCCCCGGCTTTGGGAAGATTCGCGGAATGGAGATGGAGCGAGGCAAGTACGAGGGTCCCGAACAGCGCCTGTTCGCGGTGCGCGGCGCGGTCCAGGCCGAGGTCAACGAGGCCGACGCGATCCTCGACGCGACCGAGGAGCTGCTGCGGGCGCTGATCGACCGCAACCGGCTCGATCCGGCCGACATGGTCAGCTGCCTGTTCACGACCACAGACGACCTCGACGCCGAGTTTCCGGCCGTCGCGGCGCGCCGGCTCGGCCTCGACTCCGTGCCGCTGCTCTGTTGCCGCGAGATCCCGGTGCCGGGATCGATGCCGCGGGTGATCCGGGTGATGCTGCACTTCTACGCGCCGGTCGGCCACAGCCCCGCGCACGCGTACATCGGCGAGGCGCAGAAGCTGCGCGCCGACCTCGAAGCCGCCCAGTAGGGGCGGCGTCCGTCAGAATCCGAGCACGATGACCGTCACCTTTGCCGAGAAGCTGGCGCGGATGCCGGGCTACCAGGCCGGCGTCCCGACCGGGCAGGCACCCGAGGCGATCGCCTCGGGGGGGATCGCCCAGCTAGCTTCCAACGAGTCGCCGTTCCCGCCGCACCCGTTGGTGATCGAGGCGATCCAGCGGACCGCTGCAGCGATGAACCGCTACCCCGATCCCGACGCGACGCTGCTGCGTCGGCGCCTGGCCGAGCGCTACGAGACCGAGCCTGGTCGGATCGCCGTCGCCAACGGCTCCTGCGAGATTCTCCTCGCCGCCGCTGAGGCGCTCTGCGAGCCCGGCGCCGAGATCGTCTACGCCTGGCCCTCGTTCTCGATGTACCCGTACCTGCCGGCGCTGACCGGCGCCCGCGAGATCCGCGTGCCGCTCGCCCCCGGCGACGTCCACGACCTCGAGGCGATGGCCAACGAGGTGACGGCCGCGACGCAGCTGCTGATCGTCTGCAACCCCAACAACCCGACCGCGACCCACGTTCCCGCCGCCGAGATCGCCGAGTTCTGCGAGCGGATCCCGCCGCACGTGACGGTGATCCTCGACGAGGCCTACATCGAGTTCCAGACCCACGACGATCCCGACGCCACCCTCGACCTGCTGGGCGACTTCCCGAACCTGGTCCTGCTGCGCACCTTCAGCAAGTGCTACGGCCTCGCCGGGCTGCGGGTCGGCTACGCGATCGGCTCCGCCAACTTCCGCGCCGCTGTCGACGCCGTGCGCCAGCCCTTCAGCGTCAACGCCCTCGCCCAGGCGGCTGGGGCGGAGGCGATCCTGCACCAGGACGACGTTCTGCGCCGGGTCGAGAGCACCGTCGCCGAGCGGCTGCGGGTCGAGGAGGGCCTGGCCGAGCTCGGCCTCGAGACCTCCGAGTCGCAGGCCAACTTCTCTTGGATCGACCTCGGCGACGCCGGGGAGGCCGAGGTGGTCGCCGGCCTCGGCGAGCGGCTGATCGCCGTGCGCGCCGGAACGCCCCTCGGCGACCCCGGCCACATCCGCGTTACCTACGGCACCGCAGCCGAGAACGACCGCTTTCTCGGCGGCCTGTCGGAATTACTCGACTAATCGCCGGCAGCGTGGTACAAACAAACGCAAGGTGAAGACGAAGCGCACATCCGCGAACGGCTCCCGCGCCACCGGCGCCGCCGTCGTCCCTGCGTATCTCACCTATTGGCGATTTAGCTAGGCGTCCGGCCTGGCGGCGATCCGCCGCGTCAAGACTCTCTCGGCCCGGGCGCCGAACCCCGTTTTCGTGGCTGCCGCCGCGCGCTGGTGGCCGGCAACCAGAAAGTACGATTCATCGGTATGGAGAAAGGCTCAGGCAAAATGCACATCGGGATGGAGGGCGCCAAAAGAGATCGGGTCAGGGACCAGCGGATCGCGAAAGTGGTCGAGCTCGTCCCGCCGGAACGGCTGCTCGAGGAACTCCCGCTCGGCTCGGAGCGGGCACAGGCCGTCGTTAGAGGACGGGAAGAGGTCGTCGAGGTCCTGCACGGAAGGGACTCGCGACTGATGGTTGTGGTCGGGCCGTGCAGTGTCCACGACCCGAAAGCGGCGCTGGAGTACGCGACCCGGCTCGCCGCCCTCTCGAAACAGGTGCAGGGCGAGTTGCTGATCGTGATGCGGGTCTACTTCGAGAAGCCGCGGACGACGACCGGCTGGAAGGGGCTGATCAACGATCCGCACCTGGACGGCTCCGGCGACGTCAACGCCGGCCTGCGGATCGCCCGCCAGCTGCTGCTCAAGGTGGTCGGGATGGGGCTGCCGGTCGGCTGCGAGTTCCTCGACCCGATCATCCCGCAGTACATCTCCGACACGGTCGCCTGGGGGGCGATCGGAGCGCGCACGACCGAGAGCCAAACCCACCGCCAGCTCGGCTCCGGCCTCTCGATGCCGATCGGCTTCAAGAACCGCACCGACGGCAACATCCAGGTGGCGGTCGATGCGGTGCGAGCGGCGGCGGCCCCGCACGCCTTCGCCGGCATCGACGACGCCGGCCAGCCGGCGATCCTGCACACGACCGGTAACCCCGACTGCCACATCATCCTCCGCGGCGGCCACGGGGTGCCGAACTACCATGTGCCCGACGTCGAGGACGCGCTGGTGACGCTGGGCGTCGCCGGGCTGCCAGAGCGATTGGTCATCGACGCCTCTCACGACAACAGCGCCAAGGACCCCGAAAAGCAGTTCTTCGCCGCCGGCGAAATCGCCGACCAGATCGCCGACGGCAACGAGGCGATCGTCGGGGTGATGCTGGAGTCCTTCCTCAAGGAGGGCCGTCAGGACCTGACGCCGGGCGCGGAGCTGACCTACGGGCAGTCGGTCACCGACCCCTGCCTCGACTGGGAGGACACGGTCGCGGCGCTCGAGCGGTTCGCCTCGGCGGTCGAGGCCCGCCGCACTTGAGCGACGGCCCCAGAGTCGCCGTCCTCGGGGTGGGCCTGATCGGGGGCTCGATCGGGCTCGCCGCGCGGCGGCGGCTCGGCGCCGACGTGGTCGGCTGCGGTCGCAATCCGGAGCGGATCGCGAAGGCGGTCGAGCTCGGTGCCCTCGACCGCGGCGCCGGCTCGGTCGCTGAGGCCTGCGAGGGCGCCGACCTCGTTTTCTGCGCCGGGCCGGTGGGGCTGCTGGCGGAGCAGGTCGGCGAGGCGCTGGCGGCGTGCGGCCCCGAGACGGTCGTCACCGACGTCGGCTCGACCAAGGGCGAGCTGGTCGACGCGCGCGGCGATGACGAGCGCTTCATCGGCGGCCACCCGCTGGCGGGAGCGGAGACGGCCGGGGTCGACAACGCCCGCGAGGACCTCTTCGAGGGCGCCCGCTGGTACCTGACCCCGACAGAGCGCTCCAGCGGCTTGCTCTACGACCGCCTGCAGCGCACCGTCGCCGGCCTCGGCGCCCGCCCGCTGGCGATCGACCCCCACACCCACGACCGGATGATGGCGACGGTCAGCCATCTGCCGCATGTCCTCGCCAATGCCCTCGTCGCCGAGGCGGCGGAGTCGCTGACCCGCGACTCCGAGCGGTTGCCCGAGGTTGGCCCGAGCTTCCGCGACATGACCCGCGTCGCCGGCTCCAACCCGGCGATCTGGGCCGACATCTTCGCCAGCAACCGCGACGCCGTCGCCGACTCGGTCGAGGCGCTCGCGCGGCGGCTGGGCGAGGCCGCCGAGCTGATCCGCGCCGGCGACCGCGACGCGGTCGGGGCCTGGCACGCGGCAGCCGGCGAGGACCGGCGGCGGCTGCTGGAGTCGGAGCTCGCGGCGGGGCCATTGCGCGAGCTGCGGATCGTCGTCGCCAACAGCCCCGGCACGATCGCCGAGCTGGCGCTGGCGCTGGGCGAGGCCGGTGTCAACATCGAGGACATGGCGCTCTACCCGGCTCCCGACATGACCTCCGGCGCAGTCACCCTCTGGGTCGCCGGTGCCGAGCAGGCCACGAAGGCGGCCGACCTGGTTCGTGGTCTCGGTCATACGGTCACCGTCCTCGGCGCCGAGTAGAACCGCGGCGATGCCCGTCCGCTTCGAGCCCTCCGGACCGTTGCGCGGCAGCCTGCGCCCGCCCTCGGACAAGTCGATCTCCCACCGCGCGGCGCTGATTGCGGCGATGGGGGAGGGGGTGACCACGATCGACGGCTACCTCGACGCCGCCGACACCCACTCGACGCTGGCCGCGGTCGAGGCGCTCGGCGCCGGCGTCGCGAGCGCCGACGGCCTGCGCCCGGAGCTGCGGATCGAGGGGGTCGGCCTGCGCGGCCCGCGGCCGGCGGCGATCGACGTCGGCAACGCGGGCACCCTGCTGCGGCTGTTGCCGGGCTGGTTGGCGGGGCAGGAGATCGGCGAGTGGACGCTCGACGGCGACGACTCGATCCGCAAGCGGCCGGTCGACCGGATCGCCGCGCCGCTGCGCGAGATGGGCGCCAGCCTCAGCGCCCGCGAGGACCGGCTGCCGCCGCTGCGGATCACCGCCGCGCCGCTGCACGGCATCACCTACGAGCTGCCGATCGCCAGCGCCCAGGTCAAGTCATGTCTGCTGTTTGCAGGGCTTTTAGCGGAAGGGGACACCGCCGTCGTCGAGTCCCACCCAAGCCGCGACCACACCGAGCGGATGCTCGCCGCGGCGGGCGCCGAGGTGGGCAACGACGCCGGCACGGTGACGATCAAGCCGGCGGCGCGGCTCGAACCAGGCGAGATCGCCGTCCCCGCCGACATCTCCTCGGCTGCCTTCTTCGTCGTCGCGGCACTGCTGGTCGGCGGCAGCGATGTCGTCCTCGAGGAGGTCGGCGTCAATCCCACCCGCACCGGGCTGCTGAGCATCCTCGAGCGGATGGGCGCCGCGATCGAGACCGAGCCGATCAGCGAGCGCGGCGGCGAGCCGACCGCGCGC
>JAENWU010000101.1 GCA_016649905.1 Thermoleophilia bacterium
CCGGTCGGGGTCGACGCAGGCCGAGTAGACCGCGAAGGCGACCATCGCCGCCGCCGCCCGCAGCCCGATCGCGACGCCAGCGACGATCGCCTCGAGGGTGACGTCGACCGGCCCGAACCAGGGCCAGTCGCCGAGCCGGGCCAGGACCGTCTCCCCCCTGCTGACGACGAGGGCGTTGACGACGACGATCAGCAGCGCCAGGCTGAGGCCCATCCGCAGCGCCGCGCGGACAGCGGTGCGGGCGCCGGCCAGCAGCCCCGCGATCGTCACCGCCGCACCCGCGGCGAGCAACACCAGCGGGCTCGAGTACAGAAAGGCGACGACGACGAGGGCGCCGAGGTAGGCGACGGCGGCTCCGGGCGAGGCAGCCTGGAGCGGGCCCGGCCTCGGCGTGTAGGCAAACGGCGACCTCATCGAACCAGCACCGGCAGCGGCGTCTCCTTCCCAGCTTCGCTCGCGACCGCGTAATGGTCGCGCAGCTTGTCCGCGTCGAGCAGCTCGGCGGCGGCCTGCACCGCCGCTGGCGTCCCGCCCGTCACCACCCAGACCGGCGGCGCTTCGTAGCGCCGGGTTGCGGCGACGAGGCCGGCGTCGGGACCGAGGTCGCGGACGGGATTGCCGTCGACGCCGAGCCCGACCAGGCTGAAGCCGCCGCCGACCCCCTGGCCGCCGCTCCCCTGCTCGAAGTCCGCGTAGACGCCGCTTTCCTGCGGCCCGTCCTCGATCAGGGCGGCGGCGGGATCGGTGCGCAGCTGCACCCAAGGGCCGACGAGGACGCGGATCGCGCCGTCGGGACTGCCGGCGGCGAGGGTGACGCCTTCATCCTCCAGCGCCGCCCGCACCTCATCGCAGGCCCCTCCCCCGCCCTCGCATTCGAGCACGACCGGGTGGGACTTGCCTTCGTAGCCGTCGCTGAACGGCGCCGGCCAGGAACCGACCACGGCCGGGACCCGGTTGGTCGCGGTCCAGTCGCGGTAGTCCCACCAGATCCGCTCGCTGCCGCGGAGGTCGTAGTCGGCGGCGCCGATCGGCGACTCGATCCCGTCGACGAAGAAGAACCAGTCATAGGGGCGGCCGTGGCGGCGGGTTTCCTCGAAGCCTTCGATCGACTGCACGAAGCCACCGCCGTAGCGGGTGGAGATCTCGGCCTCGCCTTCGAGGACCCGCATCACCGTGTCCGATTCGGTCGCTTCGACCGCGCTCTGGACGACCGGCGCCGAGCCGAATTCGCGGCTCACCGTCAGCTCCACCGAGCCGACGTCCGCACCGGGACCGAGGCCGCAGCCGGCGGCCGCGAGCGCTGCCAAGAGCAGCACCGTCGCGACCGCCGTGCCACGGCTCCGGCGCACGGCCTTAGCTACCGGCGGGGCATTTGCCGCCGATGCAGACCGCCGCTCGCGAGGGGATCAGGTCCCCTTTCGTCGCCAGTAGCTGGCTCGGCTTCGAGAGCGTCACCGTGGTCTTGCCGTCGGCGGCGGTGGGGCCGCTGGCGCCGCTGACCTTGACCCCCGACGCCGGCTTGCGCTTGCCTTTTTCGTCGTAGCTGTAGGCGCGCACCGTGAACGCCATGCCCGCGGTCGCTTTCGCCGGCGCGCTCAGCCAGAGCTCGTCTGGATAGGCGTACGTCTTCGGGTCCGATTCGGCCAGGGCGAAGAGAACGTCGTCGCCGGCCTTGATCTTGGCCGCGTCGGCGCTGACCGAGGCCGCCTTGTGGTTCACCTTCAGATACCAGGAGCTGCTGCCCTTGGCGACGCTCGAACCGACCCCGCAGAGCGCCAGGCCGAAGTCGAAGCTGTCGCTGATCAGCAACGGCTTCAGCGAGCTGGTCGCGAGCGAGCCGCGAGCCAGCAGGCCCAACGCGGTGTTGCCCTGGATCGAGACCGAGTCCCCACTGCCACCGGTACCGGCGCCGAAGCAGGTTGCCTTCGGGCTCGTCTTCACCGACGTGGTCGCCGTCGCCAGCGTCTTTTCGGTGAGGATCTTGCCGCTGGAACCGACGACCCGAAGGTCAGCCGAGAAGCCTTTGGCGGCCGCACCCGCGGCGATCGTCAGGGACATGGCAACTACCAGCGCGCACGCGGCAGCCAGCCGTACGGAGATGATTCTTGGCATTTAAGCCACCCTTTCCTCGAGGGTTGTATTGGCTGGCCGGGGACAGGTCTCCTGGCTTCCGGGGTTGGTCGGCCGCACCTTCCCGGGGACTCTGTGTCGTCCCCAGTGGCTGGCGCGCAAGGCGCCCGCGACCTCCTTGACCCGGTCACAGTGGCGGGACCACGCCGGATTTACACCGGACTTCCCTTGACCACCGACCGTATTTACGCGGGCAAGTCTATCCGGCGGGGCCCGGGTAAGCTTTGGGATGCAGGGGGAAAAGATGCTGAGGGGAATGCGCCGACACTCACCGGCGCTGCCGATCGCCTGCGTGGCACTGTTCGTCGCGCTCGGTGGCAGCGTCCTCGCCGCGACGAAGATCGACGGCCACTCGATCCGTGCCCGCTCGCTGCCAGGCAACCGGCTCGTGCCCGGCTCGCTGCCGGGGAACCGGCTGCGGGTCGGGGCGATCCCGGCCGACCGCCTGGCGCCCGGATCGATCACCGGCGCCCAGGTCGACGCGACGACGCTGGGAGAGGTGCCGAGCGCCGTCCACGCCGAGTCCGCCACGGCGGCCCGGGAAGCGGCGACGGCGCTGCGCGCGGCCAGCGCCGCCGATGCCGAACACGTCAACGGCTACAGCGCCGGCTGTGGGCCGGGCACGCGGGCCTTCGCCGGCGGCTGCTGGCAGCTCCAGCACAGCCTCGATCCGTTGGAAGCCCCGGCCGCGGCGGCCGCCTGCGCGGCGCAGGGAGGCGAGCTGCCGGAGGCGCTGGCGCTGGCAGCGTTCTCGCACGAGCCTGGGGTGGCGTTGGCGATTGGGGACGAGTGGACCGGTGAGATTGCGGTCGCTTCAGGGCCCGGCCTCTACAGCGTGGCGACGGTCTCCCCCTCCGCAGTGGTCAGCTTCGCCCTCTCCACCATGACCAGAAACTTCCGCTGCGTGATCCCACTCGTCAGCTGATGCGCCTCGACCCCCCGCTCCGACACGCGCCGGGCGGCGACTGTCGGTCTTCTATTGTCAACGCCGATGCGTTTGGAGTCCGATCGCCCGGCAGGGGCCCGCGCGGCACTGACCGCGAGCACGCTCGCGCTGATCGCGGCTGCCCTGCTCGCCTTCCCGCTCGCCGCCAGCGCCGGCTTCCGCACCCATGCCCCCGCCGCGTCCTCAGCGAGCGCCAGCGTCTCCGCGGGCCAGGCGGAGCAGGTCCTCCGTTACTGGACGCCGCAACGGATGCGCGAAGCCCGCCCGCTCGACCTCGTCGTCGACGGCTCCGGCACCGCCAGCGTCCGAGTCGGCGCCCCGAGCCCGGCCGGCGCCGCCGCCAGCTTCGTCCGCGTGCCGACGCCGGAAGTCCCGCCCTATTCCGTCAACGGCCGCATCTTCATCCGCCGCGGCGACCTCCAGGGCTTCTGCTCGGGGACCGCGATCAACACGCCGACCAGGCAGCTCGTCCTCACCGCCGGCCACTGCGTCAACAGCGGTCCCGAAGACGGCCACCGCGCGGTCTGGTCCAACTTCCTCGAGTTCGTCCCCGCCTATACCGGCGACGTCGCCCCTTTCGGCGCCTTTGTCGCCCGCGGCAACAGGGTCTTCGCCCCCAAGCAGTGGACCAAGCACGGCAACCCCGACTTCGACCTCGGCGCCTTCCTGACCAGGCCCAACGCCGACGGCGTCAACCTCGCCGACGCGGTCGGCGGCGGCGCCACGATCGTCACCGAGCTGCCGCGCGACCAGCAGTTCCTCACCTTTGGCTATCCCGGCGAGACCAAGCGGATGCAGGGCTGCCAGTCCCCTTACATAGGCGACGACACCCTCACCTATCCCTTCTCGGGCCCGCCGACGCTGGCGATCCGCTGCCGCTGGGCGCCGGGCGCGAGCGGCGGCGGCTGGCTGATCGGCGACGGCAGCCAGATCAACGGCATCAACTCCTACCTCCACCTCGACGACAAGACGCGCACCTTCGGTCCCTACTTCGGCGAAGAGACCGTCGGCAAGCTGGTCCGCGGCCTCTGAGCCTCGGCCGCCCGCTCAGGCGTCGAGCAGGCGGCGGTAGTAGCGGTAGTCGCGCCGGTCCGGGCGCAGGTTCGCGGCCAGCGCCAGGTGATGGCGGGCGCGGGCTTTGTCGCCCGTCTTGCTGAGTGCCCGGCCGAGGCAGAAGTGGGCGAAGTCGTTGACGTGGTGGGTCTCGACCACCGCCTCGAACTCGACCGCGGCCTTGGCGAAGCGGCCGGAGCGGTAGTAGGCGCGGCCGAGCGCCTCGCGCACCGAGGTCTTCTCCGGTGCCCGCCGCGCCGCCTCGGCCAACGGCTCGGTGGCGTGCTCGAAATCGCCGTCTTCGAGCAGCTCGATCCCACGCCTGTACAGGGTGTAGGTGGGCACCGTGACCGACTCGGAGGTCATGTCACGAATTGTAGGAGGCCGGTAAAGCGGCCTCGGCGGCCTGATCTGACCCCGCTCTCGACCCTGAGCGAACCAGAGCGGGCACAAAGTCGAAAGCGCCGCAAAATAGCTTATCCTTGGCCGCCGTCAGCTCGAGCGAGTTCTCCGCGAATACGTAGAGCACTACAACCACGAGCGTCCGCACCGGGCGCTGGGCCTGCGTGCGCCAGATCCCTCACCACAGGTGATCCCGCTGCATCCGCGACCGCAGACCGCGGTTGGCCGCCGCGACCGGCTCGGTGGTCTCATCCACGAGTATTCCTGGGCGGCATGAGGCGGGTGTCGGGTTTGTGAACCCTACGCGGTGCTCAGTCCGTCGATCTCTCCACGATCGATCTTCTCCTGGGTGAGCCAGTTGTAGATGGTCGCATCGCTCATTCCGAATGTCTCGGCCAACTGAGCGACTTTGGTGCCGGATCGAGCTAGCTCGATCACCTGATGACGAACCTCTGCTGGGTACCTGCGGGGCATCTGAATCCTCCTTACGGCCGAAGGACTCTAGAAACTCAACTCCATCAGATCGGGGGTAGATCAAGGTGTCGTCGAAACCGGGGGAAGTCCATCAACCTCTAGCCGCCGAACGGAGCGGGCCTGGGCGGCCTTGCAGGTACCTCGGCAGACCCATTGGAATGTCTTCTGAGGTCCGGTGGTACGGGCCGGGGTACCAAACCACGGCAACATATTCTTGTCCACGCGGGTGCAGTCACGGCATGACTCGGAGCGCCCGCGCCCGATCCACCGCGTCAGCACGGTTGTGTACACCAAGCTTCTTGTAGGCGCGCTCGGCCCGGCTCTTGGCCGCTCCTCGTGAGATCCCCAGCTTGTCGGCAATGAGTGCGAAGCTCAGCGTCGTCGGCAGGTAGCGCAGCACGCGGATCTCTGCCGGGGTGACCGAGGCGGCGGTGCGGGCGTCGGCCGCCTTCTCATCGGCGGCCCGCACGGCCTCCGAATCCTCGGCGACGGATTCGGCCGCGGCTTCGTCCGCCGCCTCGACTCTCGACACGTCCTCGTCGACGGCGCGGTACGCCGCCTCGTCGGCGGCGGCAATGATCAGGCCCGCAGCGCTGAGGGCTTCGGCCGCCTCATGCGCCGCGGCCAACTCGACCAAACCCGCCTCCGTCAGCACGCCGAGGGCTTCGGCCGCGGCCGCAGACCGGATCCGGGCCGAGGCGGCCACAGCCTCGTCGGCTTCGGCCATCGCCGCGACGGCCCGCAGTCTCGCGTCCGCTTCGGCAGCCTGTGCCGCGGCGATGGATCGAGCCGCATCCTCCATCGCAGTGACCTCGGCGTCGATGACCAGACCGAGCTCCGGCGTTAGAAAGCCGGCACCCAACAGAGTGCCGCCCTCCTCGTCGATCGCGTCGAAGATCTCTCGAGCCCAGCGGTGCTCGACGAGCAGAAAGGCGACCGCCGTCTCGGCCGGCAAGGCCTGCGCCAGCCCCCACAGCTCGGCAGCTGCGCCAGCGCCATGCTCGGGCCCGGCGCCGCCGATCGGGAAGAGCCTTGCGACAAGCTCACCGAAGTCATCGTCATCGCCGAAAGACGACCGGACGACGCTGCCGTCCTGGTCCTTGCTCACAATCATCATGTCCAGTACGCGAACGCCGCTGTTGGCCTCGATTCGATCGACGTCGGCCAGGATGCGACCAACCGGATCGCCTGGAGGGAGGGACACTGCGAGCAGCTGGAGCGGTCTGGACATCACATCGACTCCTTTGGACCGGTGTTCACACGGATGGCCCACGAGAATCGCACGAGGGCAACCCGAGTCTCGCACACGATTCTAGGCTGGGCGCCGATCCCGAAGACATCCTGCTGGAGATCGCTTGTCAAGGCCGGCTGAAAACTCACCCCCTGCGCCGGTTGAATATTCACCCACCCCCCCGGCCACTTCCGCCGGTTGAAAAGCAGTCCACTCCCGGTGGCGCAGGTCCCGCCTGCGGAGGCGAGCCCGTAGGGCGAGGCGGAGCAGCCGGGAGTGCTCAGTCGTGGGGCGGCGGCGAGCCCAGGTCCTTGTCGCGAAGCCGGAAGCTGTCGCCCTTCAGGGAGAGGATCTCGGCGTGGTGCACCAAGCGGTCGATCATCGCCGCGGCGACCACTTCGTCGCCGAAGATCTCCCCCCAGGCCGAGAAGGGCTTGTTCGAGGTGACGATCAAGGAGGCGCGCTCGTAGCGGGCCGAGACCAGGCTGAACATCAGGTTGGCCGCCTCGGGATCGAAGGGGATATAGCCGACCTCATCGACGACGATCAAGGGCACGTAGCCGAGGCGCCGTAGCTCGGCTCGAGCATCGCCACCACCAACTGCGGCCGGCTCGGTTGAGCTCCGCCAGCGATGGGCGTATGCCCACTCGCGCTGCAGGGTCCTCGGCGAACAGCCCGGTGTGGCGCAGGATCGCCTCCACCTGGGCTTCCTCCATCTCCTGGTTCTTCGGCGAGAGCGTCCATCGACGGCCGTGGAAGGGGAGCAGATGGTGCGCACAGCGACTGAAAAGGGGTGTCCTCAACCACGACCAGCTCGTCGTAGCGCTCGTCGCTGGGAAAGGGGGTCGGGTTGAAGGGCCTCGGGGTCAGCAACTCGGCGTAGGCCTGAGCGACGCGCCGCGGCATCTCACGCAGGTGCTCGACGCCGAGCTCGGCACCGAGCGCGGCGAGCAGGTCGGCGGCGGGCCGATCGTCGGCAGGCCGCGCGCCCGCCGTCGGCGAGTCGATCCCCAGCGCCGCTACTTTCTCTTGCGCCCGAAGAGCGACTTGGCCGTCTCGGCGGCCCTGTCGACCGCACTCTTCACCGACGACCTGGCCTGGTCGGCCTTACCCTCTCGCTTGAGGCCATTGTCGTCAGTCGCGGCCCCGGCCGCTTCCTTGGCGCGGCCCTTGGCCTCATCAACGTTCTTGTCAGTCATCTGCGTCCCTCCGGGAGGCGGCTGTCGCTTCACGCGTGCACCGCGAGCGGCTCCGTCTCATCCTGGATCTCGGCCGCGCCCTTCGCGGACAGGCCCTCCCGACTGAGGTTAGCGCGGGTCCGCGTCCGGGCCGGCTTAGGCGCTGCCGCCGAGCGCGAGGCCCGAGGCGAGAACCGCGGGCGAGAGCAGCGCGACGGTGGCGACGCGCATCCGTCGCGGGGTGAGCCAGGCACCGCGACGCGCCCGCAGCCATGCCCGCAGGCCGGACGCGGTCCCGACGGTCACTGCCCAGGCCGGCGAGAACCTCGCCGAGTTTGCAACGAGCCGGGGTCGCCGCGCTCGGCCTCTGGGCCGACCGGACGCGGCGTGGAAGCTAGGCTGCGGGCGTGAAGGTCGCCTACATCTTCTCCACCTCCGGGCACACGGCGAGCTACAAGCTGGGCAAGATGATCCTGCCCCAGCTCGAGCAGGGAAGCCACGGCGTGGAGGTGGTCGGGATGTTCTTCTTCGACGACAACACCTACGTGCTGCGCGCGGGCGATCCGCTCGGCGAGCGCCTCGCCGAGGTTGCCGAGGAGCAGGGGATCATGCTGATGCTCTGCGACCGCTGCGCGATCGAGCGCTCGCTAGCGGAGGGTGAGCCGGGCGACTGCCGTCCCAGCGGCACGGTGGCGGGAGTGCGGGTCGGCTGCTTTCCGGACCTCTACGGGGCGCTGTCGGGAAACCCGCCGGACCAAGTGATCACGCTGTAGCTGCAAAGCGCAAGGCGGTCTCAGGGCTCGGTCGAGCCCGCTAAGCGAGTGGCTCGCTGCCGGCCACCGAGGCGAGCTGGATGTCGGTCGGCTCGGCACAGCAGAACCATGCCTCGGTAAGCCGCGGGCGCGGCTCGACGTCGCCAAGGTCGGCGGGGTCGGCCGAATGCCCCGCGGCATCGGCCACCGCCCGATACAGGGTCCGAAACGTCGACACGCTGTCGACCTCCGCCGCGACATCGGCCTCGACGATTTCGGCGAGCTCGGCATGGAGGCGATCCAGCCGCGGATCCGCGGCTTGCCAGTCATACGTGAGGCGGTCGCGATCGTAGTCCTGCAGGTGCGGTGTGATCTCGGGGCGATCGAGCAGCAGCGAGCCCTTGGGCACCAGCAGACGGATCGTGTACTGGATCGGATCCACGTTCCCCACCATCTCGTTGGCGATCACAAAATCGAGGATCTCGAGGATGTCCTGCGGCGTCGCCCAGGGCGTGAACGGCAACCACGACGGGCGGATCTCGATCCCATGCTCGCGCAGCAAGGCCACCGCCTGGGCGGCCTGATCGGCGCTGTGACCCTTGTCGAGAAAGGTGAGGATCTCGGCGTTGAGCGACTCGAACGCCGAGATCACGAAGAGGCACCCATATTCGCTGAGCTCGGGCCAGACCTGACGATGCTCGAGGATGTGCTCGACCTTGGTCGTGCAGTCGAAGCTGACCTCGGGAAAGTGGCGGTGAAGCTCGCGCGCCACCTGGAGGGAATGCTTGACGCCGTTTAGGAAGTCCGGGTCGCCGAAGGTGATATGGCGCGCCCCCGCCGCCACCAACTGGGCGATATCCGCCATCACCACGGAGCTCCCGACGATCCGGATCCGGCCGTCGTAGGCGACGGGCACCGGGCAGTGCCGGCACTTGTGCACGCAGCCGTGGCTGGCCTCGACGTACCCCGCGAGCTGCTCCTCGCCATCGCGCTCCAACCGCGCATAGCGCTCCAGCGGCGGCAGCTGCCCTCGGCTCGGGGTGTGAAACTCGTGGCGCCCAAGGTCAATCGAGCTGGTTGCCGGTCGCAGCGCCGGCGAGTCGCCGAGCGCCTCAACCCACTCCACCAGCTCCGACTCGTACTCGCCGGCGATCAGCCGGTCGACCAGTCCACCGATCGTCGGGTCGTCACTGACCGCGGCGTAGAGACCGTAGAAACAGATCGGCAACCGCGGCCGGAGCGCTCGAATTTGCTCGCCGGCGCCAATCGCCAGTCGCATCGCGGTGTGCATCGGAACGGACACGCCGACGGCCTCGGCCCAGCCGAGCTTGTCTCGATCAAGCTGCTCGACGGAGAGATCGATGCACCGAACCCGATGCCCGGCGGCCTCCAGGGCAGCCGCCGGCGAGGCCAGCTGCAACGGCTGATGACCAAGCTCGTAGGTGGAGATCAGCAGAACCCGCACAGCGCCAGGATAGCCTTCGC
>JAENWU010000039.1 GCA_016649905.1 Thermoleophilia bacterium
AGTCGGAGATTGGCGGCGGCGGCCGCTACGACGGCCTGATCGAGCAGTTGGGCGGACCGGCGACGCCGGCGGTCGGCTGGGCGGCCGGGATCGAGCGGATTCTCCTCGCGCTCGACGAAGAGCCCGAGCCCCCCGGCCGCGACGCCTTCGTCGCGATCGCCGACCCCGGCCAGCGGCAGCGGGCGATGGCGCTGGCGGTCGAGCTGCGCCATGCCGGCTTCGCCGCTGAGGTCGACCTCGCCGGTCGCGGCCTCAAGGGTCAGCTCAAGCACGCCGACCGGATCGGCGCCCGCCGGGTGCTGATCCTCGAGGCCGACGGTTCCGTGCAGCTGCGCGACATGAGCACCGGCGAGCAGCGCCCGGCTGATACCGCCAATCTTGTCGACGAGATGACCGGGGGAGAAGCATGAGCGAGGTGGCGCCGCTGCGCGGCAACGGTTACCGGGACACCTGGTGCGGCGACGTGCTGCCTGCCCGGGTCGACTCCGAGGTCCGCGTCGCTGGCTGGGTCAATCGCCGCCGCGACCACGGCGGCCTGATCTTCATCGACCTGCGCGACCGCACCGGCATCGTCCAGCTCGTCTTCCATCCCGACAGCTCGGGAGCCCAGCTATTCGAGTTGGCGCACAAGCTGCGGGCCGAGGACGTGCTCAGCGCGTCCGGGCCGGTGGTCCGCCGTGATCCCGAGACCGTTAACGCCGAGCTTCCGACCGGCGAGGTCGAGCTGAAGGTGACCGGCGCCGAGCTGCTGGCCGACTCGGAGACGCCGCCCTTCCAGATCGAGGGATACGCGGGCGATGCGAGCGAGGACGTGCGGATGCGCTACCGCTATCTCGACCTGCGCCGCGAGCAGATGCGCGAGGCGCTGATACTGCGCCACCGGGTCGTGGCGGCGATGCGCGAGTTCCTCGACCGGGAGGGTTTCATCGACGTCGAAACGCCGGTGCTGACGCGCTCGACGCCCGAGGGGGCCCGCGACTTCCTCGTCCCCAGCAGCCAGCAGCACGGCTCCTTCTACGCGCTGCCGCAGTCGCCGCAGCTGTTCAAGCAGCTGCTGATGGTCTCCGGGTTTGAGCGCTACTACCAGGTGGCCCGCTGCTTCCGCGACGAGGCGACGCGAGCCGATCGCCAGGCCGAGTTCACCCAGCTCGACATCGAGATGTCGTTCGTCGACGGCGAGGACATCATCGAGGTCAACGAGCGGCTGTTGGCGCACGTCTTCGAGCGCGCTGGGGGTCCCAAGATCGAGTTGCCGATGCGGCGCATGTGTTACGACGAGGCGATGGGGCGGTTCGGCACCGACCGGCCCGACCTGCGCTTTGGACTGGAGCTGGTCGACCTCGGCGAGGCCCTGCGTGAGACCGAGTTCAAGGTCTTCCGCTCGGTGCTGGAGGGTGGCGGCTCGATCCGCGGGATCAATGCGGGCAAGCGGGAGATGCCGCGCTCGGAGCTCGACGGGCTGATCTCGCGAGCGCAGGAGCTGGGGGCGAAGGGCTTGGTCTGGGCCTTCCGCGAGGGCGGGGGCTGGCGCTCGCCGACCGCCAAGTTCCTCAGTGAGAGCGAGCTCACCGACCTAAACCAGCGGCTCGGCGCCGAGGAGGGGGACCTGCTGCTGTTGGTCGCCGACCAGCGCCAGGTGACCGACACGGTGCTCGGGCAGATGCGGATCGACCTCGCCGAGCGCTTCGACTTGATCGACCCTGAGGCCAACGAGTTGGTCTGGATCGTCGACTGGCCACTGATGGAGTGGAACGAGGGCGAGCAGCGTTGGGATTCGTTGCACCATCCGTTCACGGCGCCTGCGGGCGAGTTCGACCCCAGCAAACCGGGGGAGGCGCGGGCGGTCGCCTACGACGTCGTCTGGAACGGGCAGGAGCTCGGCGGCGGCTCGATCAGGATCAACCGCGCCGATGTCCAGGAGCAGGTCTTCGCGGCGCTCGGGATCGACGCCGAGACGGCGCAGGCGCGCTTCGGCTTCCTGCTCGAGGCGCTGAGCTATGGGGCACCGCCGCACGGCGGCATCGCTTATGGCGTCGACCGAATCGTGCAACGGCTGAGCGGCGCCGAGACGATCCGCGACGTGATCGCCTTCCCGAAGACTGCCTCGGGCTTTGATCTGCTGACCGGGGCGCCGGCGCCGGTCGAAGAGGCGCAGCTGCGCGACCTCGGCGTCGCGATCCACAAACGCAAGCTCGCCGGCCACTGAGATGGGTCTCCGGGACTGGCTTCCACGCAAGTGGCGCCCGGGCCCTGGACCCGGGCAGACGCCGATCTACGTCGACGATCCCAGCTTCGATAGCTGGGAGGTCGTGCGCGACTTCGGCGAAGTGAGGACGGCGCGCGCCTGGCACCAGGCGCTGGTCGAGGCCGGAATCGAGGCGGTGCTCACGTCGGACTGGCCACTGGACCGCTACGGGCGCGGCGACATCGCCCTGCGGGTCCCGGCCGACCGCTGGAGCGAGGCCGAGTGGCATCTCTCCAACCTCGACGACTGACCCCGGAGCGCCTCTCGCCCGAGGCGAGGCAGGCGTTGAGGTGGCGGTGGTAACTTTGAGCCAAGGCTCGAGCCCGTACGAGAGCCGTCTCACCGTTTGACCCAACACAAACGGCGCGGGAGCCACCGTATCCATGGCCTCTTGGGGTCGGGATCAGGCACCCACCTTCATTTGAAGGGATCAAAGCCAGAGGCGGCAACGGCGGGCTGGGGCCTTTTTTTGCGCTCCGTTGACGAACTCGGCACGAAGCGCGTCCCACGGGTGCATGGCGCCTCGCCAACCTCGGATGGATGCTCGCCGAGGGGTGCAAAAGCCACGCAGTAGGGGGAATATGCACTCCTCGACCTCGGGTGGACGGTTGAGTGGATGCTGTGGCTCGAGATCGGACGGTGGCTGAGTTGGCCGAGCGGCAGCACGGCGTGGTCGCGAGGTGGCAGCTCGGCCAGTTGGGCTTGACGAAGCGGCAGGTGGAAGGGCGGCTCGGTCGCGGCCATCTGCATCGGCTACACGACGGCGTCTACGCAGTTGGACATCGAGCAGATGGAGTCCACGCGAGTTGGATGGCTGCGGCGCTTGCCTTCGGGCCGGATGCCGCGTTGAGTCATCGCTCCGCCGGGCAGCTTTGGCGAATGGTCCCTCTCGCGCCAACCGAACCGGAAGTGAGCCGGCCCGGTTTCGTTCGCGGACGGCCAGGCCTCCTCGCCCACCGCATCCTCCTGCCGCCCGACGAGATGACGATCCATGAAGGGATTCCGGTCACGACGGCGGCGCGGACGGTCTTCGACCTCGCGGCCGTATCGACGCAGCGGCAGGTCGAACGGGCGTTTCACGAGCTCGAAGTGCGGCGGCTGTGGGGCTCGCTCTCGGTGGGAAACCTCGTAGCGCGGTACCCGGGGCACAGGGGTGTGGCGACCCTGTGTGCTCTGATCGCGTCGAAGGAACCCACAGGGATCACCCGTAACGACTTCGAGGAGGCCTTCGTCGCCCTGCTCGATGCCCATGCTCTGGCGCGGCCGCGCCTCAACGCGACGCTCTCGGCGCGCGGCCGGTTCTTCGAGGCCGACGCGATCTGGGACCGCCAGCGCTTAATCGCCGAGCTCGACGGGGGCGCCGTGCACCGCACCAATCGTGCTTTCCAGTCCGATCGCAAGCGTGACCGCATCCTCCTCGCCGAGGGCTGGCGGACCACCCGGGTCACCTGGCTGCAGCTGCGGGACGAACCCGATGAGGTGGTTGCCGACCTGCGCTGCGCCTTGTCATATCGGCCTGACCCTGCGAGCGTCGCGCTGACCTCGGCGGTGCTCCCCAGGCGCTCCGGGCCCGCAGCCTGCCTCTACTCTTCAACACATGGACCGAGAGCACTTCGAGCATTACCTGAGCGACACCTCGCGGCGCGGGCCGGCAGCGGACGACGCTTTCACCGGCGCCGCTGGTGGCGCTGCCTGCGGCGACCTCTCGCGGATCTCCTTCCGGGTCGAGGACGGGCGGATCACCGCGGTCAGCTTCGATGCCGAGGGCTGCGGGGCGATGGTCGCTGCCACCGCCGCGGTTGCCGAGGCGATCGACGGGGCACCCGTGCTTGACGCTGCGCGCCTCAGCATCGACGGCGTCGAAGCGCTGCTGGGGGGCCTGATCCCGGCTAAGCGCCACGCCGCCCAACTCGCCAGCGACGCCCTCCACCGCGGCCTCAGCGCTGCCGCAGGCTCCGGCCTTCCTTTGGCGCTCGCGAGGACCCCAACTGCTGCCCCCGAGCGCGTCGCCGTCGCCATGTCCGGCGGCGTCGACAGCGCCGTCGCCGCGCTGCTGGAGCGTGAGCGCGGTGCCGACGTCATCGCCATCACCGTCAAGCTCTGGGCCGACCCCGAGACTGACGGGACCAAGGCCTGCTGCTCGCCGGAGGCCGTGATCGGCGCCCGCGAGCTTGCCCTCTCGCTGGGGATGCCGCACTTCACCCTCGACCTCGAGCAGGACTTCCGCCGCCGCGTCGTCGACCGCTTCGTCTCCGGCTACGCCGACGGCAAGACGCCCAACCCCTGCATCCTCTGCAACGGCGAAGTGCGGCTGGCGGCGATGATCGATCTCGCCGAGCGACTGGGCGCATCGCGGCTGCTGACTGGCCACTACGCCCGCATCGTCGAGGACGAGGACGGGCCGTTGCTCGCCGCCGGCGCCGACCCGGCCAAGGACCAGAGCTACATGCTGGCGGCGCTCCCCCCGGAGCTGCTCGGCCGGCTCGGCTTCCCGCTGACCGAGCTGACCAAGCCCGAGGTCCGCGCGATCGCCGCGCGCCACGGCCTCGCGGTCGCCAAGAAGGCCGAGAGCCAGGACCTCTGCTTCCTCGCCGGCCAGGGCAAGCGCGGCTTCCTGCGCCGCCACGGCGGCCTCGAGGACCGCGAGGGCGACGTGCTCGACAGTTCGGGTCGCGCCGTCGGCAGCCACCCGGGCCACCACAACTTCACCGTCGGCCAGCGCCGCGGCACCGGTGTCTCCCTCAACGCGCCCGCCTATGTGCTGGCCACCGACGCGGTCACCAACACGGTCACGGTCGGCACCCGCGACGAGCTGGTCACCCACCATGTCAGCGTCTGCGACGCCGTCCTCCACCGCGAGGGCGCTCGCGTCGACGCCGTCCGCCTGCGCTACCGCTCGCGCCCGCTGCCCGCCAGCATCGGCAGCGCCGACCCGGGCCGCCACAAGGCGCTCGAGGTCGAGCTGGGCGAGGAGTTCGCCGGCGCCTCTCCGGGCCAGACCGCGGTCCTGCTGGAGGGCGAGACGATCGTCGGCCACGGCACGATCGCGGCCGCCGCCTGAGCCCCCGCAGCGCCCTCTGCGAGGGCGCCCTCCCATTTTGTCTGCGGAATATTTAGGCTCCCTAACAATGAAGGCCCAGGAGATCCGCGACACCTACCTCACTTTCTTCGAGAAACGCGGCCACAAGGTGGTCCCCTCGGCGTCGCTGGTGCCCTCCGTCCATGACCCCACGGTGCTGCTCACGACCGCCGGGATGCAGCCCTTCAAGCCCTACTTCCTCGGCCGCGAACAGCCGCCGGCACCGCGCCTGACCGACGTCCAGAAATGCTTCCGCACTACCGACATCGAGGAGGTCGGCAACACGGCCCGCCACCTCACCTTCTTCGAGATGCTCGGCAACTGGAGCTTTGGCGACTACTTCAAGGAGGAGTCGATCCCCTGGGGCTGGGAGCTCTCGACCCAGGGGTTCGGGATGGATCCCGAGCGGATCTGGGTCACCGTGTTCGGCGGCGACGAGGAGCTCGGGCTCGGGCCCGACGAGGAGGCGATCGAACTCTGGGGCGCCATAGGCGTCCCCGAAGAGCGGATCGTCCGCCTCGGCCGCGAGGACAACTTCTGGCAGGGCGGGCCGACCGGCCCCTGCGGCCCCTGCTCGGAGCTCTACCTCGACCGCGGTGAGGCCTTCGGCGCCGCCGGCGAGCGCCCCGGCGACGACAGCGACCGCTTCCTCGAGTTCTGGAACCACGTCTTCATGAGCTACGACCTGCACGAGGACGGCAGCCTCACGGAGCTGCCCAGCCGCAACATCGACACCGGCATGGGACTCGACCGGATGGCGGCGATCCTCCAGGACGTCCCCTCGGTCTACGAGACCGACCACGTGCGGCCGCTGATCGACCTCGCCGAGCAGCTCTCCGGCCACGGCTACGAGGAGGGCGAACGGGTGACCCGGGCGATGCGGATCGTCGCCGACCACGCCCGCGGCGCCACCTTCCTGCTCGCCGACGGCGTCGTCCCCTCCAACGAGGACCGCGGCTACATCCTGCGGCGGATCATGCGCCGGGCGATCCAGCAGGGCAACTCGCTCGGCCTGGAGTCGCCCTGGCTCGGCCGCTTCGCCGAGCGCACGATCGAGCTGATGGGGGACGCCTACCCGGAGCTGGTCGCCGAGCGCGAGACGATCGCCCGCTGGGTCAACGACGAGGAGGAGAGCTTCGGGCGCACGCTGGAGCGCGGCACCGAGCTGCTGCAGCGCCTGGTCGCCGAGGCCAAGGAAGCGGGGACCTCCTGGATCGACGCGGCCGATGCCTTCAAGCTGCACGACACCTACGGCTTCCCCTACGACCTGACCAAGGAGCTGCTGGCCGAGGAGGGCCTCGCGGTCGACGACTCCGGCTTCCAGGAGCTGATGGAGGAACAGCGCCAGCGCGCCCGCGTCGGCGCCGCCACCGCGCACGGCTCCGAGGACAGCCACGAGAAGGTGATCGCCTTCGCCTCGGCGGCGCCGCCGACCCGCTTCGTCGGCTACGAGACTCTGCGCGTCTCGACTGGCCTCGCCGCCGTCCAGGGCGACAACGGCCGCGCCCTGGTCAAGCTGGAGGAGAGCCCCTTCTACGCCGAGGGCGGCGGCCAGGTCGCCGACTCCGGTGTGCTGCGCTGGGGTGGCGAGGAAGCCAGGATCGTCGACGTCTACCGGGTCGGCGACGACCAGGCACTTGAGGTCGAGTCGGGCGGGGCCGCGATCGAGCCCGGCGTCGCCGTCGAGGCCGAGGTGGACCGCGAGACGCGCCACGCAACGATGCGCAACCACACCGCTACCCACCTCCTCCACGCGGCGCTGCGCGAGCGCCTCGGTACCCACGTTCGCCAGGCCGGCTCCGCCGTCCGCCCAGACAAGCTGCGCTTCGACTTCACCCACGGCCAGGCGCTCGGACCCGAGGACCTGCGCGCGGTCGAGGACCGGGTCAACGAGTGGATCAAGGCGAGCCGGCCGGTGCGCTGGCTGGAAATGGAGCGGCCCGAGGCCGAGAAGCTCGGGGCGATGGCCCTGTTCGGCGAGAAATATGGCGAGTGGGTGCGGGTGGTCGAGGTCGACGCCGTCTCCCGCGAGCTCTGCGGCGGCACCCACGTCGCCAACACCGCCGAGGTCGGGATCTTCAAGATCTCCTCAGAGGGCTCCAGCGCTGCCAACGTGCGCCGGATCGAGGCGATCTCCGGACCCGCTGCCATTGACTTCTTCCGCGAGCGCGAGGCCGAGCTGCACGAGGCCGGCGAGCTGCTCGGCAGCGCCCAGGACCCGCTCGGCGGCGCCCGCCGCGCGGCCGAGAAGCTGAAAGAGGCCGGCGCCGGCGCCGAGCAGGCGCAGAGGCAGATGCTCGGCGAGGAAGCCAAGCGCCTGGTCGGATCGGCCAGCGAGCTCGGCGGTGTCAGCGTCGTCGTCGCGGCCACCGAGCTCGGCGACCAGAAGCAGCTGCTCGACCTCGCCAACCGCGTCCAGTCCTCCCTCGGCGGCGCCTCGGTCCTGCTGTTGGGCGCCGGCAGCGGCGACAAGGTCGCGCTGGTCTCGCTGGCCAGTCAGGAGGCGGTCGCGAAGGGACTCTCCGCCGCGGCACTGGTCCGCGCGGCCGCCGCGGTTGTCGGCGGTGGCGGTGGCGGTCGCGACGACATGGCCCAGGCGGGCGGCAAGGACCCTGCGAAGCTCGACGAGGCGCTGGCGACGGCGCGCTCGGCGATCGAGCGGGAGCTCGGCTGAGCTCGATGCGGGTGCTGGCGCTCGACCACGGCACGGTGCGCATCGGCTGCGCGATCTCGGATCCGAGCGGCACCCTGGCGACGCCGTTGCCGGTAATCGAGCCGCCCGAGCCGCGCGCCGTCTCCGAGCTCGTCGCCGAGCACGACGTCGAGCGCGTGGTCGTCGGCCTGCCGCTGCACCTGAGCGGCGAGGAGGGCAGCCAGGCGGCGCTGGCGCGCAGCTTCTGCGCCGAACTGGAAGCGATGCTGAGCATTCCCGTCGACACCTACGACGAGCGCCTGACGACCCGGATGGCCGATGCCAGCCGCCGTGCCGGCGCCAGCGCCGCCCGCGACTCGCTCGCGGCGGCTCACCTACTCGAGGCATATCTCGCCGGCCTGGCGGGGAAGGAAGGAAGCTAGGCATGAGCGACGACTGGAAAAACGGCGACCCGTTCGCCGATCCGCAGGACCCCGCTGCCCTCGAGCGCGAGCAGCGGCGCCTCGAGCGCGAAGAGAAGCGCCGCAAGCGCGAGGCCAAGCGCAGCGAGAAGGAAGCGGCCAAGCAGCGGCCCCCTGCGCCGGAGCCTCCGGCAGAGCCACCACCCCCGCCGCGAACCCCGGAGCAGGAGTTCTGGGACGAGGATCCCGAGCCCATCGAGACGCCTTCCGCCGACCCCTCGGAGCCGAAGTCGAAGTCGACTGAGCCGGTGCCGCCTAAATCGGAGCCGCGCGCCGCGGAGTCGCGCGCCGAGGCTCCATCCGCGGCCGCAGCAGCTGGCGCCGCCGCGGCGAGCGCCGCCGATCCCACCCCGACACCGGCCCCCGAACAGCCGATCGAGCAGAGCTGGGAGGCGGAGCCTCCGCCGCCACCCGACGCCGACATCTGGGGCGACGAGGGCGACCCAGCCAAGGTGCGTGCCGGCGGCCGAGGCCGTCGCGCCGGCCGCGGTGGCGACGGCGGCCGCGGTGGCGGTGCCGCAACCGCCATCGGGCGCCTGCGACGCCACCCTTTCCGCATCGCCGGCGTGATCGTCCTGGTCCTGATCGCCTGGTTCCTGATCGCGCTCTTCCAGCCCTTCCACGGCGACGGCTCCGGTCAGGTCCAGGTCCAGGTCCCGAAAGGCTCGAGCGTCAGCGAAGTCGGTGACCTGCTCGGCGAGAAGGGCGTGATCGACAGCTCGACGCTGTTCCAGATCCGGGTCACGCTCGAGGGCAAGCGCTCCTCGCTGTACGCCGGCAGCTTCACCCTCGCCAAGGGGATGTCCTACGGAGACGCGATCGAGGCGCTCTCGACGCCACCGGTCAAGCGGGTGACGACGGTGACGATCCCCGAGGGCTACACGCGCTCGCAGGCGGCGCAGTTGGTCGAGGAAGACGGCGTCCCCGGCAGCTACACGAAGAAGACGATCAAGTCGAAGTACCTCGACCCGGCCGACTACGGCGGCAAGGGCGGCAAGGACCTCGAGGGCTTCCTCTTCCCCAACACCTTCGAACTGAAGCCGAAGGCGCCGGTCGCCGACCTGGTCGAGCTGCAGCTGAAGGACTTCAAGCGGCAGATCAAGAAAGTCGACCTGGGCTTCGCGAAGTCGAAGAACCTGACCGTCTTCGACGTCCTCATCATCGCCTCGATGATCGAGCGCGAGGCGGGGATCGCCAAGCAGCGCAAGCTGGTCGCCTCGGTGATCTACAACCGCCTGAAAGATGGGATGCCGCTGGGGATCGACGCGACGATCCGCTTCGCCACCGGCAACTACACGAAGCCGCTGACCGAATCGGAGCTCGGCATCGACTCGCCCTACAACACGCGCGAGAACGTCGGCCTGCCGCCGGGGCCGATCAACAGCCCCGGCCTCGACGGGATCCAGGCCGCCGCCCACCCTGCCAAGAGCGATTTCATCTTCTACGTCAACAAGCCGAACACCTGCGGCGTGCTGGCCTTCTCCGCCACGGAAGACGAATTCGAAGCGGACGTCGCCGCCTACAACAAGGCGCGCGAAGCCAACGGCGGCAACGAGCCGACGACCTGCGGGGAATAGAGGTGCCGCGGCTGGCGGTGATCGGCTTCCCGGTCGCGCACTCGCGTTCGCCGGCGATGCAGAGCGCGGCCCTGGCGGCGCTGGGGCTTGACGACTGGAGCTACGAGGCGATCGAGGTGGCGCCGGCTGACTTCGCGGCGCGGGTGGGGGAGATGGCGGCCGCGGGTTTCGCCGGTGCCAACGTGACGATCCCCCACAAGGAGGCGGCGCTGGCCCTGGCCGGTGTCCCCAGCGACGCCGCGCGGGAGATCGGCGCCGCCAACACGCTCGTCTTCGGCGGGGCGGAGATCGGGCCCGACGGAGGGCCGGACGCGGAGGGCGGGATCGCCGCAGAGAACACCGACGCCGGCGGCCTGCTGGCGGCGCTGCCGAGCACGCCGCTCGACGCCCGCGCTCTGGTCCTCGGTGCCGGCGGCGCCGCCCGCGCCGCGATCTGGGCGCTGGTCGGCGAGGGGGCACGGGTCGATGTCTGGAACCGCACCGCCGCCCGCGCCGAAGCGCTCTGCGCCGATCTGGGGGGGAAGGCGGTCGCCGCCCCGGCCCAAGCCGAGTACGACCTGATCGTCAACACGACCAGCGTCGGGCTCGGCGGCGAGGACCCCTTCGAGGAGCTGCCGCTCGACGCCGCCGGCTTCGTTCCCGGCCAGCTCGTCGTCGACATGGTCTACGGCGAGGGCTCGGCGGCGCTGCTCGGCGCCGCCGGCGCGGCCGGGGCGACGGTCATCGACGGCCTCGAGATCCTCGTCCAGCAGGGCGCCCTCTCGCTGCGGATCTGGACCGGACTCGAGCCACCGCTGGACGTCATGCGCACCGCCGCCCGCGGTTGACCGCCGTGCGATGAGTTGTGCCGGCTATGGGCGGTTCAACTCGTCGCACGACTCGCCGATAGCCTAGACGGCTCATGACCACGTTCCGTTTCACCACCGCAGGCGAGTCGCACGGGCCGGGCCTGGTCGCGATCGTCGAGGGCATGCCCGCCGGCCTCGAGCTCGACCGCGAGGCGCTCGACCGCGACATGGCCCGGCGCCAGCTCGGCCACGGCCGCGGTGGCCGGATGCGGATCGAGACCGACACCGTCGAGATCCGCTCCGGTGTCCGCCACGGGCGCACGCTTGGCAGCCCGATCGCCGTGCTCGTCGCCAACCGCGACTACGCCAACTGGGAGGAGCGGATGAACCCGTGGCCGGTCGAGGGCTTCGCTCCCGACCAGGTGCACCTGCCCCGGCCCGGGCACGCCGACCTGGTCGGCGCCCAGAAATACGGCCACGACGACATCCGCAACGTCCTCGAGCGCGCCAGCGCCCGCGAGACCGCCGCCCGCGTCGCCGCCGGCACCCTCGCCCGCGGCTTCCTCAGCGCGCTCGGAGTCGAGGTGCACAGCCACGTGCTCCAGATCGCCTCGGTCAAAGCGCCGGAGCGACAGGACCTGGCCCCCGCCGACTTCGCCGCTGTCGACGACGACCCCGTCCGCTGCCTCGACGCCGAGGCCAGCAAGGCGATGGTCGCCGAGATCAACCGCCTGCGCAAGGCGAACGAGAGCCTCGGCGGCAGCTTCGAGGTCCTCGCCTTCGGGCTCGTCCCCGGGCTCGGCTCCCACATCTCCTGGGAAGACCGCCTCGACGGTCGCCTCGCCGGTGCCGTCGCCTCGATCCAGTCGGTCAAGGGCGTTGCGATCGGCGAAGCCTGGGACGTCGCCGGCCGGCCCGGCTCGGAGGCCCACGACGAGATCTTCTGGTCCGAGGAGCGCGGCTACTACCGCGAGACCAACCACGCCGGCGGCCTCGAGGGCGGGATGACCAACGGCCTGCCGCTCTCGGTGCGGGCGGCGATCAAGCCGATCTCGACCCTGACCAAGCCGCTGCGCTCGGTCGACACCGAGACCAAGGAGCCGGCGCAGGCGCTGCGCGAGCGGACCGACTCGACCGTTGTCCCCGCCGCCGCCGTCGTTGCCGAGGCGATGGTCTGCCTGACCCTCGCCCGCTGTTACCGCGAGAAGTTCGGCGGCGACCACATCGACGACGTGCTCGCCGCGGTCGCCGCCTACAAGCAGCGCATCGACTTCCGCGGCTAGTCCGATGAAGCCCGCGATCGTCTTCATCGGCTTCATGGGGGCTGGCAAGAGCACGGCCCTGGCCGCCGCCCGCCGCGCCGGCCTGGAGACGACCGAGATCGACTCGCTGATGGAAGCCGAGTTCGGCGTGCCGCTCAAGCAGGCGTTCAAGCGCGAGGGCGAGGAGGGCTTCCGCGTCCGCGAGGCCGAGGTCGTCGGCGGCCTGCTGGAGCGGGCCGACGGAGGCGCGATCGCGCTCGGCGGCGGCAGCGTCCTCTCCGAGCGCATCCGCGCCGCCCTGGACCGTCACGTCGTCGTCTGGTTGCAGGTCGACCCGCGCGAGTCCTGGCGCCGGATCGCCCACTCCGACCGCCCGCTGGCGACCAGCGCCGAGGACGTCGAACAACTGCTGGCCGAGCGCCTGCCGCTCTACGAGGAGCTCGCCGACGCCGTCGTGCCAATGGGCGACAGGGCGATCGTCGAGAGGGCGCTGCCGGCGATCCAAGCCTTGCCCGACCTACCGGCCGGGACGAAACTGCTGTGGGCGGCGAGCGAGTCGGGTGAGTACCCGGTACTGGTCGGGCGGGGGCTGCTCGGGGCCGGGTGGTGGCCACTGGAGGGCCGCCGCTTCTTGGTGGCGGACCGGACGACGATGTCGCTCTACGGCGACCGTATTGAGCCCATTGCCGCTCGGGTCGAGGTTCCGCCTGGCGAGGGAGCGAAGTCGATGGAGGAAGCGGCGAGTGTCCTCGAAAGGCTCTCGGAGGCCGAGATGACCCGCGAGGACCACGTCGTCGCCCTCGGCGGTGGGGTCGTCGGTGACCTCGCCGGCCTTTGCGCCCACCTCTACCAGCGCGGCGTATCGGTGGTCCAGGTGCCGACCACGCTGGTCGCCCAGGTCGATTCCGCCTACGGCGGCAAGACTGGCGTCGATCTGCCGATGGGAAAGAACTACGCCGGCGCCTACCACCTGCCGGCTGCCGTACTGGCCGACACGGAGACGCTCACCACCCTGCCTCCCGAGGACCTCGCGGCTGGATTCGTGGAGGCGTTGAAGACCGGTCTGCTTGCAGGCGGGTCCCTGTGGGAGCGAGTGCGGAGCGTCGAGAAGCTCGACCCGGTCGAGCTGGATGACATCGTTTTCGCCTGCGCTCGCTACAAGAACGAGATCGTTGCCGCCGACGAGCGGGACGGAGGCCTGAGGCACGTGCTCAACCTGGGCCACACCGTGGGACACGCGCTCGAGGCGGTCAGTGCCTACACCGGCTACCGCCATGGCGATGCCGTCGCCCTTGGGCTACTCGCGGCTCTCCGCCTCTCAGACGCACCGGAGTTACGGGACGAAGTCGAAGCAATTCTCCTTCGCCATGGGGTTCCGGTTCGGGCTCAAGCTGAATCAGATCGGGACACCTGGATCGATGGAACGGTCGAAGCCCTTCAGCACGACAAGAAGCGCACCGCGGCAGGCGTCGGCTTCGTCCTGCTCTCGGAGCCCGGTAAACCCCGGGTGGGCCAGCTGGTCGAGCCAGACGCCGTCAGGGCGGCCGTGGAAGAGTTGTACGAATGAGCACCACCACCAACCGCGTCGCCGTCCTGCACGGCGTCAACTTCAACATCCTCGAGCGCCGCGACCCGTCCTTCTACGGCGGCAAATCGCTGAGCGAGCTCGAACACCAGATCTCCGACTGGGCGCGGGCGCTCGGGCTCGAACCGATCTTCTTCCAGACCAACCACGAGGGCGAGTTCGTCGAATACCTGCACCGGCTGCCCGACCTCGGCGACGCGGCGATCATCAACGCCGGCGCCTGGACCCACTACAGCCGCGCGATCGCCGATGCCCTCGACGTCGCCGGCCTGCCGGCGGTGGAGGTCCATCTCTCCGACGTCGATGCGCGGGACGACTGGCGCAAGCTCTCGGTCTTCGACGGCCTGGTCCTGGCGAAGATCTCCGGCAAGGGCGCCGAGGGGTATCGCGAGGCGCTGGAGCTGCTGGCCGGAGAGCTGGGCTCGAGCGCCTGATGCGCGGTCGCGGCGAGCGCCTGGAGCGGGTCCTGGCCGAGCGCGAGCTCGACCGGATGTTGGTCACCGACCTGACCAACGTTCGCTATCTGACCGGCTTTACCGGCACCAATGGAGCATGTGTCTGCGGCCCCGGCATCCGCTTCTTCTTCACCGACTTCCGCTACACCGAGCGTGCCGCGGCCGAGGTCGAGGGCTGGGAGCCGATCACCGTGCAGGGCGACTGGCTCGCCGCGATCGCCGAGCGCCTCGAGGGGCGGGTCGGGATCGAGGACGACCACCTCCCTGTCCGGACCCTGGAAAAACTGAGAGGCAAACTCGCCGAGGGCGTCGAGCCGGTCGCCGCCGGTAGCAGCGTCGAGGGATTGCGGCGGGTCAAGGACGAGGGCGAGCTGGCGGCGATCGCCGAGGCCTCGAAGCTGGCCGACGAGGTCTGGCTCTGGAGCGTCGAGCGCGGCCTCGCCGGCCGCAGCGAGCGCGACGTCGCCCGCGCCGCCGAAGCACGGATCCGCGAGCTCGGCGGCGATCCATCCTTTCCAGCGATCGTCGCCGCCGGCCCCAACGGTGCCCTGCCGCACGCCGAGCCCGGCGAGCGCGAGATCGGCCGCGGCGAGCTGGTCGTCTTCGACCTGGGGGCCCAGCTCGACGGCTACTGCTCCGACGGCACCCGCACCTACGCCACGGGTGATCCCGGCGAAGAGGGAAGGGGCGTCTACGAAGTCGTCCTCCAAGCCCAGCTCGCCGCGCTGGAGGCCGTCAAGGCCGGCGTCACCGGCGAGGACGTCGACGCCGTCGCCCGCAAGATCATCGACGAGGCCGGCCACTGCGAGCGCTTCGGCCACGGCCTCGGCCACGGCGTCGGCCTCGAGGTCCACGAGGGGCCGCGGCTCTCGCCCAAATCCGACGACCTCCTCGCCCCGAACGAAGTCGTCACGGTCGAGCCGGGGATCTACCTGCCCGGCAAGCTCGGCGTGAGGATCGAGGACTTCGTCGTCGTCGCCGAGGACGGCTACCGCAACCTCAGCACGCTGCCGAAAGAGCTGACGCTCGTCGAGTAGCGCTAGCGGCTGAGGTCGACGTCGGTTTTGAGCCGGGAGCCGAAAGCCGCCAACAGATTGACCGTGGCCTCGACGTCGCGCAGGTCGACCATCTCGACTGGCGAGTGCATGTAGCGCAGGGGGATCGAGACCAGGCCGGTCGGGATCCCGGAGCGGGAGATCTGCAGGACGTCGGCGTCGGTGCTGGTGCCGCGGCCGCTGGCGCTGATCGAGTACTCGATGCCCTCGGCTTCGGCGGTCTCGACCAGCAGCTCGAAGACTTTGGGGGAGAGGGTGGAGCCGCGGCCGATCGCCGGGCCGGAGCCAAGCGGGTGGCTGCCGATCTCCTTCTCGTCGACGCCGGGGGCGTCGGTGGCGTGGGTGACGTCGACCGCGACGGCGAGGTCGGGACGGACCTCGAAGGCGGCGGTGCGGGCACCGAACAGGCCGATCTCCTCCTGCACGGCGGCGACTGCGGCGAAGGAGCCGCCGGGGCCCTCGCCGTCAACGCAGCGGCGCAGGCTCTCCAGCGCCACGTAGGCGCCGAGGCGGTTGTCCATCGACTTGGAGACGAGCCGCTCGCCGGCGACCGCCACCGGCTCGGCGGCGATCACGACCGGGTCGCCGACGCGGATCAGCTTCGCCGCCTCGTCGCGGCCATCGGCGCCGATGTCGACGTGCATGCCTTTCAGCTCGACGACCTTTTTGCGCTGGTCGGCCTCGAGCAGGTGGATCGGCTTGCGGCCGACGACCCCGGGGACGAGACCGTTCTTGCCGCGAACCTCGACCCGCTGGCCGACCAGGATCTGTGGATCCCAGCCGCCGATCGGGGCAAACCAGAGGAAGCCCTTCTCGTCGATGTGGGTGATGATCAGGCCGATCTCGTCGATGTGGCCGACCACGGCGAACAGCGGCGCGGCGTCGCCGACGCGGGCGATCGAGGAGCCGAGGCCGTCGCTGGAGAGCTCGGCGAAGCCCGCGGCCTCGCGCCAGATCTCCGCGGCAGGGGCCTCGTAGCCCGAGGGGGCTCCGACGCGCAGCAGCTTGTCGAGAAGGTCAGGGGTGCTCAAATCGCATGCAAGTATGCCTTCTCGTACTTTTGTCCGCCTTGTCAGGCGGGTTCTTGATGCGCGGGAGAGGCTTCGCGGCGCAGCTGGTCCCGGCTCGGGCCATAGCCGCGATGCTCGAAGGCGATCATCGCCCAGACCAGCAGAACGACGATTGCCAGGCTCGTCCAGGCCGGGATCGCGGTGGCGACCGGGACCAAGATCAGCAGCGCGATCGCCAGCCCGAGGCGGTGGCGGTTGAGCGTCTGCACGTGGCGCAGGCGGAAGGCGACGAGGCCGATCAGGTAAAACGCGACGCCGCCGAGCAGAGCGAAGGCCGGCACGTCGTGGAGGTGCTCGTCGGCGTGGCCGATCGTCGTCTTCAAGCCGAGCGCGACGAGGACGATCCCGGCGATCAGGATCAGGTGGATGTAGGAGTAGGAGTCGCGGGCGAGCGCGTTCTGGACCCGGCCGACCGGCGCTTCGCTGAGTCTTCGGGCCGAGATCAACGCCACCACGTCGAAGTAGGTCCACCAGAGCGCCGCGGCCAGGCTCACCCCGAGGACCGCGACCACGCCCATCCCAAAGTCGAGGACGCCGGCGGCGCCGACCCCGATCGCGACGATCGACTCGCCGAGGGCGATGATCAGGATCAACCCGTGCCGCTCGGCGAAGTGGCCCGGGACCAGTTTCCAGCCGTCGGTGCCGAAGAAGTACGGCCCGGCCATGTCGAGCAGCAGCGCCAGCGCCCACAGCGCCCCCTGGGCGAGACCGTCGAAGAGCGAGGCGGCGGCCAGCAGCAGCACGGCAACGGCGGTGCTGGCGGCGAGCCCCAGCACCGAGTGGCGCAGAGCATCGTCGTCGGGGCTGGCGAGCATGAAGAGGGCGATGTGGGCGACGCGGAAGAACCCGATCGCGAGGGCGAAGGTGAGCGCCAGGCCGCCGAACGCGTCGGGAACGCAGAGGGCGGCGATCAGCAGCGACGCCATCGCCGCAAAGATGACCAGCCGCACCGCCCCCTCCTCGGGATCGATGACGCTGGTCAGCCAGGCGTAGCCGACCCAGGCCCACCAGAGCACGCCCAGTACCAGCAGGCCCTGCAGCAGCCCCGACCAGGTCGGGTCGGCGGCCATCAGCGCCGTGCACTGGGTGATCGCGAGCACGAAGACGAGGTCGAAGAAGAGCTCCAGCGGCGTCACCCGCTCACCCTCGCGTCGGGCGGCGCCGAGGCGGGACCCGTGGCTTGAGGCTGAACTCTCCATGCCCGCAATCCTTGCAAGCCGCCCCCGGCGTGTCCGAGCTTTTGCACTTTTGCTGCCACATGCGCGCGAAAACTCGGACACGTCGCCGCGGATGAATAATCTTTCGCCAATGGGGGTCGCTCTCGTCACCGGCGCGTCGACCGGGATCGGCGAGGCGACGGCGATCAGACTCTCCCGCGAGCCCGGGACCGAGCTGGTCCTGGTCGCCCGCCGCGAGGAGCTGCTGCGCTCGCTGGCCGATTCGCTGCCCTGCCGGACGACCTACCTGGCGCTCGACCTGACCGCGGCCGACGCGCCCCAGCGCCTGCGCGCCCACCTCGAGGCCCACCACGCCGGCAAGCTGCAGCTGCTCGTCAACAACGCCGGCGCCGCCTGGCGCGGCAGCTTCGCCGAGACCGGCCACCCGCACGTCCAGCGCCACATGGAGCTCAACTTCGACGCCGTCGTCCGGCTCACCGAGGAGCTACTGCCGCTGCTGCGCACCTCGGCCCCGAGTGCGATCGTCAACGTCGCCAGCACCGCTGGCCGCGTCTCACGCGCCGGCTCAGGCGCTTACTCGGCCAGCAAGTTCGCCCTGATCGGCTGGACCGACTCGCTCTACGCCGAGGAGAAGCCCCACGGCGTCCACGTCGGCGTCGTCCTGCCCGGCTTCGTCGCCACCCCCGGCTTCCCGGCGACGGAGCTGCGCGAGAAGGCCCTGACCCGCTGGATCGTCTCGACGCCCGCCAAGGTGGCCGAGGCGATCTATGAGGCCGGCCCCGGCGGCAAGGCCGAGCGCTACGTCCCGCGCCCCTACGCGCTGGCCGCGGTTGCCCGCATCCTCGCCCCGCGCCTGGCCCGCCGCGTCCTCACCGGCGGCGCCGCCGCGACGCTGACGACCAGCACCGCCGGCGATGGGGCTACTAGGCTTCAGGAAGCCGCCCGCAGCGACCACCAGGAGAGACCCACGCCTTGATCAGCACCAACCAGTTCAAGAACGGCACCCATATCGAGATCGACGGCAAGATCTGGAAGATCATCGAGTTCCAGCACGTCAAGCCGGGCAAGGGCGGCGCCTTCGTGCGGACCAAGCTGCGGCGGATCGAGGACGGCTCGGTGATCGACAAAACCTTCCGCGCCGGCGAGAAGTTCCGGCCGGTCCGGACCGAATCGCGAAAGATGCAGTTCCTCTACGACTCCGGCGAGGCGGCGGTCTTCATGGACAGCCGCGACTACGAGCAGATCGAGATCCCCACCGCGACGCTGGGCGACTCGATGCAGTGGGTGCTGCCGAACGCCGACGTCGAGGTGCTGTTCGTCGACGAGCAGGCGAGCGACGTGCAGGTGCCGAGCACGATCGAGATGAAGGTGACCCAGACTGACCCCGGCCTCAAGGGCGACACCGCCTCGGGCGGCGGCAACAAGCCGGCGACGCTGGAGTCGGGGGTGACGATCCAGGTGCCGCTCTTCATCGAGGAGGGCGAGACGATCCGGGTCGACACGCGCAAGGGCGAGTACGTCTCGCGAGCCTGAGTGTTCGCCTACGACGCGAGCGAGTGGCGCATCCTCCGCTACAAGGGCCTGCCCGAGCGGGCACTGGAGACGGTCCTGCTGCTGCTGACCGTCCTCCTCGTCTCGATTCCCCGGCCAGAGCGAGACCGCGCTCGGGATCGAGCTGCTGGCCGCCAGCCTCGTGCTCGCCGTCGTCATCTACCGGCTGCCGACCCACCGCAAGTTGGGCGACGTCCCGACCGGCTGGGTGGTCAGCCGCTGGGCCCTGCGTGGGATCGGCACCGTGCCGTTCCTGATCGGCGCCGTCAGCGTCATCGCCGGCTCCGGCGGTGGCCTGTATTGGGTAGTCGTCGGCATCGTCCTGGCGATCGTCGCCGCCGTCGCCAACGCCTGGGTTCTGCTCGTCGAGATTCTCCGTTAGACGCGCCCGGCGTCCGATCCACCGGAAGCGCGAGAATAGGCCGATGCGCAGATCCGACCAACGCCGCGACGCCGTCTTCGCCAGCTACCAGCGGGACGTCACCGGGCGGCCGCTGGAGGAGCTGATCGCCGACGCGCGGCCGCTGACCCGCGAACTCGCCGAGGGCGTCGACGAGCACCGCGAAGGGCTGGACGAGACGATCGCCGCCCACGCCAAGGGCTGGACAGTCGACCGCATCGCGCCGCTCGACCTCAACGTGATGCGGGTGGCGCTGTATGAGATCGAGGAGGGATTGGCCCCGCACGAGGTGGCGATCAACGAGGCGATCGAGATCGCCAAGGAGTACTGCGGCGCCGACGCTCCGAAATTCATCAATGGCATCCTCGGCGCGATCGTGCGCGAGCGGGAGCCGGCCAAATGAGCGAGGACGGCGGCAACCGGCTGCGGGAGATCGCCGCGCGGCTGCGGGAGATCGCGACCGAGCTGGACGGTGAAGGGGCGAGCGACGAGCGCGCCGCCGAGCTGGCCGCGGAGGCCGCCGACCTCTCCGCCGAGGCGGTCGAGGAGGCCAACCGCCAAGCCCGCGAGCAGCACCAGCCTTGAGCTACCCCGAAGACCTGCGCGACTCGGTCGACGCGGCGCTGGAGCATCTGCGTTTCTCGGCCGCGGCGCCGACCGCCGGACTGGAGGAGGCGATGCGCTACTCGTTGCTGGCCGGCGGCAAGCGGGTGCGGCCGGTGCTGGCGCTGGCGACCGCCCGGGCCCTGGGCGCCGACCCGGAGCGCTTCCTGCCGGTCGCCTGCGCGATCGAGCTGATCCACACCTACTCGTTGATCCACGACGACCTGCCGGCGATGGACGACGACGACCTCCGTCGCGGCCAGCCGACCTCCCACGTCAGGTACGGCGAGGACGTCGCGATCCTCGCCGGCGACGGCCTCTTCGCCGAGGCGGTGCGCCTCTTCTGCGAGCAGCCGGGCGATCCGGCGCGGGTGCTCGCCGCCCTGCGTGAGCTGGCCGGCGCGACCGGGGTCGACGGCATGGTCGGCGGCCAGTACGTCGATGTGATCGGCGACGAGGCCGACGCCGAGGGACTGCGGGCCCTGCACGCGCTGAAGACCGGCCGATTGATCGCCGCCAGCGTCGGCGTCGTACTGATCCTCGAGGGGGTCGGCGAACATGAGACAATGCCCTACCGTCGCTTTGCGGACGAGCTGGGAGTGCTGTTCCAGATCGTCGACGACATCCTCGACGTAACCGAGAGCGACGAGCAGCTCGGCAAGCCACATGGAAGCGACGAGCGACATGGCAAACTCACCTACGTCAGCCTCTTCGGGCTGCAGCGGGCACGCGAGCTGGCGGGCGATTCCCACGCCAAGGCGCGGGCGGCGCTGGCCGAGGCCGACGGCGAGACCGAGGACCTGAGCCGCGTGGCGGACTACATCTTCACGAGGAACGAATGAGCGAAGCGCCCCCTACTCAGGGCAACGAGAACGAGATCAGCGAGCCACTGCTGCCGGGGATCGGTGGGCCGGCCGACCTGCACGAGCTCGACGACGCGCAGCTGCAGCAGGTGGCGCAGGAGATGCGCACATACATAATCGACACGATCGGCGAGATCGGCGGGCATTTCGGAGCCAACCTCGGCACCTGCGAGCTCGCCGTCGCCCTCCACAGCCTGCTCGACTCGCCCCGCGACAAGGTGCTCTGGGACGTCGGCCACCAGTCCTACCCGCACAAGATCCTCACCGGCCGCCGCGAGGAGCTGCCGACGATCCGCCAGTACGAGGGCCTCGCCCCGTTCTGCTCGATCACCGAGTCCGAGCACGACATCATGGGCGCCGGCCACGCCTCGACCTCGATCGGCTACGCGGTCGGGCTGAAGGAGGCGATGCGCAAGGGGATCGGCGAGGACGGCAAGGTCGCGGCCGTGATCGGCGACGGCGCCCTCACCGGCGGCGTCGCCTACGAGGCGCTGCACGCGGCCGGCGGGCTGCAGACGCCGGTGGTGATCGTGCTCAACGACAACGGGATGTCGATCTCACCCAATGTTGGCGCCCTCTCCCGCTACTTCAACCGGATTCGCCTCAACCCGCGGCTCTACCACGCCCGTGAGGGGGTCGAGGACCGGCTGACCAAGCTGCCGCTCGGCCTCGGCCGCCGAATCGAGCGCCTCGGGCCGGAGATCAAGTCGGCGATCAAGGCCTACTGGGCCCCGGGCCTCTTCTTCGAGGAGCTCGACCTCGCCTACATGGGCGTGATCGACGGCCACGACGTGCACGCGCTGCGCGAGGCGCTGACCGAGGCCTTCGACTCCGAGCGGCCGGTCGTCGTCCACATCCACACGGTCAAGGGCAAGGGCTTCGCGCCGGCGGAAGCAGGCGGCCTGGAGACGATGGAGGAGTGGCACGCCGCCAAGCCGAACTCGATCGTCAACGGCAAACCCGCCGCCGACGGGCCGATTTCGGGAGATATAGGCACGAAATCGGCCCATCGACCGGTGGTGCCGGTGGTGGAGACGGACTCGCCGGAGGGGATCGAGCGGCTCGAGAAGCCGCCCGCAGCCGGCTCGCCGCCGCAGTACACGAAGGTCTTCGCCGAGGCGATGGTCGCCGAAGCCGAGCGCGACGAGCGGGTGATCGGGATTACCGCGGCGATGGCGGGGGGGACCGGGCTGCAGAAGCTCGCCGACGAGGTCCCCGAGCAGTACTACGACGTCGGCATCGCCGAGCAGAACGCGGTCCTGCTGGCCTGCGGCCTGGCGCTGCAGGGGGCGAAGCCGGTCTGCGCGATCTACTCGACCTTCCTCCAGCGCGCCTTCGACCAGATCGTCCACGACGTCTGCCTGCAGGAGCTCGACGTCACCTTCGCGATGGACCGCGCTGGCCTGGTCGGCGACGACGGCCCGACCCATCACGGCGCCTTCGACATCTCCTACTTCCGCCCGATCCCCAACGTCGTCGTGATGGCGCCGCGTGACGAGGCGATGCTGGTCCACATGCTTCACACCGCGATCGCCCACGACGGCCCGGCGGCGCTGCGCTATCCGCGCGGGGTCGGTGAGGGTGTCGAGCTGCCGGTTGTGCCGGAGCTGATCCCGATCGGCCGCGGCGAGGTCCTTGCCGCAGGCGAGCGGGTGGCTCTGCTGGGCTACGGCTACGGGGTCACGGTCGCCCAGGAGGCGGCGGAGATCCTTGCCGGTCACGGCCTCCAGGTGACCGTCGCCGACGGTCGCTTCGCGAAGCCGATCGACGGCGAGCTGGCGACGCGGTTGGCCCGCGAGCACGAGTTGGTGGTGACGATCGAGGAGAACGTGCTTCCGGGCGGCTTCGGCTCGGCCGTGCTGGAGCACCTCGAGGACGCCTTCGCCGAGGGCCCGGGCGAGCGGGCGCGGGTCCTGCGGGTCGGCCTGCCCGACCGCTACGTCACCCACGGTAAGCCGGCGCTGCTGCGCGGTGAGGCCGGCCTCACCGGTCAGTCTGTAGCCGACCGAGTGCTCGCCGCGACGCCCTCCGCGCAGCCGATCCTCGGCTAACGAATTTTGACGATTGATTCAATTGGCTCAATCGAATAGCCTGCGCTCGTCTCCTCGGTGAAGGTGGATGAAGGGGCCGTCAAGGCCACGCTTCTGGGGAATCGCCATAGGGAGGGGAGACGCGCATCTCTATATGTGTGGGTCCGCTAGGGGAGCGGACTTCTCGCGGCCCGTTCGCCTAGCGCGACGGGGCCGCGAGGCGCGTCCGTAACCGGATCGCGCCTCGCTGCGCCGGGGATCAGTCCTCCTCGGAGAGGATCGCGTAGATCTTGCGGCGGCTCTCGTCGAGCAGCGTGCGGACCCGCTTCTGCTGCGCTTCGTCGGCGGCGTGGAAGACCTGGCCGATTGCGTGGTTGAGCTTGCGGAGCGAGTCCCCAAGGTGGACCTGCTCGGGGTCGGCGTCGGCGCGGACCGCGTCCCACGGCGTTTGCTCGCCCGCCTTCTCACTCTGCTCGGCGGTTCCCGCCTCGGTCAGCGCGAAGCGGCGCTTGCCGTCGCTCTCCTCGCCGCGGATCAGCCCCTCGTCCTCGAGCATCTGCAGAGTGGGGTAGATCGAGCCGGCGCTCGGCGCCCAGGCTCCCTGCGTGCGCTCCTCGAGCTCCTTGATCATCTCGTAGCCGTGCATCGGCCGCTCGGCGAGCAGGGCGAGGATCGCCGCCCGCACGTCGCCGCG
>JAENWU010000129.1 GCA_016649905.1 Thermoleophilia bacterium
GACGACGACGGCCTCGACCCCGGCCGCTTCGAGCGCGGCCAGAGGGTAGGCGATCAGCGGCCTGCCGGCCAGCTCGACCGTGGCCTTGGCACCGCCGATGCGGCTGCCACTGCCACCGGCGAGGACCGCGCCCAGCACCGCGCCGGCCCCGATCTCGCTCTCGCTCTCGCTCTCGTCCGCCATCGTGCCGAGTCAGTGTGGCAACAGCGTCCTCTGGGATGCTGGAGAGCGGATGGACGGCGAACCGATCGAACTCGACGACGCGCTCGGCGCGGTCCTCGCTCGCGCCACGCCGCTGGAGGACGAGGACGTGGCGCTGCGCGAGGCGCTCGGCCGCTGGCTGGCCGAGGACGTGGTCGCCGGCGCGCCGGTTCAGGGTTTCGACAACTCGGCGATGGACGGCTTTGCGGTGCGCGCGGCCGACACCGCCGCCGCGCGGCCGGGCTCCCCGGTTGCGCTCGAGGTCGCCGGCGAATCGCGAGCGGGCCACCCCGCGAGCGACGCGCTCGGGGCCGGGCAGGCGATCGCGATCTCGACCGGCGCGATGCTGCCCGCCGGGGCCGACGCGGTGGTGAGGGTCGAGGACACCGAGCGCCGGGGAGATCGCGTCCTGGTTGAGGCGGGCGTCGCAGCGGGGCTGGACGTTCGGCGCGCGGGCGAGGACATCGCCGCCGGCGAGACGGTGCTCGCCCGAGGGGTGCGGATCGGCCCGGCGCAGCTCGGCGTCCTCGCTTCGGTCGGCCGCGACGCGGTGCGCTGTCACCGCCGTCCGCGGGTCGCGGTCGTGACCAGCGGCGACGAGCTGAAGATGCCCGGTGAGCCGCTGGCGCCGGGGGAGGTACGCAACTCGAACTCGTACTCGGTTCCGGCCCTGGCGGCCCTTGCCGGGGCCGAGGTCTGCTCGGTCGCCTGGACGCCGGATGAGCCCGAGGCGACCCGCGCTGCGGTCGAGGCCGGGCTCGACGCCGACGTCACGCTCGTCTGCGGCGGCGTCTCGGTCGGCGAGCACGACCACGTCAAGGACGTCTTCGACCGGCTTGGCGTCGAGCGCGCCTTCTGGCGGGTTGCGCTCAGGCCCGGCGGCCCGACCTGGTTCGGGACCCGCGGCGACACCCTGGTCTTCGGCCTGCCGGGCAATCCAGTCTCGGCGATGGTCACCTTCACCCTGCTCGCCCGTCCGGCGCTGGTCGCGCTCGGCGGCGGGCGTCGGCGGCGGCAACGCACCTTCGCAACCCTTGCGTCAGACCTCGAGAAGCGGCCCGGCCGGGCCCACGCGGTGCGCTGCCGCCTCGAATTGACAGAGGACGGTTGGCGCGCGCACCCCGCCCCGCATCAGGGGTCGCACGTCCTCACCTCGATGCTCGGCGCCGACTGCCTGGCTTTGATCCCCGCCCGGAGCGGGGACGTTCGCGCCGGCGAGCGGGTCGAGATCGAGCTGCTGGACGGGGCTAGCATGGCCTCATGATCCTCCGAATCCGCCTCTTCGCGATGCTGCGCGAGCGTGCCGGCCGCGACTCGGTCGAGGTCGAGCTGCCGGCGGGGGCGACCGTCGCCGACGCGCTGCGCGAGCTGGCGCTCGACCCGGCTCTGGCCGAGACGCTGCCGCGGTTGCCGGTGCGGATGGCGGTCAACCTCGAGTACGTCGGGGTCGAGACGGAGCTGCGCGCCGATGACGAGCTGGCGCTGATCCCACCGATCAGCGGCGGCGCCGCGGTGTACGCGCGGGTCAGCGAGGAGCCACTGTCTCCCGACTCGCTCTCGCGTGGGGTCGGCCACCCCGAAGCCGGGGCGATCGTCTGCTTTCAGGGCGTCACGCGCGAGGTCGCGCGCCTGGACTACGAGGCCTACCGCGAGATGGCGGAGCCGCGGATGTCGCAGATCCTGCGCGACTGCGTCGAGCGCCACGGGTTGATCGCCGCCGCCGCCGAGCACCGGGTCGGCCCGGTGCCGATCGGCGAGCCGGGCGTCGTCGTCGTCGTCTCTGCCGCCCACCGAGGGGAAGCCTTCGCCGGCGCTCGCGAGGCGATCGACAGGATCAAGGCGGAGGCGCCGATCTGGAAGCGCGAGGTCTCCGGGAGCGGCGAGTCGCAGTGGGTCGAGGGCGAGCCGGCACCGGTGGCGGGATCGGTGGAGGATCGGCTGTGAGTGACCTCAGCCACCTCGGCGACGACGGTCAGGCGCGGATGGTCGACGTCGGCGGGAAGAACCCATCGGAGAGGCGGGCGCGGGCGCGAGCACGGGTCCGGATGTCCCCGAAGACCGCGGCCGCCGTCGAGTCGGGAGATGGCCCGAAGGGCGAGGTGCTCGGCGTCGCCCGGCTGGCGGGGGTCCAGGCGGCGAAGCAGACGGGCGCGCTGATCCCGCTTGCCCATCCGCTGCCGCTCACCTTCGTCGACGTCGAGGCGCGGATCGACGTCGAGGCGGGACTGGTCGAGCTGGTCGCGGAGGCCCGCACCGTCGGCCGCACCGGGGTGGAGATGGAGGCGATGACCGCCTGCGCGGTCGCCGCTCTGACCGTTTACGACATGGTCAAGGGCGTGGAGCGCGGGGTGGAGGTGGAGCAGATCGTGCTGCTCGAGAAGAGCGGAGGGCGCCGCGACTGGCGCCGCGACGGCGAGCCGGGCTGAGTCGTGCGGGCAGCGATCATCACGGTCAGCACGTCGAAGTCCCGCGGCGAAGGCGAGGACGAGAGCGGGGCCAAGCTCGCGGCGTTCGCCGAAGCCATCGGCGCCGAGCCGGCCGGGCCCGACCTGATCCCGGACGACCGCGAGCTGATCGAGGAGCGGCTTCGCCACTGGGCCGACGTCGAGCGCTGCGAGCTGGTCCTGACCACGGGCGGCACCGGCTTCGCTCCCTCCGACGTGACCCCGGAGGCGACCCGTGCGGTGTTGGAGCGCGAGGCGCCTGGGCTTGCGGAAGCGATGCGAGAGGCCTCGCGAGGTCACACTCGTCACTGGATGCTCTCGCGGGCCGTGGCCGGCATCCGCGGTTCGACCCTGATCCTCAACTTCCCCGGCAGCCCGAGCAGCATCGCCCAGGCCGGCGAGGCGATCGCCGACGCTCTCCCACACGCTCTAGACCTGATTGCCGGACGCCCGGCCTCTCACTAGCACTAGTAGTCCCATCGCGTTTCAGGCGGCAGGGGGATGAAGCGAGCCGAAGGAGGAGGGATACGCGGTTTCTGCCGCAGGCGAAGAAGGCTGACAGCCAATTCAAACCGGGCTCGGCGACTTTCGGGCACTCCATGCCAGGAGTGCCCAAATCCCCGACGTATCCGCGCATATCCACGCACATCCGAGTCTGCTGACCCGCTTGAGCGGGCTTCCAAGGTGGCCGCAAATCAACTGTTTTTCATTTCGGGTCGATGGGCTCCGTTTAAACCGGACTCAAAATCCGCTCCGCATCAGGCAGTTTCTGCCTGACGCGCGTCATATACGGGGGAATACGCGGCGATTGCCGTCGATCTCGGCTGCCGAGGCCGTTGTAGTACGCTGTAATACAAATGGCACAAGGGACCCAAACCTTCTCCGCCCGCTGGGGCACCGACGTGCTCGATCGCTTGAAGCGACGCAGCGAGCTCGCCGGTACCAACAAGTCTCGCCTCGCCGAGCGCTACGTCGACGAGGGAACGCGCATGGATGAACACCCCGGCATCGTCTTTCGGAGCGGACCTACTGGCCGCCGCGCCGCTCTCGCCGGCGGTCCCGACATCTGGGAGGTGATGGCCACGGTGAAGAGCGGTAAGGCGCGTGGGGAGGAGGCAATCTCCGCCACCGCCGAGCTACTCGATCTCGCCGACTCCCAGGTGCGGACCGCAGTCCGCTACTACGGCGCCTTTACCGACGAGATCGACCGGCGGATCGCGCTCAACTCCGAAGACGCCGATGAAGCCGAGGCGGTCTGGCAGCGCGAACAGGCCACCTTGGCGTGAAGCTCCTGCTTGACGAGCAGATCAGCGGCAAGGTCGCGGATCGTCTTCAGGAGCGCGGCCACGATGTCATCGCTACCACGGCCGCCCCGAGCCTCCGAGGGCTCAGCGATCCGGACCTCTTCGAGGTCGCACAGCGGCAAGGCCGAGCACTGGTCACCTACAACCGCCCCGACTTCGAAGCGATCGTCCGCGAATATGCTGGGGGACGTTTGTGCTGATATCAGCACAGGGTGTATATATGCGCTAAAGTGCTGATATGCGCACAACTTCGAAGAGCCGATCTCGCCAGTGGCTCGTTCGATCGCCAGGCGATCTCGGCCGCGCGATCGCCGGCGTTCGTGCCGAGCGGGGAGTGACCCAAGCCCAGCTCGCCAAGGAGGTCGGGATCGATCGGTCTTATCTGGCGCGCCTCGAGACCGGCGCCACGGCGCTGGTCTTGGAGCGGGCGCTACGGGCTCTGCGCCGCATGGGCGCCACGGTCACCGTCAATCTCGACGGCGACGATGGCCCCCCGGACTAAGCGCCTCGGCGTCTGGCTCGAGGGCTTGCGCGTGGCTGACCTCGAGCAGCGCCGCCGCGGCGAGATCCGCTGCCGCTACAGCGACGCTTCCCTCGAGCGCTGGCAGGGGAACAGCCCTCTGCTCTCCTGCTCCCTGCCGCTCGACTCCCGACCTCTGGACGCGCTCGCCTTCTGCAAGGGGCTGCTGCCCGAGGGCCAGGCGCTGCAGACGATGGCGGCCGCGGCAGGCGTCGCCGTCAACGACACCTTCGAGCTGCTCGCTCACTACGGCCGCGACGTGGCCGGGGCGCTGGTGATCGGCGAGGAGGAGCCGGCCGCGCGCCGCTTCGGGGTCGAGCCCTACACCGAGGAGGCCTTGGCGACGGCGGTCGCCGAGGTGGACGAGTATCCGCTCGGCGCCCATGACGACAGCGAGCTCTCGTTGGCGGGCCTGCAGGACAAGCTGCTCTTGGTCGAGCTGGAGGACGGGAGCTGGGGAAGGCCCGTGGGGGGAAGGCCCTCAACTCACATCCTCAAGGTCGACGACCCTCGCCACCCGGGGCTGGTCGATGCCGAGGCGCTCTGCCTCGAGCTTGCCCGGGCAGCGGGATTGACGACGATCGAGTCCCGGCTTCTGCGGTTCGGGGAGACGCAGTGCCTGCTCGTCTCACGATTCGACCGGCTTGCCGAGGGGGAAGAGGTGCTGCGAATCCACCAGGAGGATCTCTGCCAGGCAACCGGGGTCGATCCGGAAGACAAGCGCGGCAGGGCGAAGTACGAACGCGCCGGCGGGCCGTCGCTGCGGCAGGCAGCCGCGCTCCTCGATGCCTATGCGGTCGACCCGGGGGACCAGCTCGACCGCCTCGCCGCTGTGGTCACCTTCACCGTGCTGATCGGCAACGCCGACGCCCACGGCAAGAACCTTGCCCTGCTTCACCCGACTCCGGAGAACGTCAGCCTGGCGCCGCTCTATGACACCGTCCCGACCGCGCTGTGGTCGAACCTGCGCACCGAAGCGGCGATGGCGATCGGCGGCCAGGTGTCGCTGCCCGACGCCGCGGTCAACGACATCGTCCGCGAGGGCGGGGCCTGGTCGCTCGCCGAGGACCGCACCCGCGCGGTTGCGATCAGCACCGTCGAGGCCGTGGTCGACGCGATCGACCGCGAGGTGATCCCGCCGCGCTCCGAGCTCGCTGCGTTTGTGCGCGAGCGCGCCGCGCAGCTGCTTGGCTGACTGTCCCGACCGCGCGGTCGGCCTAGACTGGGGCCAGACGCTCGGCCTTGCGGGAGGCTGGAGGAACCCGCAAGAGCAATGGAGCGAGAGATGGCGAAGAAGATCGAGGGGCGGGCTTACGAGATTCTCAAGGCCCCCAATTTCTGTCACGTGGCGACTTTGAGGCGGGACGGAAGCGTCCACACGGTTGTCACCTGGGTCGACGTCGAGGGGGATCGGGTCGTCTTGAACGGCACCCGCCAGCGGGCGTGGCCGAAGAACCTCGAGCGGGATCCCCGGGTCACGCTCACGGTCGTCGACATGGAGAATCCCTACGATTTCTTGTCGATCCGGGGCCGGGCGGTCGAGTTCACCGAGGAGGGGGCGATGGAGCATGTCGACGCCTTGGCGAAGAAGTACCTCGGTGTGGACCGCTATCCATTTCACGAGGACGGCGGGGCCGCGACGGGAACCCGGGTGCGAATCCTGATCGAGCCCGAACGGGTCTCGCTGCCGCAGTCGGCGACGACCGCGGATGGGACGCCGTTGTCGGCCGCGACCCCCGAGCAGATCGCCGAGTAGCCGCCGGCCGGCAAAGACGTGATCGGTGCCGGTGACGATCACGCAGCGGATCTTCGTGTCGCGGTCGGCCTCGCGGTCGATCGCCTCCGCCGCCTCGCGCAGCGCCGTGGCCATCGGGGCATCGAGGACGTTGCGGCGCGCGGGGTTGGCGAGCGTAACGACGGCGACCCGACCCTCGACCTCGAGCTCGACCAGTGAACCGGCGGCCCTCTCCAATCTCGTCGGCGCGCCCATCTCACTCCACCCCCGTGGCGGTCTGGCGCTCCGCGATCAGCTCGCGGACCTTCGCCTTGGCGATCTTGCCGGTGGCGGTCTTCGGCAGCTCGGCGACGGTGACGACGCTGCTCGGGCACTTGTAGTGGGCGATCCGCTCGCGGCAGTGTGAGATCAGCTCCTCGGCGGCGAGCTCCTCGCCGTCGACGCTGGTCACCACCGCGCAGGGGGTCTCGCCCCAGCGCTCGTCGGGGAGGCCGATCACGACGACCTCCTCGACCCGGGGGTGGGAGACGACCGCCTGCTCGACCTCGATCGAGGAGATGTTCTCGCCGCCGGAGATGATCAGGTCCTTCTTGCGGTCGACGATCCAGATGAAGCCCTCCTCGTCGCCGACGCCGATGTCGCCGGTCTTGAACCAGCCCTCGGCGTCGAAGGCGGCGGCGGTCTCAGCCGGCTTGCGCCAGTAGCCGGCGCAGATGTTGCGGCCGCGCAGCTCGATCTCGCCCGCCTCGCCGGGCCCCAGCACGCCGCCGTCCTCGGCGACGATCCGCGCTTCGACGTTGAAAAAGGGCCGGCCGATCGAGCCGGGCTTGCGGGCCTGGTCGCCGGGCCCCATCGTCGTCGCCGAAGAGGTGGTCTCGCTGAGGCCGTAGCCCTGGCGGTAGTCGAGCCCGAGCTCGGCGAAGCGGTCGGCCAGGGGCTGCGGGCAGGCGGCGCCGCCGGAGCCGACGAAGCGCAGCCGCGAGAGGTCGAGCTCGGCGAGACCGGGGGCGGCCAGGATCATCTGCCAGGCGGTCGGGATCGCGAACCAGACGGTGATCTCCTCGGACTCGGCCAGGCGCACCGCGGCCGCCGCGTCGAAGTCCTCCATCAGCACCACCTTGCCGCCCTTGTAGAGGAGCGGCACGCAGAGGATGTAGAGGACGACGTGGAAGATTGGGTTGACGACGAGGGTGGCGTCGTCGCGGCGCAGGTCCCAGTCGGCGAGGTAGTTCTGGACGTTGCTCGTCACCCCGCCGTGGGTCAGCACCGCGCCCTTGGGCGGGCCGGTGGTGCCCGAGGTGTAGACGA
>JAENWU010000018.1 GCA_016649905.1 Thermoleophilia bacterium
CGTCGGCGCTCGCCCCGGCGGCCGCTTCGAGGAAGTCACCGTCGGCGCCGCCGTGCAGCTCGTCGGCGCCGGTGCCGCCGCGAATCACGTCGGCCCCGCCGCCGCCGAAGACGCGCTGCGCCGCAGCGGTGCCGACTATGTAGTCCGAGAACGGCGTACCGATCACCGTCTCGAAGCTCTGGCCTTCGATTTTGTCGACGCCGCCACCGAGCGATGCTTCGCCGTCGTCGGCGTTTTCGCCGCCGACGGCAAGATTGAGGTAGACCCCCCGCTCCCCGCCCGCCGCCGGCAGCCCGTCGATCAGAGAGAAGTCCGGGTAGGGCTTTTTTTCGGATGCGTCGGGAAAGCCGGGCGTGATCCCGGTCGCGAAGCTCAGCGTATCCGCGCCGCCGCCGGTGTCGAGGATCGTGTCGATGGTGCCGTCTCCGCGGACGTAGTCGTCACCTTCCTCGCCGTCGATCGAGTCGGCGCCGAAGCCGCCGGAGAGGCGATCGTTGCCGGGTCCGCCGAGCAGCAGATCGTCGCCGATGCCGCCGAAAAGCTGATCGTCCCCACCGCCTCCCCTGAGGATGTCGTTGCCGCGCTCGCCGAAGACGACGTCGGGCCCGGGGCCGCCTTCGAAGACCTGGCTGCCGACTTTCAGGCGACATTCCACCGGGCACGATTCGGCCGCGGCGACGATCTGCCCCGGAACGATCGTGTCGGCGCCGGCGCCCCCGTCGACCCTCGTCACCGAGGCGGGGACGACGATCGTGTCGTCGCAGCCGGTGCCGTGGATCGTGTCGCCGACCCGAACCGGCCCCTCGGCACAGCTCGGCGCCGGGGCGGCGGCGGCGTCGCCGCCAATCCCCACCGGGGCGAGCAGGAGGAGGAGCGCCGGCAGCGGTGCCAGCCTGCCTGCAAAACGTCCCATTACTTTCTCAACACCTCCCGAGCCCCGGTTGATGCGCCGCAGCCGCGAGGCGAGGGTGCCGCCCCTGTAGCTTGACGGCGAATGTCCGGGATCCATTCGAAGCTGATCATGACGGCTCTGGGCTGCGTCGCGGCCCTCGCGTTCCTCGCCGCTGGCTGTGGGGGCTCCAGCGACGACCCCTCGCGACCGGCGCCTTCGGCCGCCGAGTTCCCCTCGGCCAAGGGGAAGACGATCGAGAGTCTGCTGCGCGACTCGGGCGCAAAGCCGACCAAGCTGGTGATCGCGCCGGCGGCGGCGGGCTTCGAGCTCGGCGCCAACCGCTACCCGTTCGGCGTCTTCACGGTCGGCAACGAACAGGTCGACGACGCCGACGTCGCCCTCTACTTCGCCAAGGACAGCAGCTCCCCGGTGCAGGGCCCGCTGCCGGCGGAGGTCGCCTCGTTGGAGACGAAGCCGGCGTACCGGGCGCAGGGCAGCGAAGGCCCGGAAGAGGCGACGACGGTCTACGTGGCGCCCAAGGTCAACTTCGATCGCGACGGGCCCTGGCTGGCAATCGCGATGCTGAAGGGGCCGAACGGCCTCGAAGCCTCGCGGGTGCCGAGCCCCGTCGTCGGCCAGTTCCCGAGGATCCCAGAGATCGGCGAAAAGGCGCCGAGGATCCACACGCCGACCGCGGCGGACGTCGGCGGCGACCTCGCCAAGATCGACACGCGGATCCCGCCCGACCAGATGCACGCGGTCGACTTTGCCGACGTCGTCGGCCGTAAGCCGACGGTCGTCGTCTTCGCCACCCCGGCGCTCTGCCAGAGCCGGGTCTGCGGGCCGGTCGTCGACGTCGTCCAGCAGGTCGCCGACAAGTACGGCGATCAGGCGGACTTCATCCACATGGAGGTCTACAACGACAACGACGCCAACAAGGGACCGCGTCCGCAGATGACCGCTTTCGGGCTCGAAACTGAGCCCTGGACCTTCCTAATCGACAAGGACGGGATCGTGCGGGACCGCATCGAGGGTGCCTACGGCGTGTCCGAACTGGAACAGGCGATGAAGAAGATCCTGCCTGGCTGAACAGCCAGGCTCCGATAACCTTCCGCAGGCGAGTCTAGGACCTCGCACGGGAGCCCCTCGGGAGGCAGGGTCGACGGCAAACGACGCTGCAAGGAGACAGATGAAGCACTGGCTGGCAGTCCCCGCTCTAGTCCTCATGTCGTGCCTGGCCCTGACCGGCCTGGCGGCCCCAGCGCTCGCCAAAGGTGGCGGCCAAGGCAAGCAGCCGACGACCAAGGTCTTCGAAGTCTGTAAACACGGCTGCAAGTACCGGACGATCCAGAAGGGCGTCAACGCCGCCGGCAGCTTCAAGGCAAAGAAGAAGAACGCGAACGTCAAGGCGATCGTCGCGGTCAAACCCGGCAAGTACGTCGAGGGCGTCGTCCTCGACGGCACCCTGAAGAAGAAGAACTTCGAAGGCCTGACGATCGAAGGCACCAAGAAGAGTCGGAAAAAGACGGTCCTCGAGGGCAAGAACGCCAAGGGCGAACTCGGCGCCGCCCAGAACGGGGTCGAGGCGATCGACGTCGACGGCGTCGTCCTGCGCAACATGTGGGCGCGCAACTACCAGTCCAACGGCTTCTTCGTCCACGCCGACGCCTCCAGCGGCCAGTCCTGCGACGACTACACGATGGACAACCTGCTGACCTCCGCCAACCGCTCCTACGGCCTCTTTGCCAAGGGCTGCAAAGGCGGCAAGATGATCAACTCGGCCGGTTACCACCACGGCGACTCGGCTTTCTACGTCGGCGAAACGCCATGCGACTCGGCGAGCTGGACCAACCACGGCGTCGTGCCGCCGCCGAAGCCCTGCCAGCGCAAACCGAACTGGACCCTGCTGAAGAACGACAAGAGCTACGAAAACGTGCTCGGCTACTCGGGGACCAACTCCAAGTACGTGAAGATCGTCGACTCCGCTTTCTTCAACAACGGCGCCGGAATCGTCCCGAACACGCTCGACAGCGAGGGCTATGAGCCCAACGGCTGGAACGTTTTCGAAGGCAACGACGTGTTCTGGAACAACTACAACTACTTCCTCACCGGATCGACGTTCCGTACCGTCTCGGGCGGCCTCGGCAAAGTCGCGGGGGCGACTGTCAACTACCCGACCGGCGTTGGCATCGTGCTCTACGGCGGCGACCACAACGTGGTCCGCTACAACCACGTCTTCGGCAACTACAAGTGGGGCATCGCCTCGTTCTCGGGCCCCGGCGAACTGTTCGTCGCCAACGAGGGTGACGACGCCAAGAACCTCAACAACCAGATCGTCGAAAACGTGCTGGGCCGCGAAGGCGCCGACCCCAACGGCGAATACGACATCTGGAACGACGCCAGCGGCGGCGGCAACTGCTGGTCGGGCAACAGCGCCAACTCGACCTTCGCGCCCGGCAACGGCAAAACCCCGATGAGCCAGATCTACCCGCCCTGCCCGCAGCCCGAAGTTCTCAACGACCTGGCCAAGAGCCTCAACATCACCGCCGGCCTGCAGATCAACCTGGCCGAAGAAAGCGACCCGAAGACGATCCTCGGCTACGCCGGCTCGAACCCACCGCAAAACCAACAGTGCACCTGGCTCAGGCGCCTCGCCGCCCACCCGGCGTTCGAAAAATACGTGCCGGTCGAGGTCACGGCGCTGCCGGGCGAACTGACGTGCAAATGAGCCGCGCCGCGAAGTCCAGGACCGTCGCCCTGCTGAGCGGTTGTGTCGTCGCGGTCGCCCTGCTGGGGGCGAGCGCGACGGCCAAGCCGGCGCCGAAGCCGAAGACCGTGAGCGTCAACGACTTTTACTTCGGGCCGACGGCGGTGACGATCAACAAGGGCGGCTCGGTCAAGTGGATCTGGTCCTCGTTCAACTCCTATCCGCACGACGTACACCTCAAGCAGGGGCCGCAGGGGCTGAAGCAGAAGGCGACGTACTCGACGAAGACGACGGCCGTCACCGACGCCCACTTCCAGAAGGCGTTCCCGACTCCCGGCACCTACAAGTACATCTGCACGATCCACCCGACGGAAATGAAACTGACCGTCACCGTCAAGAAATAGGGCTCATCCCGTGATGGACCCGGACGGGATCGATCGCCGCGGCTTTCTGGCGCTGACCGGCGGCGCCCTGATCTGCACGATCGCCGGCCAGGAAGTCGTCGCCGACGAGGGCAAGATCGACGTCGAGGGGCTCTCGACCCAGGTCAAGGTGCCGCCGAAGGTGGCGGCGGCCGACTGGCGCGGCGGTGAGCCGGGGATCAGGCGGCTGGCTTCGCTGGGGCCCGGCGGCCAGACCCGCGAGTACTGGATCGCCGCCGAGCCGGTGGAGTGGAATATCGTCCCCACCCACCGCGACCAGATGACCGCGCAGAAAGTCAAGTACGGCAAGACGAAGTTCGCCGCCTACGGCTACCGCGCCTACAGCGCCGGCTTCAAAGCGCCGCTCGGCGAGGCCAGCGTGCCGGGCCCGCTGATCGAAGCCGAAGTCGGCGACACCGTCGTCGTCCACTTCCGCAACAAGCTGAAGGCGCCGGTGACGATGCACCCGCACGGGATCTTCTACGCAAACGAGATGGACGGCGCCTACAAGGGCAAGTGGACCGACCCGGGGGGCTTCGTCCAGACCAACCGCACCTTCACCTACGTCTGGGAGGCCCAGGAAGGGACCGAAGGGACCTGGCTCTACCACGACCATGGGCCGATGGACCCGCTGCCGATCTTCAAGGGCCTCTTCGGCCCGCTGGTTATCCGCGCCCGGGGAGAAGCCCGCCCCGACAGCGAGTTCTTCCTCGGCTTCCATACCTGGGATCCCTCGATCACCGGGCTGAAGACGACCTACTACTGCGTCAACGGCAAGGCCTACGCCGGCAACACGCCGACGCTAGAAGCGCACGTGGGCCAGCGGGTCGCCTTCCACGTCTACGGCGTCGACAACTTCTTCCACACCTTCCACCTGCACGGCCACCGCTGGAAAGAACCCGACGGCCGTATCGCCGACAACAAAACCTTCGGGCCGGCCGACTCCTTCCGGGTCGAATTCACCGAGGACAATCCGGGCCGCTGGTTCTACCATTGCCACGTCTTCCAGCATCTGCACCAGGGGATGAACGGTTGGTACCTCGTCTCCTAGGGCTGATCTGCGCGCTGACGCTGCTGCTGGCGTCCGCCGCCTCGGCCGCCAACACGCGGGTCTCGATCGCCAACTACGCCTGGTCGCGCCCGCAGGTCCAGATCAACCTGAACGAGAGAGTGACCTGGGACTGGCTCGGTCCCGACCTCGCCCACTCGGTCACCGGGATCTCCGCCAACGACCTGCAGTGGGACTCCGACCCCGGCACCGACGCCCCCGTCCACCAGGCCGGCGATTCCTACACGCTGCAGTTCGCCCAGCCCGGCGCCTACTCTTTCCAGTGCAAACTCCACGCCTCGGTGCGCGGCGAAGTGATCGTCTCCGCGACGCCCGGTGATCCCAACTCCGATTCAGGCCCGCAGCCGCCCCTGAACGTCGACGTCAAACCGCCGACCCTGGGTGGGCTGGCGCTGAAGAGTCAGCGCTTCCGCGGCACCAAGGGTGTCGCCCTCAGCGCCCAGATCAGCGACCGCGGCATCCTCGACGCCGAGTACTACCGGCTCAACTCGAAGGGCAAGCGCGTCTACAACGGCTACAAGACCTGGGACACGTTCATCGGCGTCAACCACGTCAAGCTCGGCGCCCGCTGGAAGCACTTCCGGGCGCAACCGGGCCGCTACGAGGTGGTGCTGCGGGCGACCGACACCGCCAACAACGTCTCCAAGCCGATCAAGAAGCGGTTCGAGATCCTCGGCTGAGGCGGCGTCTCAGGAGCGGCGGCGCTTGGAGCGTTTCGCCGCTTTCGGGGCGCGTCGTTTGCGCGCCGGTTTGCCGGCGTCGCGGAGGGTGCGTTCGCTGGCAGTCTCGGTCGCCTCGCCCATCGTGATCTGGAACATCGCCAGCAGCGCGTCGGAGGCCAGCGGCCGCATGCGATCGAGCGCCTCGCGCACCTTCGCCCAGTCCTCCTCGGGCCGGCCGGCCTTGTCGAACGGCTCCCAGATCTCCTTCACGAAGAGGTCGACGTAGGCCCAGGCGGCGCCTTCGGCGTTGCGGCGCAGCTTGTCGGCGGTCGCCATCCCCGCCTCGGGACTGACCCCGAGCTCGATCAGGGCGACGCCGGCGCGGTGCAGGCGCGGGCTGATTGCCTCGATCTTGCCGTCGGGCAACTCACGCAAGATGCCGAGCTCTTCGCTGTGGCGAAGCAGCTTCGGGTCGAGCTTGTCGACTCCCCAGCTCGCCGCCAACTCGGCGGCGTCGAAGATTTCCGGCGTCTCGTCCTCGAACGGGGCGCGCACGGCGCGGGCAAAGTCGACGATCTCCTGCGAGGAGCCGCCGGTGGTCTCGAGGACGCGGCGGATCGCCTCGAGGTTGAGTCCCTCGGCCTGCATTTCGCGGGTCAGCTCGATCCGCGCGACGTGCTCCTCGTTGTAGTAGCCGGTGCGGCCGTGGACCTCGGGCGGCGGCAGCAGGCCGCGCGTCTGGTGGGCGCGGATGTTGCGCACCGTCATCCCCGTCCGCCGCGCCAGCTCGCCGATCGTCAACTTGCCGTCGGACGCACCGCGCTTTTTCGCCGCGCTCATCGGCCCATCGTAAGCGGCAGCCGCTGACCGTTCATCTTCGCGGCCGCGTCTGAGCACAGAAATGCGATCGCCGCGGCGATGTCCTCAGCCGGGGTGAAGGTGGGGAAATCCTGATCCGGACTCTCTTCGCGCATGCGCGGCGTCAGGATCGCCTCGACGACGACGATGTTGGCGGTCGCGCCGCCCGGCTCGAAGCCGTCGGCGAAGGCGAGCGTCCAAGCCTCCGCAGCCGCCTTCGCGGAGGCGTAGGCGGCGTTGGTGTTGGTCGGCGCCTGCGCCTGCTTGGCGGAGACGAGGACGAAGCGGCCGTGCGAGCCACTCCGCACGAGCTGATCGTGGAACGCGCGAGTGGTGTGCTGGACCGTCCGCACCAACAGGCCGTGGAGGAAGTCCCAGTCGGCAAGCGAGGCCTCGTGCAGCGGCTCTCCTCCACGCCAGCCGCCGACCAGGTGGATCAGGCCATCGACGCGGCCGAAGCGCTCGACAAGCGCCGCGCACCAGCCGCGGGTCGCCTCCTCGTCGAGCAGATCGACGGCGCGGCCGTCGTAGCGCTCGGCTGGGATCCCGAGCTGCTCGGGGAGCGCGTCGAGCAGCTCCTGGTTGCGATCGGTGCCGGCGACGGCTGCCCCCGCGTCGGCGAGCTCCTTCGCCACCAGCGGCCCGAGACCGCCGCCGATTCCGGCAATCGCGATCACCCTGCCGTCGAGGTCGTTCGAACTCATTGCCCCATCGTAGGGCGAGGCGTGTCCGGACCCAATTGCTATCGCGAAGCGCTGCCGACTTTAACCCCACTCCACTGTGGTCAAACTCGGCTACGCCGGCGGAACTGGCCTATGGGGGAGACAGGATTCGAACCTGTGTAGGCAGAGCCAATGCGTTTACAGCGCATCTCCTTTAACCACTCGGACACTCCCCCGAGTTGCAGGCGGGAAGTTTAGAGGGGAGGACCCGGAGTTGACTCGACCGCCGCGAGGTGGGCGGCCATCTGCTCGTTGAAGCGGGTCAGGGCCGAAAGCGGGCGCATGAAGACGGTCAGCTCAGCGACACGACCGTCTTCGTCGAGCTCGAGGAAGTCGATGCCCTCCAGCTCGCGGTCGCCGACCTTGGCCTTGAAGCGGAGGGCGACGGTGTTGCCCTCCACCAGCTCATCGGTGTAGGTGAGGTCCTCGAGGGTCATCGCCACGAAGGTGAGGACCTGACTGACGATCTCGCGGCCCTCGAAGCCGCGGAAGAGGATCGGGCTGTGGAGGACGACGTCCTCGCGCAGGGCCTCGCTCAACAGCTCCAGATCCTTGGCTTCGGCGGCGCGGCGGAACGGGTGCGGCTCGGGCATGCCGCCACTCTAGTGCGGCTGAGATACTCAGGCCAATGCCGAGCGATCGCTTCTACTCCCGCCTCTCCAGTTCACTTGGTGCCACCGGGCTGCGCTGGACCGGCAAGCTCAACGTGCCGCTCTACCGGCTCAGCGGCGGCCGGATCGCCGGCAAGGTGGGAAAGGCGCCGCTGTTGTTGCTGACCACGACCGGCCGCAAATCCGGCCAGCCGCGCACGGCTCCGGTCGTCTACCTCGCCGACGGCGAACGCCTGGTCCTGATCGACACCAACGCCGGCAACGAGCGACTGCCGGCCTGGTCGCTCAACCTCAGCGCCGACCCCGAAGCCGAGGTCGAGGTCGGGCGCAGGCGGCACAAGGTGCGCGGCCGCGTCGCCGAGGGCGAGGAGCGCAGCGAGCTCTGGCGCCAGCACATCGAGCAGTTCGCCGGCTTCGACTACTACCTGACGCTGCTCGAGCGCACGCCCTCGGTCTGGGTGCTGGAGCCGGTCGCCTAGCTGGCTTCGCGGAGCATTTGCGCCTCCGGAAGGCGCTTCAGCTTTTTCAGCGTGTTGTTCTCGATCTGGCGGATCCGCTCGCGGGTGACGCCGAAGGTGCGGCCGACTTCCTCGAGGGTCAGCGGCTCGGTGCCGGAGAGGCCGTAGCGAAGTTCGATCACCTGGCGCTCGCGGTCGGGCAGCGCGTCGAGCGCCCGGCGCACGCCCTCCTTCTGCATGTGCTCGCTCGCTTCCTCGAAGGGCTCGAGGACGGCGTCGTCGGCGACGAAGTCGCCAAGCTCGGATTCGTCCTCGTCGCCGACCGGTTTCTCCAGCGAGACCGGCAGCTGGGCGACCCGGAGGATGTCCCGCACGTCGGAGACCGGCCAGCGCAACTCCTCGGCGATCTCCGCCGGCTCGGGCTCGCGCCCGAGCTTTTGCACAAGTTGGCGTTCGACGTGGGCGACCCGGTTCAGTTTCTCGACCATGTGGACGGGGATCCGGATCGTCCGCGCCTTGTCGGCGATCGCCCGGGTGACCGCCTGGCGGATCCACCAGGTCGCGTAGGTGGAGAACTTGTAGCCGCGGCGGTAGTCGAACTTCTCGACGGCGCGGATCAACCCCAGCGAACCCTCCTGAATTAGATCGAGAAAGCTGAGGCCGCGGCCCAGATAGCCTTTGGCGATCGAGACGACGAGCCGCAGGTTGGCCTCGACCATCTGCCGCTTGGCGAGCATGTCACCGCGCTCGATCCGCTTCGCCAGTTCGACCTCCTGGGCGGCGGTGAGCAAGTCCACCCGGCCGATCGAGCGCAGGTAGAGCCGCAGCGAGTCGAGGCTCGGCTCGACCGTGAGGTCGAGCTCTTCCTTCTTGGGCTGGCCGTTTGACTCGGCCTCGCCGCGCTCCTCCTTGTAAGCGCTGACGCCGCCCTCGGCGATCACGTCGATGCCGTGCTCGACCAGATGGGCGTGGAGCTGAGAGACCTGCTCCTTGGTGATCTCGACCTCCTCGAGTGTCGAGGCGATCTGCTCGAAGGTGAGGTAGCCGCGCTCGCGACCCTGAGCGACCAGGCCGCGCAGCTCGTCGATCTCGCCGATCGGGCTTTCGGTCGAATTGGACTCGACAACCTCGTTCGAGGACTCCATCGGCTCGATGATCACTTCCTCCAAGATCCTTCTCCCCGTTTCCCTAGCGCAACCCCTCGCTGCGACCGCGTCGAAGTATAGGCGGATGGAACCGCTGGCCGGACCCCGGGTCCGCCCGTCGCTTACCCTTCATAAGCCGATGGCCAGCCAGCCGACCGCAACCCCCGCCGCGCCCGACGTCCAGGCCTCCTTGCCCGCGACCCAGGTGAGCCTCTCTCGGGTCGGCGTGACCGGGGTCGAGAAGGTGATCCGGGTCAAGGCCGACGGCTCCGAGAACCTCTTCTACGCCGAGTTCGAGTGCTTCGTCGATCTCAACCCGCGCCAGGCGGGCGTCCACATGTCGCGCTTCGAGGAGATCGTCGGCGAGGCGATCGACGCGGTCGTCCTCGGCGAGGCCTTCCGGGCCGAGGTGCTGGCCGCCCACGTCGCCCAGCGGGTGCGCGAGCGCCAGGGTGGCCTGCGGGCCGAGGTCTCGGTCACCGCGCGCTACCCGGAGACGGTGCAAACCCCCGAGAGCGGCCAGAGCACGCAGGAGATCTACGTCCTCTTCGGCACCGCGGTCGACTCCGAGCGCGGCACCAGGACGCTGACCGGGGTCCAGGCGCAGGGAATGACCGCCTGCCCGTGCGCGCAGGAGATGGTCGCCGGACTGGCTCGCGAGCGACTGACCGAGGAGGGCTTCGACGCGGAGGAGATCGAGCGGATCGTCGCCGTCGTCCCGATCGCCACCCACAACCAGCGCGGGATCGGCACCCTGCACGTCGGCTGCCCGGAGGGGGGGCCGGCCTGGATCGACGCGCCGGAGCTGCTGCGGATCGTCGAGAGCTCGATGAGCTCGGAGATCTACGAGCTGATGAAGCGCCCCGATGAGATGGCCGTCGTCGTCAAGGCCCACGAACAGCCGCGCTTCGTCGAGGACTGCGTGCGCGAGATGGTGCGCCAGGTGGTCGAGGGCTACCCCGACCTGCCCGACGAGACCTTCGTGATGGCGCGCCAGGAGAACCTGGAGACGATCCACCGCCACAACGTCGTCGCCGAGCGCTACGGCACACTCGGCGAGCTGCGGGCCGAGCTGGCCAGCGGCGAGCACCGCGCGCGCCACCAGACGATGCGCGAGTGGCTCGAGGTCCCGGCTAGCTAGCCGTTGGGGATCTCGCTCCGGCGCGCTCTTTCTGTTGTTCCTCGATCCGACGACGCAGCCCGAAGAAGTAGTCGGCGCCGCTGATCACGGTCACCGCCAGCGCCACGTAGACGAGCACGTCGACCCAGGCCGGCGCCGGGTTGGCGGCAATCAGGGCGATCACGGCGGCGATCTGCAGCACCGTCTTCAGCTTGCCGAGCCAGCTGGCGGCGATCACGATGCCGCGCTCGGCGGCGATCGTGCGGAGGATGGTGACGGCGATCTCCCGGGCGATGATCACCATCGCCACCCAGGCCGCGAGCCGGTCGAGCGAGACCAGCGAGACCAGGGCGCCGATGATCAGCAGCTTGTCGGCGGCAGGGTCCATCAGCTTGCCGAAGGTCGTGATCGAGCCCCGCGAGCGGGCGAAGTAGCCGTCGAGGCCATCGGTCAGGGCCGCCAGGGCGAAGACGGCGGCGGCCAGAGCGTCCCCGTTCGGCGTCTCCCCCAGCAGCGCGACCACCACCACCGGCACCGCCAGAATGCGCAGCAGGGTCAGCGCATTCGGCAGGTTGAGCGGGAACATGGTCCGCTCAGTCTGAACGCTTCGCTGCCTGGGCGTCGCGCTTGGCGAAGTACTCCTCGCCCTCGATGCTGACGTGGGGAAGGATCCGATCCAGCCAACCGGGCAGCCACCAGGCGCGCTTGCCGAGCAGGACCATCACCGCCGGCACCAGCAGGCAGCGGACCAGGGTCGAGTCGATCGCGATCGCCACCGCGAGGCCGACGCCGAACTCCTTCACGACCGGGTCGCCGTTGAGGACGAAGCTGGTGAAGACGCAAACCATGATCGCCGCGGCCGAGGTGATCACGCGGCCGGTGTTGGCGAGCCCTTCGACGACGGCGCGGCGCTCGTCGCCGTGCTGCTTGTAGTGCTCGCGCATCTGCGTCAGCAGGAAGACCTCGTAGTCCATCGAGAGCCCGAAGAGGATCGCGAACATCAGCAGCGGCACGAAGGAGACGATCGGGATCGAGTGGTCGAGGCCGATCAGCGAGGAGCCCCAGCCGAGCTGGAAGACGGCGGTGACGACGCCGTAGGCGGCGGCGACCGAGATCAGGTTCATCGCCGCCGCCTTGATCGGCACCAGCAGCGAGCGGAAGGCGACGAGCAGGACGAGGAAGCTGAGCGCGACGACGATCGCGATCATCAGCGGCAGCTTGTCGGCGATCTGGTCGGCGAGGTCGATGTAGCCGGCGGTCTGGCCGCCGACGTAGGCGCTGGCCTTCGACCCTTCGAGGGCGCCGGGGATGACCGTGTCGCGCAGGTCTTCGACCAGTTCGACCGTTTCGTCGGCCCACGGCTCCGACTTCGAGATCACCGTGAAGACCGCGACCGTGCCCTCTTCGTCGAGCGTCGGTTCGCCGGCGACGTCGACGTCCTTCGTGCCCGAGATCGACTTCTGCAACCCCGGCAGCACCTGTTTGGCTTCTTCGGGCGAGTCGAATTCGGAGGCGATCAGCAGCGGCCCGTTGAAGCCCGGCCCGAAGCCCGAGTTGAGCCCTTCGTAGGCCTGGCGCGAGGTCGTGTCCTTGGGCAGGGCGCTGATGTCGTTCTGGCCGAGCTGGAGCTGGAAGATCGGCAGCGCCAGCACGACCAGGACCGCCAGCGAGGCGATCGCCGAGCGCCAGGGACGGTCGGCGACGGCGTCGGCCCAGCGCAGCCAGCCGTGCGGTTTGCTGTCGGCGGGCTTGCCCTTGCCGCGTTTGATGCTCAGCGAGTTGATGCGCGGGCCGAGCGCTCCCAGCATCGCCGGCAGCAGCGTCGCCGCGGCGCAGACGGCGACGACCACGGCGATCGCGGCGGTGAAGCCGAGCGTGGAGACCAGCGGGATGCCGGCGAAGGCGAGCGAGCAGAGCGCGATCACGACCGTGAAGCCGGCGAAGACGACGGCACCGCCGGCGGTCGCGGTGGCGCGGGCGATCGACTCCCGCAGCTCCATCCCTTCGGCGAGCTGAAGTTTGTGGCGGGTGACGATGAACAGCGCGTAGTCGATGCCGACGCCGAGGCCGATCATCGTCGCCAGGGTCGAGGCGACGCCGGGGATCTGGGTCACCTGCTCGAGCAGGCGGATGATCGAGAGCGCGCAGGCGAGACCGATCACGGCGGAGACGATCGGCAGCATCATCGCCGTCGCCGTCCCGAAGGCGAAGAGCAGGATGATCACCGCGGCGGCGAGCCCGATTGCCTCGCTGACCTCGGTCGAGGGCTTGGAGAGCTGCTGGCCGACGTAGCTGCCAACGGAGGTGTGGATGCCCGCCGCCCGCGCCGGCTCGGCCGCGTCGAGGATCTGCTGGGCTTTCTCTTCGTCGATTTCCCCCGGGCCGATGCCGAGGACGACCGGGATGTAGGCGATCCGCTGGTCCTTGCTGAGGAAGTTGGCCCCGGCCGGAGTCAGCGGGTTGAGCGCCGAGTTGACCTCCCCCAGCGCTTCCAGGCGCTTCGCCGTTTCGGCGACGGCGGCGGAGTACTTCGACTCGCTCAGCTTCGCGCCCTTGGGCGCCTCCATCACCAGCGGGTTGCTGCCGTAGGCCTGTTCGGGCAGGTTGTCTTCCAGCAGTTCAGTCGCGATCGTCGAGTCAGTGCCCGGCAGCGTCAGGTTTTCGCTGGTCTTGCTGCCACCCGCCTGGCCGGCGACGACGAGGGCGATCGCGAGCAGCAGCCAGACGCCGATGACCGGGTAGTGATGCCGCGAGCAGAACCGGCCGATCGCGTAGAGGGGGCCGGTCACCGCGCAATCATCCCTTACGGGGCGGGCGTCGCGCCGTCCTCGAACGGCGAAGGCACCGCTTCAGCCGGCTTGACCCCGAGCGCGCGGCGCAGCAGCACCAGGTGCTGGGCCTGGTTGGCGACAGTCGCCGCGAGCAGCGCCCGCGGCCCGCCGTAGTCGAGCCGGCCGATCGCGCCGATCTCGTCCTCGATCGTCGCGCTTTCGACTTCGTAGAGGAAGCGCAGGCGGTCGGCTTCGTTGCCCAGGGTGCCGGAAGCGATTTCTTCGGGCTCGACTTCTTCGCTGCCATCGAGCCCGCGCAGGGCCTCGAGCACGGCGACGATGTGTTCCTGTTCCTGGCTGCGGAAGCCGGTGGCGAGGACGAGCGCTTTGCCGCGCAGGTCCGGCAGGACCCGGTCGTAGGCGTCGACCGCGGCGTGCTGGCGGCTGAGGATCTGGTTCAGCACGTCGACGTCGTGTTCCTTTTCGAGCGCGACGGTGTCGGCGCCGCCACCGTCGTCGCCGCAGGCCGCGAAGGCGAGCGCCAGGGTGAGGCAGGCCGCGGCGAGAAGAGCGGCACGGCGCGCGGCGCCGCTGTGCATGATTCGGTTCGGTGCGATGAGCAAGCGGCGAACCCTATGAGCTCGGTCCGCGACAAGTCGTTGTCGGAGCTGGCGCGCACCGTGCACAGCTGCCGGCGCTGCCCGCGGCTGGTCGAGTGGCGGCAGGCCTGCGCCGCCGCGCCGCCGCGCCGCTACCAGGGCGAGGACTACTGGGCGCGGCCGCTGAGCGGCTTCGGCGACCCGGCGGCGCGCTTGGCGATCGTCGGCCTGGCGCCGGCCGCCCACGGCGCCAACCGGACCGGGCGGATGTTCACCGGCGACCGCTCGGGCGAGTGGCTCTACGCGGCCCTGCACCGCGCCGGCTACGCCAACCGGCCCGAGTCCAAGCACCGCGGCGACGATCTGCGCCTCATTGGCGCCTACCTAACCGCCGTCGTGCGCTGCGCGCCGCCGGCCAACAAGCCGACCCCCGCCGAGCGCGACCGCTGTCTCCCCTACCTCGAGCGGGAGCTGGAGCTGCTGACGGAGTGCCGGGCGATCGTCGCGCTCGGCGCCTTCGCCTGGGACGGGGCCCTGCGCGCCGCCCGAGCGCTCGGCGCCGAGGTGCCGCGGCCACGACCCCGCTTCGGGCACGGCGCCGAGGTCGACCTCGGCCGCTGGCGCCTCGTCGGCTGCTTCCATCCCAGCCAGCAGAACACGTTCACCGGCAAGCTGACGGTGCCGATGATCGACGCGGCCTTCGCGCGAGCCCGGGAGTTGAGCGGCTAGAACTCGGTGGCCGACCGATTGCTGGAACTCTTTCCAGCAATCGGTCGGTCTGATCGAAACAGGCCAGGTGCCCGCCGTGCGCGGTCGCTGGGGGGACAACTCATGGAGGGGGACTGGGTGCGCAGACCACGCATCAAGAAGACCACGGAACCGTTCAGGGCGCCGAACGGCGATCTGATCTTGATGCGACCGGGCTTGGGGATGGACGTCAGCATCGAGCAGCCGGACGAGCAGGAGAAGCGGTTGATCGAAGCGCTGGACGGCGAGCACACGCTTGCCCGGTTGCAAGAGGAGTTCGGGGCGGCGGAGGTCAACGACGCCGTCTCGCAGCTGCAGGAGCTGGGAGTCGTCGAGGACGCAGCGGACTACGACCGCCTGGATCAGGACGTCCAAACCCGCTACGACCGCCAGCTCCGCTACTTCAGCGATGTCGGCAGCGCCGAGCTGCCGCCCTCCGTATGCCACCAGCGGCTTCAGGAGGCGAAGGTCGCGGTGCTCGGCGTCGGTGGCCTCGGCACCTGGAGCGCCTGGGCGATCGCCTGCTGCGGGGTCGGCGAGATGTGGCTGATCGACGGCGACAACGTCGAGCCCAGCAACCTCAATCGCCAGATCTTCTACACGGAGGCTGACATCGGCTTGCCCAAGGCGGAGGTGGCCGCGGCCCGACTGCGGGCGTTCGACTCGTCGATGCGGGTGACGGCGACGACGCGGCGGCTGGAGAGCGAGGTCGAGCTCGCCGACTTCATCGCCGGCGCCGACGTCGTCATCGACGCCGCCGACTGGCCGGCGCACGAGATCGAGCGCTGGTGCAATGCCGCCTGCTTCGAGCTGGGGATCCCGTACATCACGATGAGCCACTTCCCGCCGATCGCCCGGGTCGGGCCGCTCTACGTGCCCGGCGAGACCGGCTGCTTCTCCTGCCAGGAGATCGCCTACCGACGCGACTACCCAATGCTTGACGAAGTCATCGAGCAGCAGCGCGCAATCCCGTCCCCAGCAGCAACGCTCGGACCCGCCTGCGGCATGATCGGCGGCCAGGTGGGGATGGAGGTCGTGCACCTGCTCACCGGTCTCAGCGAGCCTTCGACCAAGGGTGTCGCCCACATCTACGACCTGCGAACGATGGAGGTCAAACGCGAGGACGTCGTGCCGGAGCCCGACTGCCCGGTATGCGGACATCTGCAACCGGCCGAGCGTCTGGAGGGGGCGGCGGGCGGGTAGGTTGGGGGCGACCGATGAGGCTCGCCACCCCACTCGTGATCGTCTTCCTGGCCGTCGCCCTGCTGAGCGGCTGCGGCTCCTCGGACGAGGGCGGCTCCACGTCGGGCACGCAGGCGGCGCCGAAAGGGGGCGACTCGACCGCGCCGGCTGGCGCCTCCGCCCAGAGCTGCGCGGGCCAGGCAGAGGCGGCGACGGGGCTGCGCGCAACCGGAGTCGACTGCAAGCAGGCGCGGCTGCTGATGGCGAAGTGGGTGCGGAGCCGGGGCTGCACGCCGCCGGACGGCGCCTCGCGCTCCTCCTGCAAGCTAAAGGGGGACTACGACTGCCTCGCCGCCATGACCGACCGTGGCCTCGCCGTCAGCTGCGCCCGTCCCGGCCGCTCGATCGCCTTCACCGTCAAGCCGGGTTAGCCGCCAAGGCGCTAGGCCGCCGTCCGCTCCGCGATCCGCGAGGTCGGGTCGAAGAAGAGGACGAGCCACATCAGCTGCGCGACCGTCGGCAGCACGAAGGCGACCGGGATCGAGGCGAGGAACACCGAGGCGATGTAGATCGAGCGGATGCGATTTTCGCGGTGGGCTTCGGCGTCGATCGAGGTGAGCCCGGCCCGGTGGGCGTCGGCGACCATCCAGAGGCCGACCAAGACGCAGGCGGAGAGGTTGACCGCGTAAACCACCACGGCAGTCGTCTGACCGCCGTACTCGCCCAGCACCTGGCTGCCGAAGGGGATCAGGACGATGAAGGCGAGGTAGAGCATGTTGAGCGAGATCAGCCTGCCGTCGAAGGCGGTGACTTCGCCGAAGAAACGATGGTGGACGAGCCAGAAGCGCCCGATCACCGCGAAGCTGATCGCGTAGGCGAGGAAGTTTTCCCGCTGGTCCCAGATCGCCTGGCCGAGCTCGCCCTTGGGAAGGTTGGTGTCGATGCTGAGGTTGAGCGCCAGCAGCGTGATCGCGACCGCGAAGACGCCGTCGCTGAAGGCGACGATCCGCGAGAACTCGATCTCGTTCCCGTCCCGCCTCTTCGCCTCCTGCGCTCTGCCCACGATCGCATCATCGAGGCCAGCCGCGACGGAACCGCGACGCGATCCCTCCTAGAATGCCTCGGGCCCGCCGGCGTAGCTCAGTTGGTAGAGCACTTCATTCGTAATGAAGGGGTCCCCGGTTCAAGTCCGGGCGTCGGCTTGGAAATCCCTGGACCTGGGCTCGCCCAGATGTACCGATCGGTCCATAGTCTGAACAATGTCCCGATCGGTGTCCCGAGTTGTAGGCGTTGGCTGCGCTTTGGCGACGCGGCACCAAGGATGGGCTTCCTATGTGTATTTGTTGGACATCCACCCCAAGACGGTGACCAGGGCGAAAGGGGACAGTTCACCCCGACGCACGCTCGCGCCGATAGGAAGCGGCGACTAGACCGGAGTCCTCCGCCCCCTCGAATGGCGCGTTCGCCGCTGGCTGCCTTGACTTTCACTATCTGACGCAACCAGGCAAATCGCGCTTACCGGTTCAGACAGAGCAGATCGCCTTAGAAGGCCTAGCGTCGCCGCACGAGCAGGCGCCCTCTCAAGGGCAGCATGGCCGTTGGCGTCCCACGCCGTGGTTCCGCATTTCTCGCATCTCAAAATCGCTTTTTGCAACAACGCTTGTCGCGCCTCGCAAGACAGAAATCGCCGGCTGCACTAACTGAAGACCATGTCTGAGCTTCATCGGTGGACCCGTTGTCAGGCGATGGCACGGCTCGGGGTGAATCGATCGCTCGGAGCTGACGGGATCGCTCTCTGCCTAGCATCGTGAGATCAAAGGTGCGGCGCTTGTCGTGATGGGGTTCAACGCGAAGAAACTTCATGCCCCAAGGTCATCGATGTTTGCTGAACTGGGGTGGCCCAAGAGAAGTCCCACGCTGGGTGATCAATCTCGCTCTGCGTGCCGCCGGTATGAAGCAGGTGGAAAGACCGTGGGTTGGTGGCCGGACTCAGACCAAACTTCGTCGGCCTGTCCAATCCGCTGTAGGGCATCAATGGCGATCGTCCATGAGGCGATTCGCTCAGCGGCGAGGAAATGGGGAGGATTCGAAGTCATCCTCGGCGTCCGGGGACGTTCCCCCCGTAGTTCCTTCAGAGCGACCGTCAGGGGGCCCCAACTGGCGGACGATCCGGAGCCGGCTCTTAGAGCACCCTGCTAAGTAGCTCCCGTAGGCGCCGGGACACAAGGGTGCGAAGGCGTCTGTTCCCGATCCGTCCGCTCCAGTGAGCGAGCTCGGAGCGGTCGAAGCCAAGGGGCAGCGAGAGCTCGGGGAGGTGGGCGCGGCTGCCGGCAGCCGCGCGGACGTAGACGAGGTCGAAGAGCGACTTCTCTGGTCCGGCGAGGAAGCCGCTTCGCTCGGTTCCTTCGTAGCCGCCGAAAAGCGGGGGGCTGATCTGATGGACCAGGTAGACGCCGAGGGAGGTGAGGATCCGCCTCGGCCGGGCGGTAGAGACGATCGATATCTGGCGCGGGATCTGCTCGATCATCCCGTGCCGGGAAAGCGCCGAGAAGAGCGATATGTATGAGGGCAGCGGAGCGGTCAGGTAGGGCCCGACGACCCTGGGATCGATCTCGGGGTCGAGTGCCCAAAGGCCGCGCTGGACCCGCCGCACCAGCCCGGCCTTCTCAAGTGAGCCGAGGCGGCGACTGGCACTGGTTTGCTCGCTTCGCCAGAGCGCCGCCGCCTCTCGGGTGGTGAACACCGGCTGGCCGAGGCGGCGCAGCTCGGCATAAGCATCAGCCATCTTCATCGCGCCGCCTCCAAGCGACCGGCGACAAAGGTCTGTATTCGTTCCCAGTCGGCCGGAGAAGAAACCAGTTCGGCGCCGCCAGACTCAAGGAAAGGAAGTACCTGGTCACGGAAGGCGTCATAGCCCTGTTCCGTCGCTCGTTCGACGGCGGCATCGAGGAGGTCGACATCGAGGCTCCCCTGCTCGAGCGGATAGCGGCGCAGCAGCAGCTCGAGGTCGAAGACGTCTCGCGCCTCAGTTTGTGGGCGACCGGCGAGGGCGGCTACCTTCTGGGTGATTGCCGAAGTGGCCTCGTAATGCTGCACGCTCGGCGGGCGAAGCGCATAGGGCTCGACGACAGAGTCGGGGAGGAAAGCGAGCTCGTAGTCGCCCTCGCCATCGCGGTTCGAGAACTCGACTTTGCTGCGGATCAGATCCGCCGCGCCGGGCGCCTCGATGCCGACCTTCCAGCGGTGGGTCGTGTCGGTTGCCTTGTTGACCGAGTGCTCGGTGAGGCTGAGGTCTGCGATCGCCAACAGGCTGCGGAGTGCCGGAGAGCCGAGGACCGCCTCGACCTGGTCTTCAAAGCTCCAGGGGACCGGCCGGATCAGATCGATATCGATGTCCTCGGAGTAGCGCTCGCTGGCAAAGAAGTAGCGCAGGTTGGCACCGCCCTTCAGGACATAACGAGCCTGGTCCAGGCGGGTTCCCAGCACCGAGAGAAAAGCGATATGAAAGTGCTCAATGATTTGTGCGTGAGTAAGTTTCGTGCGTCAAGACTACAAGAAGATTGCGTTTTACGCAATTAAGTTGCGGTCTTGTAAGCAAGGTCGCATCCCTCTAGCTCGGTGAGCCACTCTGTCTCAACGCGGACGCGCAGCCGCGGCGGCTCCATCGCAAGAGGCGCAGCAGTCAATCATGCCCCGACCGAGCCTGTCTGGCTCGGCGAGCCGGCGACGGGCCTTGATGGGTGGCAGGTCCACCAAACCGTGCTCGAGCATCTGGAGTGCCACGCAGTCTGAGCCGAGTCGAGGGGGTCCCGCCTTGAGTCGACCCGATGGGATGCTGCGGAGATGCGGCCGTCGAAAGCCCGAGTCCGGGCGCGAAGTGTCTGGCGTAGCCAGAACGTAGCCAGGGATCTCTGGCAGTCCTAAGAATCCTTCGGCAGACACCGGAAGGGGAAGGTGGGACGAACCGCTGGAAACCGCTTCCGAAGCTAGATAGCGGCACAAAGCGGACAGAACAGGAATGCGCCCGACGGGAGTCGAACCCGCGACCTTCGGCTTGAAAGACTTCCAACACATTGGACGCCACTCGGCTCCTCGAGCCAAATGTGCGTGTGCCCACGCTGGAAGGGAAGGCGAAAGGGGAGGCTGCCTCGACCTTCCGGTCTCGGGGCCCTTGGCCCGGCGCTCGCCAAAGGACACTTCCGCTTGGGTCGCGGGACGCTAGAGGGCCAAAAGGGATGGGCTTGCGCTGGCAAGTTCGAGCGTCGAGGATCGCTGCGCCCCCGTCTCCTCTGACCAGCGACTTAGCAGCATTTAGCCGAGCTGCTAAATTTAGCGACCTGTTATTGGTTTAGCGAAGAGGATAAGCACCTGTGAGCGAGAGCGAGTTTAAAAATCCCTATCGGCCGGGCGCGGGGCACATGCCGCCCTACCTGGCCGGTCGCGAGCGCGAGTACGCGGAATTCGATCGCCTCCTCGGACAGGACGAAATCCTCGAGAATCTGGTCCTAACCGGGCTTCGCGGAGTCGGCAAGACGGTGCTGATGGACACCTTCAAACCGCGGGCCGTCCAGCAGGGCTGGCTCTGGGCCTCCGCCGACCTCTCGGAGTCGGCGAGCATCAGCGAGGGCACCTTGGCCCAGCGCCTGCTCGCCGACCTGGCTTTGATCACCGCCTCGCTGACGGTTGCCGACCCGGCGTCGCAGGGAGTCGGATTCACCGCCGACCAGGGCGGCGAGGTGACGCTCTCGCACTCGATCCTGGCGGCGGTCTACGAAGACACCCCGGGACTGACCGCGGACAAGATCAAGGCGACCCTCGAATACGCCTGGGAACACCTAAGGCAGGAGAACCAGCACCGGGTGATCTTCGCCTACGACGAGGCCCAGAACCTCTCCGACCACGCCAGTCGTGAACAGTTCCCGCTCTCGGTACTGCTTGACGTCTTTCAGTCGATCCAAAAGAAAGGCATCCCGTTCATGCTGGTTCTGGCCGGGCTGCCAACCTTGTTTCCGAAACTGGTCGACGCGCGAACCTACGCCGAGCGGATGTTTCGGGTGATGACGCTCGGTCGCCTCGGCGAGGAGGACAGCCGCGAGGCGATCCTGAAGCCGATCAAGGAAGCCGACTGCCCGGTCAAATTCACCGAGGACTCGGTCGGGCTGATCAACCAGGAGTCGGCGGGCTACCCCTACTTCATCCAGTTCATCTGCCGCGAGGTCTTCGACGTCTTCATCCAGCAGCACGCCGGCGGGGAGCAGCGGGCGGTGCCGATCGAGGCGATCCAGCGAAAGCTCGACGCCGACTTCTTCGCTGGGCGCTGGGCGCGGATCACCGACCGCCAGCGCGAAATGCTCTGGGTCGTCGCCCATCTCGACCACTCCGGCGAAGAATTCACGATCCAGGAACTGACCGAGAAGGCGAAGGCCCTGCTGCCAAAGTCCTTCTCTCCAAGCCACGCCAACCAGATGCTGGGAAGCCTGACGGAGAGGGGAATGATCTACAAGAACCGGGTCGGCAAGTACTCCTTCGCGGTGCCTCTGCTCGGCCGCTTCATCCTGCGCACCTACGAGCTGCCCGACCCGGAGGCCGAGCCGATCTAGGGTGCCCGACCCACCGCGGAGCCGGGCCAGGTGCCCGCTTCGCGGGGTCCGTGTACTCGGGGGTAAAGAGCATGGTCGAGGCCCACGAGCGCTACATCTCAGAAGGCAGCGCGGAGGAGAAAGCGGCGATCGACGGCCACATCGCCGCGATCGAGCGGGTGCACCTCGTGCCGGCCTCGATCGCGCCAGTTGCGGTGCGGACCGGAGAGACCGGACCCGAGCACTCGACGGTCAGCATCCCCGGCAAACACGACACGAAAATCAGCTCCCCCGACGGCGCGATCGTAGTCGAGGAGATCGTCCTCTGCCCGCAGATGCTGGAGGATTTCAACTCGACCACCCACGAGATCGGGCACTCGCTTGACCTAAACGCGCTCGGCGGCCGGCTCTCTGCCACGGACAAGCTGACCGACCACTGGTTCTCGGCCCAGCCCGAAACCCAGGAGTGGCGCCGGGCGGTGCAGAGAAGCGTCGCCTTCGATCGCCTCTCGACCGCGCGGATCGACATGGAAAAGCAGGCCTACTACCTGCTACCGGTGGAGCTCTGGGCGCGGAGCTATGAGCAGTGGATCGCGACCCGCTCCGGGGACCGCGATCTGCGGGAAAAGATCGAGCGCCGACGCGCCGACGTCCCGGGCCTCTACTGGGAGGAGGGAGAATTCGGCCCGGTGGGTGAGGCGCTCGAGGCGCTCTTCGTCACTCGTGGGCTTGTGAAATGACGTGATAAACGGCGCTCACCTGAGACAAGGAGACGCTTTGGTCGTTGATGATGACCTCGCTTGCGCGCAGCTCGCTATAGCGGCCCTCGCGCACGTCGCCGTCGAGGAGCTTGACCTCGATCCGCGAGCCGACCTGAAGCGGCGCAAACGCATCCCGGGCCTTGCCTTCGGTGGATTGGGCAGGGATTCGCATTGGCCTAGCCTAACGCTCCGGCGCGGGCGGCACCAGGTCACGGACGAATCTTGACTGCGACATACCGTCGGTTTTCGGCGCTTCAGAGGGAAGTCCTCGCCGAGGCGAAGTTTCGCCTTGGCCCCAGAGCGGCGATCGGTTCCCGGCCCCGCACTCGGCCGGCGGCGGGCGGTCACCTACCTTCTCGTTGGCGATGAGCGAGAGCGGCGAGTTGAAGATCGAGAAGAGCTGTCCGGTGGCGAGCGCGCACACGCGCCTTCGCCAAAAACACCCGACTCTGGCCAATGTAGATGGCAGGCCGCCGCTGCGGAATCCCCGCACTCCGCGCCCCGCCGCAGCGCGTACCTTCAAGCTGCTCGTCTGAGCGCTGTGCGCCTATTTCATCGCAGTTGAAGGGGCGCTTGCTGGACAAGCTGAGTCACGACATGGATCCCTAGGCGCCCTTCGATTCGTCAGACTGGGGTTAGGCTCGACCTTCTAGGCCATCGAGAACTCGCGCCAGGGAAGTTGCTCCAAGAAGACGCCCTCGAGCCAATTGACGATGTCCTTGTCTCCCCAAGTTCGCCCATCTTCGGAAAGCAAGGCTGTCCTGACTCCAAACTCTCTGAACCCGAACTCCGCCATCTCGTCGCGAGCCTGGGCATTGGAGATGACGCTGTTCTTTACCACCAACACCGCAAAGTCCTGCCCCTGCTCTCTAATCAGTGCGACTTCGCCTCTCATTCGAAGCTCTCCTTCCATGAAGGGCTGGCTAGCCCTTGCGGCGGTTGTAGGGGGATTGATTGGTTGGCTTCAGCGACGTCCCCTGTTTGGAGGCTTGCGACTGAACGGAGCCTGGAGTTCTCCCCAGCTTGAAGCCGATCACCCTGGTGGGCGTGTTCTGTTTCGCGAGTTTCCGGAGCGTCTGACGCTGTGACGGCGTCCATGCTTTTCCGGTGTTACGAGTTGATTTGGACATCAATTCCTCCATTCCGGGGCTAATTAATGGCGAACGATAGTTCGTGATCACGAACTGTAGCGGATCTCCGGTCTTCATGTCAGAATCCCGTACAGAAGTTCGTGATCACGAAATCGAAACAGCTCTCGCTCTTTGAGCAATTGCGGCAGTCCGCGCCAACCCTCTCCGACGAACAGGTGATGCGCCGGCTCTGCGCCGACCTCTTGGAGAGGGCGGAAATCGTGGAGCCGCCGGTCCCAGTGAAGATGCTCGCTTCGCTTCGAGGAATAGCTTCAATCGAGGAGGCCGAGCAGCCCTTCGCCGGAATGTTGCAGCCGGGGGGCAACGGCTTCGAGGTATTCGTCAGGCGTGGCGACGGCCGGGAGCGTCAACGCTTCACTATCGGTCACGAGACGGGGCACACTCTGCTCCCCGGATTCCATGAGGCCCGTCAATATCGCTGTGACGGGCCGCGCGATTGGCTTGAGCAAATGTGCGACGTTGCCGGCGCGGAGTTGCTTCTGCCTGAGCACCTGTTTGGGCCTCTCGTCGCCGAAGCGAGACTTGACTTGACGACCGCTGAGCGCCTTGCCGGCCAGTTCGAGGCGAGTATTGAGGCGACTGCCCGTCGCGCCGTTTCTCTCAACGAAAACCCCGCGATGCTGGTCGTCTTGAGCGAACGCCATAAGCCGATTGAGGCCGGGCGCGAGGAGCAGCTACCCGCACGGCTTCGAGTCGATTATCGCGTCGCCAAGGGCAACTGGCCTTTCATACCGCGACACAAGTCAGCGTCCGAGAATGGTCTTGCGCGCACCCTTGAAGGAGAGATTATCGACGAATACATCAGCGTGGATGAGCTGTGTAGCGAACCCGTGGGACGGGTTCGGGTCAGCGCGAAACGTTATGGAAGCAAAGGAAGGGTTCTCGCCCTGATCGAGAGGGCTGATTGAACAACGGAGGAGGTGAGTTCAGATGACGAGAAAAGCCAGCATCGGCAGTCGGATCAAGGAATACCGAGAAGAAAGGGGAATGTCGGCGAGCGATCTGGCGACCAAGGCGGGTGTTTCGAAGAGCTACCTGTCCGAGCTCGAGAGCGCCAAGGAGGGAGTCAAGAAACCATCGGCAGAATTGCTCTACTCGATCGGAAAGGCGCTAGGAGTCGCGATGTCAGACCTCCTGGGAAGACCGATCATTACGGCACCGCGATCCAAGCCGCCTGCGTCGCTGCTGAAGTTCGCCGAAGACAATCCGAAGGTCCCAAAAGGCGACATCGAAATGTTGACCCAAATTCAGTTTCGAGGCGATCCGCCTAAGACGGCTGAGCGTTGGGAGTTCATTTATCAAGCGATTCGCAACAGTGCCTCGATGGACTCATAGCCAAGTCATTTCCTAAAGAAATGCCGTAACGATATGCCGCTTCCTCGGCGCTCAGCTGCGACTCCCTGATTGGATCAGGCTGCGCAATCTGTTGCCTTCCTGCCCCCCGCCCCCGCGAACCTCTGATGGCCGGGTCGACCAGGCGGCTAGCCGGCCGGAGGACTACGTCGGTGTTCCTCCAATTCCGTGTCCCGAGATATGTCCCGAACTGCGCAAATCTCAGATGATTTCGGGACACATTAGAGCCCCTCAGATGGCTTGTTAGAGCCAAGAACATCCCCATTAGGACATTTCGTAATGAAGGGGTCCTCGGTTCAAGTCCGAGCGTCGGCTTGGAAGTACCTGGAAAATTCCCCCTCCTCCGGGCGCGACCTGGGTTCCTCGCATAGTGTCCCGAGAAATGTCCCAGGATTGCCTGGGGATCGTGTGCCGCGTGGCCGACGCTTTCGGCATCGACCGGATGTTAGAACCGGAGGGCACCGGGGCCCTGGGCTGAATGTGTCGTTCTCATTTCCCCTTCAAGACGCAAGCTCATTCCAAAAGGGGACACCTATTGATCAACAGCACTGCGATCGAGGTTCTTAGGGCGGACTCGAGGTCCCGTGAGTGGAAATCCGCCGGACGGGCAGGCAGGACTCAGACCCATAGGCGCCGAGCGGACGACTGAAGATTTGCTCGGCGGTCGATAGTCCATACCGATCCAGCGCCTAGTCCAACCAGGCGGTCTCTGCGCTGAACAAGGTTCGCCAGTCCTCGCCGGCCGCTTGAGCGCCTAGCTTGAGCGGCATGATCAAGGTCTTCTAGCGAAGATCGTGGCGTGAGGTTGAGGCCTGGCCGGCCAACCGGGCGAGTGCGCGCCGCTGGGACCGATCGGTCCCAAAGTAAGCACGATCGGCCTAATCCAGAGCAATGCGACCGATCGGTCGCATAAGGCGAAAAGCGCCCGGATCTGCCCCGGATGCGACCGATCGGTCGCATCCACGCTAGGCTCTTTAAATGGAGCGCGTCAATTCACCCTCTGCCTTGGGCGCCGCCCTGCGCCAGCGTCGTCGCAAGTTGGGCCTCACCCAGGACGACCTGGCGCTGGCGATCGGCGTCAACCGCAAGGTCGTCGGCCAGCTCGAGGGAGGCAAGCAGAGCGTGCGACTGGATATCGCTCTGAACGCGGCCCGGGCCCTGGGACTGAACGTAGGAGTCGAGGCGCGTGGCGAATCCGACTCTTGAGGTCTTCCTCAACGGCACGCTCGCCGGCGCCCTGCGGCGCAAGGACAACGGCAACCTGCAGTTCCGCTACGACGACGCCTACATCGAGGCCAAAGGCGCGCCGCTGTCCTTGAACCTGCCGCTGCGCAGCGAGGCGTTCCCACACCGCGATTGCCTTGCCTTCTTCGGCAACCTGCTGCCGGAGGAGGACGTGCGGGCTCAGGTCGCGCTCACCACTGGGATCTCCGCCAGCAACGACTACAGCCTGCTGGAGCGCTTCGGCGGTGATGTCGCCGGCGCGGTCACGCTCCTGCCCGCCGAGGAGTTCAAAGAGAAATCTGAGCCCGACAGCCTCGAGACGCTCTCGTCCGCCAAGCTGGACGAGCTGCTGACCCAGCTGCCAGAGCGCCCGCTCGCCGCCGACGAGGATGGCGAGATCCGGATGTCGCTCGCCGGCGCCCAGAGCAAGCTTCCGGTCGTCGCAGTCGAGGGAGGCTTCGCCCTGCCGCACGGTTCCGGGCACCCGACCACTCACATCCTCAAGCCCGAGCCGTCCCGCTTCCCCGGCCTGGTGGCCAACGAGTTTTTTTGCATGCGACTTGCCAAGGAGGTCAGCCTGCAGGTGGCCCACGTCGAGCGCGCCGAGACCGAATCTGGCCTGCCCTTTCTGATCGTCAGCCGCTATGACCGCGACCTGACCCAGGAGCCGATTCGCCGCCTTCATCAGGAGGATCTGTGCCAGGCACTCGGCAGGCTCTACGTCGAGAAGTACGAGCACGAAGGCGGCCCCAGCGTGGGCGAGGCGATCGCCCTGATCGATGAGGAGTCCGCGGTCCCCGCGCTCGACAGGGAACGGTTCTGGCTAGCGCTCGTCTTCAACGTCCTGATCGGGAACTGCGACGCCCACGGCAAGAACTATTCGCTGCTCTACTACTCCCCCGCGCCGACCCTGGCGCCCCTCTATGACCTCCTGTCGACGACCGTCTATGAGGAACTGGCAAGGCGATTGGCGATGTCGATCGACGGTGCGCGCGAGGTCGATGAAGTGGACTCCCGGGCCTGGTCCCGACTGGCCGACGAAGCGGGTGTCTCCCCCCGCTTCCTGGAGCAGCGCATGACCGAGTTCGTGGAGCGGGTCGCCGACTCAGCTCTGGAGCTCGCCGAGGACCCAGAGTTTGTTGGCCCGATCGTTGAGCAGATCGTTGCCGGCATCGGCAAGCGCGCCGAGGGCTTCCGCCAGGGCCCCGCTGCAACCACCCCCAACTGAGCTTTCGGCGAAGGGCGTACCTGCAATGCGCGCGAAATGCAAGAACGCCCGTAGAAGATCTCCCAGCGCCTGCTGGCTCGCCTCTTTAGTGCATCCCTGAGCCGCGAGTTGACCCGCTCGGCGAGGACTTCACGGCGAAGACTTTACGTGCCGCCTCGGGACCGACACCGTCGATGATCTGCGTGGCGTAGTCGATGCCGTCGCCGGTGAGCCGGTAGCGGCCCCACGTATAGCCGCTGACTGCCAGCTTGTCGGCGAGATTCTGGCGGACGAGATTGTCGGCATCCTCGCGCAGCTCGAAAGAATAGGGACCGTAGTGATACGGCTCGAACTCGTAGCGCTCGCTCTCGGGAATCACGCCTTCCTGGGAGAGCAAGAACATGCCCTTCTGGATGCAAACCGGGTCCAGAGCAGAGCCGTTTTCGCCCTTATAGGCGAGCAGGAAGATAAGCCAGTCACGTTTGGTCACAGAGGTATCCCGAAAGTTACGCCACTGTACGATTTTCGGCGGCTGGACTTCGGTCCCTGCCGAGATACAGGGGCAGAAATAGCTCGGACCGATCAGGCGGCGGGACGAATAGCAGACGTCGGGCCCGCTCATTCCTCGAACGCCGCCTGAACTCCTCAGGCCGCCGCCTGGGCGGACGATCTTCGAGTCCGCGCCGACTAGCGTCAATTCCGTGTCCCGAGATATGTCCCGAACTGCGCAAATCTGACCTGAACTCAGCTGATCTCAGAGGCCCTTAACCGGCTCTAGGGAGCCAGATAAGACCCCCAAAGAGCTATTTCGTAATGAAGGGGTCCCCGGTTCAAATCCGGGCGTCGGCTCTCAGCAGATCTAGACCGCGCGCAAGCTAGCGATTTCGCAGCGTTGGGTCTTCCGCACTAGGCGGAGCGCGCGTCCCACCAATTCTGGCGTAGGCAACAGTCAGGTAGATCCGGAGCCTCATCGTCCGGACTACCTAGAGTCACGAGATCCCCATACGGCGTTGCCAGGTGGATCGTCCGGTCGCCGGCGACGCTGTCCTCCTGAACCGGCGAGCCGTCGGGACGGGTCGCCCCCCAATGCTCGATCAGTGCCCGGATGCGCTCGACGTTGGCGGGATCGGGGTCGAAGACGGCGTCGATATCACGCGTCGCTCTCACCACTCCGTGGCGAATCAGAGCGATCCCACCGATCAGCACGTAGCGGACTCCGGCGCCGTTGAGGTCGTCGAGAATGCGACCGAAAACGGTCACTGACCGGATGCGGCAAGCTCGGCCGCTCGCAGGCTCAGAGCGATGCCCTCCGCAAGCAGCTCGTCCGGATCGCGGGCAGCGTCCTTGATGAGGCGATAGCGACGCCATTCCTCGCCCGCCCTGACATCGTCGCCGCGGGCCTCCGCGTCGCGAGCCCGGGCGCCGGCTTCCATCAGTCGATCTGTTGAAGGCGCTTTCGACATCCAGGGCAGGATAGCCCCGAGCCTCCCGGTCAGCTAGAGACTTTGTGTCCCGAAATATGTCCCCGACTCGGCAACCTGCCCGCGAGGCGTTCCCGGTAGAGCGTCTGCCCGAGGTTCCCGACCAGGGCCAGGGCCACGGCGACCGGGGGCAGGAAGACGATCTCTTGCCGGAAGGCCGAGTAGGTACCGAAGATCGCGACGTACGCAGCGGCGCCGAGCAGCGAGTAGGCGGCGAGGCGAAAGTAGGGATCGTCGCTGCGAAGCCGCCTGACCAGCAGGACCACGCCAACCGCGGCGAGAGCGAGGCCAAGGAACCAAAAGGGCGTCCACGCACCCAGGTGGGTGCCGTATTCCAGGTCGAAATCGAGCAGCTGGCGGATGTTCTGCGGGTAAAGGTTCAGCACGAAGCTCCAGCTTTCGTCGAACGGAGGGTTGAAGCCGCTGTAGGCGAAGGCGAGGTTCTCACGGACCGAGGTGTTGCCAAAGGCGATCACGGCGGGCAGGATCGCGGCGACTCCGGTGCCGAGCAGAAGCGCACTGCGGCGTTCTCGCTGCTGCAGGAAGAGGCAGCCGACGGCGACCAGCGGAACGACCGAGTCGTCGCGGGTGACCGAGAGCAGGACCATCGCCAGGACCCAGGCGCCGAGCCAGCGGGTGCCGCGGTCGAAGGTGAGCACGGCCGCGAGCAGGGCACAGGTCTCCAGCAGCAGGCCCCAGCTGTCGGTCATCGGGACGAAGCTGGAATCGCGGACCGGCGGGGCAAGAATGCAGACGCTCGCGACGACGACGCTGGTGATGGCTCCGAAACGTCGCCGTAGGAGCGCATAGAGCGCAAGAGACAGGAGCAGGTAGCCGATCAAGGAGACCGTGAGCACGCTGCGCAGGCCGAACACCGGGTAGATCCCCGCCGCGACCAGGGGGACGAACACCCGCCGGTGGAAGAAGCGCGAGCTGTAGTCGATCCATCCGGGGTTCGTGAACTGCCGCTCCCGCGCCGGGTTCGCCTCGATGGCCGCGCGTTCGTCGGCGAGGATCTGATCGGCGAGCGGGCTGCGGAAGGCGCGAAACAGCTCTTCGTGCTCGTCCGCGCCGCGGATACTGAGGGTCTTCGCCTGGTAGTAGAGACCGTCCGGGTCATTCCAGTGGACCGGCTCGATCCAGGCGTGCAGCGAGGGGCGGCATCGCAACCAGCAGCACGACAAGCGCCGGCGCCAGCCTCGCGGCGAGGTTCGCTGGCCGTTGTCCTTGCGCTTCCAGACGCACTTTGCTGGTGGTGGCCTCGAGGGATTGCTCAGCGTAAACCAGCAATCAGCGTGCCGCTAGGGCCTGGCGCGCAATCGCCTCGGCGTAGACGCCGTGGCGGGTGTTGCGGGGGATCGGGATCTCGACCCCGTAGGCCTCCCGCATCGCCTCGGCCAAGGTGCGCTTGAAGGTGGAGCCGTGCCAGGCGTGGGCTTCGCGGGCGCGACCGACGTGGAGGTGGACGAGCTCGTGGAGCAGGGTCTCGAGGATGTCGCCGGGGCCGATGCCGGGGTAGGCGGTGACCGAGAGGCGGAACTGGGTCGGCACCGCGAAGCCGAGGCGGTTGGGGCGCTTGCGGGCGCGGCGGGCGCGGAGGTCGGGGCGACGCTCGGCCAGCGGGCCAGCGGCGAAGACCGGAAGGGCGCGCAGGCGATCCATCTCCCGGTCGAGCGGGATCCCGGCGACGAGGTAGTAGCTGGCGACCCGCACGCGGCGTAAGTTTGATCGATGCTCGCCGCGCTCGGCTGGGGAAGTCTCGCCGCGTCCTCGCTGGTCATCGGGGCGCTGCTCGCATTTGCCCGCGATTGGAGCCGCTGGCAGATCGGTGCGGTCCTCGCCTTCGGCGCCGGGGCGCTGATCAGCGCCGTCAGCTTCGAGCTCTGGCAGGAGGGCTTCCAGATCGGCGGGCTCGGCTGGACCGGCCTCGGCCTGGCGCTGGGCGCGCTCACTTACTTCACCTGCGACTCGGCACTCGACCGGCATTCCTCGCAGGGCGGCGAAGCAAACACCGGGACGGGGCTGGCGCTCGGCGCCTTCCTCGACGGGATCCCAGAGCAGTTGGTGCTGGGGATCGGGCTCGCCGGCGGCGGCCCGGTCAGCATCGCGCTCCTGGTCGCGATCTTCGCCTCCAACCTTCCGGAGGCGATCGGTTCGGCGACCGGGATGGAGGCGGGCGGCAGCCCGCGCAGGTCAGTTTTGCTCCTCTGGCTCGGCGTGGCCGTCGCCTGCGCCCTCGCCACCGGCGCCGGCTACCTGATCGCCGACACCGCCTCGGGGGGATTGCACGCGGCCGTGAACGGTTTCGCCGCCGGGGCGCTGCTGGTGATGCTGATCGACTCGATGGTCCCGGCCGCGACTCGCGACGCCGGTCGGCCGGCCGGTCTGATCACCGCCCTTGGCTTCGCGGTGGCGGCGGTTCTCTCCTCCCTCTCCTAGGAACTCTCAGCGCTGACAGCTGGGGCACCAATAGGTAGTGCGGTTGGCGTCACCCTGGCCGCGGGAGGCGACCCGGCCGCCGCAAGCCTGGCAGGGGCCGCGGCGGCGGTAGATGGCGAAGCTCTTGCGGCCGCTGTCGACCGCGTCCCGCATCTCCGACCGGGCGGCGAGGAGGACCGCGACGAGCTCGGCGTCGGAGAGCTCGCCAACCGGCCGCCACGGGTCGATGCGGGCCGCGAAGCAGGCCGCGCGCCTCGGCCCCCTCCAGACAGCGGCCGTCGAGGCGCTCGACGCCGGCCGCCCTGCCGCGCGGGTTGGGGGCGCTGACCGCCAGCTCCTCGCCGGCCAGGGCCGAGTCGAGGCGGCGCGCCAAACGCAGGATCGTGTCGCCCTCTGCCACTCTTGAATCATGAAGATCGACTCACTCGGTCGAGCTTTGGCCCTGCAGCTCGCGGCCGGCCGGCTTGCCGTCGGCAGCGGCGCCTTCTTCGCCACCGGCCCGGCGCTACGCGCGCTCGGCTTCGGCGGCACCGACGGGTCCGGACGGGC
>JAENWU010000147.1 GCA_016649905.1 Thermoleophilia bacterium
CCTGGGCGGCAACCGCCACCCCGACGTTGACCCGCGAGTAGAGCTCAAACCTGCCGTCCCGATAGGCGCCATTGGCCCGCGGGAACTCCTTCAAGGCCAGCGCGCACGCCTTGACCACCATGTCGTTGAAGGTCGGCACCACATCGCCCTCACCGGCCAGCTCCTTCAAGTGCTTCCGTCCCTCGACCGCCGCCGTCATATCGATCTCGGTCTGCAGGTTGAAGTGGGGGGCGGTGGCCTTCGACTCGGCCATGCGCCGGGCGACGGTCTGCTGGAGCTTGGAGAGCTCCTCGTAGGTGACCTCGCCCTTCGCAGTCTCAGCTGACGCTGGTGCGTCCGCAGGCGCGGAGGGCTCCACCGCCGCTGGCGCCACCTCTTCCGCCTCGGGTGCCGGCTCCGGCGCAGCCTCCGCAGCGCCGGCCTTGATCGCCTGCTTGACGTCCTGCTTGACGATCCGGCCCCCGGGACCCGACCCCTCGAGAGTCGAGATGTCGACCCCCTTCTCTTTCGCCAACCGCTTGGCCACCGGCGACGCCTTGACCCTTACCCCATCTCCGCGCTCCGGGCCCTCGGAGGTATCCGCCGTCTCATCTGCGGGTGGCGCGGGGGAGGGCGCCTCGCCCGCAGCTTGCGAGGACGAGGTGTCCTCCCCCGCGACAGGACCCGCAGACTGTGCGGCCGGTCCCTCCCCCTCGTCAGGCCCCGCAGTTGCCCGCTCCGAACCCTCCGCCGGATCCTCGATCGTCGCGATCGGCGACCCGATCGGAAGCGTGTCTCCCTCCTTGGCCAGGATCTCGGTCAGAGTGCCCGCGACATCCGCCTCGTAGGCCATGTTCGCCTTATCCGTCTCGATCTCGACGATCTCTTCGCCAACCGCGACCTCGTCCCCGACCTGTTTCATCCAGGTCAGGATCGTCCCCTCCTCCATCGAGTCGGAGAGGCGCGGCATCACGATCTCGGCCACTAGAGCGAGCCCTCCAGGGTCGCCAGCGCGGCGCTCACCACGTGCTCGGAGTGGGGGATCGCCGCCTGCTCGAGGCGCTTGGAATAGGGCATGTGGACGTCGGCGCCGGTCACCCGCTGCACCGGCGCGTCGAGGTCGTCGAAGGCCTGCTCGGTGATCAAGGTCGAGAGGTTGGCGCCGACGCCGCCGTGCGGCCAGCCCTCCTCGACGATCACCGCTCGGTTGGTCTTGCGAACCGAGGCGAGAATCGTGTCGAGGTCGAGCGGGCGCAGGGTCCGCGGATCGATCACCTCGGCCTGGACGCCGTGCTCCTCGGCCAGTTTCTGCGCCGCTTCTTCGGCCACTTGCGCCATCTTCAGCAGGCCGATGATCGTCACGTCGGAGCCCTCGCGCCGCACCGCCGCTTCGCCGAAGTGCAGCGGCTCGCCCTCGCCGTCGGGCACCTCGCCTTTCGCCCCGTAGAGACTCTCGTGCTCGATGAAGATGACCGGGTTGTCGTCGCGGATCGCCGCCTTCAGCAGCGCCTTGGCGTCGGCCGGCGTCGAGGGGCAAGCGACCAGCAGGCCGGGCACCTGGAGGTAGAGGGCCTCGAAGCTGTGGGAGTGGGTCGGGCCGAGCTGGTGGCCGCCGCCGCCCGGCATCCGGATCACCATCGGCACCTGCGCCTGGCCGTTGAACATGTAGGGGATCGCGGCGGCGTGGTTGACGATCTGATCCAGCGCCAGCAGCGAGAAGTTGACCGTCATCAGCTCGACGATCGGCCGCAGCCCGCCCATCGCCGCGCCGACCCCGGCGCCGACGATCGTGTTCTCGGAGATCGGCGTGTCGCGCACCCGCCGCTCGCCGAACTCGTCGAGCAGCCCCTCGGTCACCTTGAAGGCGCCCTGGAAGACGCCGACGTCCTCGCCCATCACGAAGACGGCCTCGTCGCGCCGCATCTCCTCAGCCATCGCGTCCCGTAGCGCCTCGCGCATCCGCATCTCGGCCATCAGGTCGCGTCCTCCGCCTCGGCGACCTCGTCCGCCTCCGCCTCGTCGTCGGGCTTCGCCGCGTCCGCTTCGTCGCGCTCGCCCTCCTCGGCGTTGACCGGCTCGCCATGGTCGCCGACCCGGTGGGCGCTGCCCTCCTGGGCGTCACCCTGGATCGCCGGGTTGGGGCGCGGCCCTTCCTCGCGGCCGGCGTAGGCGGCGCCGGCTTCGGCCAGCTCGCGGGCGGCCGCCGGCATCTGCTCCTCCTGCTCGCCGCGGTGGGGCTCGGGGCTGCGCTCGTCGACCGCGTACCAGCCGCCCGGATCGGTCACGGCGTAGAGGTTTTCGTACATCGTGTCGAGCGCCGGCTCGGGCGAGTCGTCGGCGAACTCGACCGCGGCCTCGACCGCTTCGTCGGCCGCCTCGCGCGCCTGCTTGACCTCACGCTCGCCCAGCACCCCGGCCTCGACGCAGCGCTTGGCGAAGGTCTCGATCGGGTCCTTCTGGCGCCACTCGTCGACCTCCTCGCGCTCGCGGTAGACCTCGGGATCGGCGGCGGAGTGGCCGCGGTAGCGGTACGTGAAGGCCTCCAGCAGCGTCGGCCGTTCCTCCTCGCGCGCCAGCCGCAGCCCCTCGGCGACGCCCTCGCGGACCGCGATCACGTCCATCCCGTCGATCCGCCGGCCGGGGATCCCGTAGCCCTCGGCCTTCTTCGAGAGGTCGGTCTGGGCCGAGTGGCGCTCGATCGAAGTCCCCATCCCGTAGAGGTTGTTCTCGACCAGGAAGAGGACCGGCAGGGTCCAGAGCGCCGCCAGATTCATCGTCTCGCCGAAGTTGCCGGTGTTGGAGGCGCCGTCGCCGAACATGCAGACGGTCACCGCGTCTTCACCTTTGTACTGGGAGGCGAGGGCGAGGCCGGCGGCGATCGGCAGGTTGCCGCCGACGATCCCGTAACCGCCCATGAAGCGTTTCTCGGCGTCGAAGATGTGCATCGAGCCGCCGCGCCCGCCGCTGGTGCCGTCGACGCGGCCGAAGAGCTCGGCCATCACCCGTTTGGGCTCGGTGCCGCGGGCGATCGCGTGGCCGTGGGTGCGGTAGGTCCCGATCAGGAAGTCTTCCTCGCGCATCACCGAGGTGGTGCCGACGATCGTCGCCTCCTCGCCAATCGCCAGATGCAGGAAGCCACCGGCTTTGGCGCGCTGGTACTGGCGCCCGGCCTCCTCCTCGAAGCGCCGGATCAGGGCCATCCGCGCCAGCAGCTCGTAACAAGTGGAAGCGTCGGGCAGATCGGCCATCGAATTCACCTTACTCAGATGAGGCCGCCGCTTCGACCGCTTCTTCGAGACGGTCGTCTCCCCAGAAGACCTGCTCGCCGACGACGACCGCGGGCACGCCTTCCACCCCCAGCGCCGCCGCCTCGTCGGTGGCCTCGCGCAGGGCGCTCTTGACGATCTCGGTCTGGACCGATTTCAGCAGCGCCCGCGGGTGCAGCTCGCAGGCGGCGCCGGCGATCATCACGTTGTCGGGATCGGTGAGGTCGCGGCCGGCGGCGAAGGCCTGGCGGAAGGCGGCGAGGGAGAAGGAGACGGTGCGGCCGGTCTGCTTGGCGAAGGTCGCGACCCGCATCGCCGTCAGCGTGTTGCCCGGCCAGGGGTCGGGCCAGGTGATCGGCGGCAGCCCGTAGGCGGAGGCGCGCCGCTCGACCTCGGCGATCCCCTCCGCGCGTCCCGGCCCCTTGGCCCAGGAGTCGCGGCCGAAGCGCTGGAACAGCCCCCCGAGCAGGATCGGCCGCCACTCCGGCTGCTCGAGCCCGGCTTCGGTGAAGAGCCCGCTGATCCGCTCCGCCGAGAGGTAGGCGTACGGCGATCCGAGGTCGTAGTAGAAGGAGGCGCGAGGCATCTGAGGTTCCGAATCCTAGGGCGCGAAAACCAAGCAGATCGGGCGACGCAGGGAAGTGAGGCGAGGGGAGCGCACTCTGTGCGTGACCCGAGCTGAGCGACCGAGGACCCCGAGATGCGCCGGTTTGCAGCGTCCTAGGCGTGGATGGCCCAGCCGTCGACGGCTCGGGCGGCGTCCAAGATCGTCTCGGAGACGGTCGGGTGCGGATGGACGATCCGCGAGAGCTCTTGGTAGCCGCCCTCGAGCGCCATCGTCGCGACCAGCTCGGCGATCATGTCGCAGGCGCGGTTGCCGACGATGTGGGCGCCGAGGACCTCGCCGTAGGAGGCGTCGACGACGAGCTTGACGATGCCCTCTTTGTCGTCGTAGACGGTGCCGGCGCCCTCGCCGGCGATTTTCTGTTTGCCGACCTTGACCTCGTGGCCGGCCTCCTTCGCCGCCGCCTCGGTGAGGCCGACGCTGGCCACCTGTGGGTGGGTGAAGGTGGCGCCGACCATCAGCGCCTGGTCGACCGGGTGGGTCTCGACGCCGGCGGCTTTCTCGACCGCGACGACGCCTTCCTCGGAGGCCTTGTGGGCGAGCGCCTTGGCATTGACGAGGTCGCCGATCGCGTAGACCTTGGCGTTGGTGGTCTGCCCGTAGGCGTCGACCTTGATCTTGCCGTTGTCCTCGAGCTCGATCCCCGCCTCCTGCAGTCCCAGGCCCTCGGTGTCGGGGGCGCGGCCGCCGGCGATGCAGAGGTAGTCGACCTCGGCGCTGTTGTCGCCGTAGCTGAACTTGACGGAGCCCTTGCCGGCCTCGACGTTCTGAACCGGGGCGCCCGTGGAAATCTCGATCCCCTGCTTCTTGAAGGAGCGTTCGACGATCTTGGCGATGTCCTTGTCCTCCGCGGGGAGGATCTGGTCGAGCATCTCCAGCAGGATCACCTCGGTGCCGAGCCGGGCGTAGGCGGAAGCGATCTCCGACCCCGAGGCGCCGGCGCCGACGACGGCGATCTTCCGCGGCTGCTCGGGCAGCGACCAGGCGCCCCAGGTGTCGAGCACCCGCTCACCAAACTCGACGCCGGGGATCGGCAGCGCCACCGAACCGGTGGCGAGGATCGCGGCGCCGGTCTCGTAGACGCTGTCGCCGACCTTGACGTTGCCCTCCGCGGTGACGGAGCCATCGCCCTCGATGAAGTCGATCTTGTTCTTCTTCCAGAGCCCTTCGACGCCGCCCGAGAGCGTGGCCGAGACGTCGGCGCGGCGCTTGCTCAGCGCCTCCCAGTCGATCGCGATGTCGTTGGTGACGATGCCGAGGTCGGCGCCGTTCTTGGCCTCGTAGTAGAGCTCGGCGCTGCGCAGGATGGTCTTCGCCGGGATGCAGGCGTAGTTGAGGCAGCGACCGCCCGCTTTGTCGCGCTCGACGACGGCGGTTTTGCGGCCCAGCTGGGCGGAGCGGATGGCGGCGACGTAGCCACCGGGGCCGCCGCCGATGACGATCGTCTCGTAGGTATCAGGCATGCGGTTGAGCCTATAGAAGGAAACGCCCCGGCCGGCGTGCTTCCGGGAGGACCCCCCGTTAGGACTACAAATCAGCCGCTAGGGCTGGCGCTCCGGCATCTGGATCCGCGCCATCGCCTTGACCATGAAATAGAAGAACGTGCCGGAGACGGCGAGCAGCCCGATCGTCGCCGCGAACTGCGCCACCGTCGTCGCCTGCACGGCGAGGCCGAAGACGGCGCTGAAGATCAGGAAGACGAGGATCAGCTGGAAGCCGAGCACGGCCCAGTAGCGGGCCTGCCACATCCCCCAGGACATCACTCCCATGATCAGCGCCGGCGCCAGCACCTGCGGCAGCTCCGGGCGCTTGCCGTCGACCTCGACGCCGGCCAGGTAGCCGGCGAGGATCGAGATCGCGATCAGGCCGGCGACGATCGCGCCGACGGTGACGACCGTCGGCCGCTCTCCCTCGCCCAGCGGCTCCAGCGCCTCGCGCGCTTCGCGGTTGCGCTCCTCCGCTTTGGCGTAGCCGGCGGCCATCCGGTCGGACGGGTTGCGCTGCTTGCGCTTGGGGCGCTCCTCAGCCACCTGGCGCCACCCCTTGCCGCAGCGCCGCGGCTGCGCCGCCGGGGTCCGCCGCGTCGCGGATCGCCCGCACGACGCAGAGGCGCCGGGCGCCGGCCTCGATCACCTGCGCGGCGTTCGAGGGGTCGACCCCGCCAATCCCGAAGAAGGGGTGGACGGCGTGCTCGGCG
>JAENWU010000047.1 GCA_016649905.1 Thermoleophilia bacterium
CCGTGCCTCCGATCCTCACCCACGGCTTCGGACGCCCCACCAGCTCACTCGGTTGAGCAGCCACCGGTCGCCGCGGGAAGGGGGGCGGGCGCGCCCACGGTCGGCAGCCCCAGGAGCACGCCGGGCGCCGGCTCCCTGGTCCGCGCCTCCCACGCGTCTCCCGCCGGGGTCCTGCGCACCGAGCGCACCGCGCCGTCGGCCACCAGGTGGTGCGGGGCCGCGTAGGTGAGGTCGACCTCGACCATGTCGCCCGGGCGCACATCGACCGGCTGACCGAACTCGTCGACGGCGGCGAAGTGCACCAGGCGGTTGTCGCGCGCGCGGCCGGAAGACCGGTGGGTCTCGGAATCCTTGCGGCCTTCGCCCTCAGCGACCATCAGCTCGACGGTCGAGCCGACCAGCTTCTTGTTCTCCTGCCAGGCGATGTCGTCGGCCAGCGTGACGAGTCGTTCGTAACGCTCCTGGACGACGTCACGGGGAACCTGATCGACAAGGACAGCGGCGGGTGTGCCCGGTCGCTTGGAGTACTGGAACGTGAAGGCGCCCGAGAACCGCGCCTTCTCGACGACCTTCATGGTCTCAAGGAAGTCCTCCTCGGTCTCGCCGGGGAAGCCAACGATGATGTCGGTGGTGATCGCCGCCTCGGGCATCGCGGCGCGGACCCGCTCGATGATGCCGAGGTACTTGCTCTGCCGATAGGACCGGCGCATGTCCTTGAGCACCTTGTCCGAGCCGGACTGCAGCGGCATGTGCAGCTGCGGCATCACGTTCGGGGTCTGCGCCATCGCGTCGATCACGTCGTCGGTGAAGTCCTTGGGATGTGGCGAGGTGAACCTGACCCGCTCCAGGCCCTCGATCTCGCCACAGGCACGCAGCAGTTTTCCGAAGGCGAGCCGGTCGCCGAACCCGACGCCGTAGGAGTTCACATTCTGCCCAAGCAGGGTCACCTCGGTGACACCCTCCGCGACCAGGGCGCGGATCTCAGCCAAAATGACGCCGGGCTCCCTGTCACGCTCCGTGCCGCGCAGCATCGGCAGGTCCGAGAGCGAGTCGGAGTAGGCGTAGGAGGCGGCGAGGTCGATGTCGTGCTGCGCCGCGAAGGCCTCCATCGCCTCCACCTTGCCGGGGCCGTAGACGAAGGGACCGTCGAGGCGACCGGTGAACCGGCCCTCGGCGTCGACCTCGTAGCGGGTGCCGATGCCGCCGTCCATGCCCAGCACCCGGGCCAGCGACTCGACGATGTCGTTGCCGGCGGCGCTGACGATGAAGGCGGGGCGCCCGGCGTCCTGGTGGGCATGGACCTCGGCCAGCATCTGCGGGAAGACGCGCGGCAGGATCGCCGCCATCACCTCCGGCTCCATCCGCGAGATCGACTTTGCCGGCACCCCGGTGATCAGCTCACGGGCGATCTTCAGGACCTCCACCGTGCGCTCGTCGGTGGTGCCGCGCAGTCGGTAGCGGAGGTGCTCGGCGGCCCAGCTGGCGAGCTGGCGGCGGCTGACGATCCCCTGGCTGGTGGCGACCCGCGCGAACTGCATCCCCGACGACCCCGCCATCAGGGTCTTGTCCAAGTCAAAGAATGCAGCCGCGCGGCTCACGCGGTTTGGCTCAGACCTCGATCACGATCGCGTCGCCCTGGCCACCGCCGGAGCAGATCGCGGCGACACCGAGACCGCCGCCGCGGCGGCGCAGCTCGTGGACCAGAGCCCCGACGATGCGCGAACCGGAGGCGCCGATCGGGTGCCCGAAGGCGATCGCGCCGCCGTTGACGTTGACCTTCTCCTCGTCGATGCCGAGGATCCGCATCGAGCCGATCGCGACCGAGGCGAACGCCTCGTTGATCTCCCAGAGGTCGACGTCCTGCGGCGTTTTGCCGATCTTCGCCAGCGCCGCCAGCGCCGCGTTGCCCGGGGTCCGCGGGAGGAACGCGAAGTCGTCGGCGACCATCCCGTAGGAGAGGACCTTGGCGAGCGGCGTCTTCCCTTCGGCCTGCGCCCACTCCTCCGAGGCGACGACGATCGCGCCGGCGCCGTCGTTGACACCCGGAGCGTTGCCGGCGGTGTGGGTCGCGCCCTCGCCGCCAACCGCCTTCAGCTTGGCGAGCGTCTCCAGGGTGGTCTCGGGACGGGGGCCCTCGTCGACCTCGACCATGGTCTCGCCCTTGCGCGACTTGACGGTGACGCCGACGATCTCGTCGGCGATCCGGCCGGAGTCCATGGCCTCGGAGGCGAGGCGCTGCGAGCGCTCGGCGAAGCGGTCCATGTCGACCCGGGTGATCTCGAGCTCGTTGGAGACCTCGCTGGCCTCGTTGATCATCTGCTTGCCGGTGAAGGGGTTGGTGAGGCCGTCGTGGGTCATCGCGTCGAGCGCCTGCACGTCGCCCATCCGGAAGCCGAAGCGGGCGTTCGGCAGCAGGTACGGCGCCTTGCTCATCGACTCCATGCCGCCGGTGACGGCGATCTCGGTGTCGCCGGCGCGGATCGCCATGTCGGCGAGGCCGAGCGCCCGCATGCCCGAGGCGCAGACCTTGTTGATCGTCTCCGAGGGGACCTCCTTGGGGATGCCGCCCTTGATCTGGGCCTGGCGCGAGGGGATCTGGCCCTGCCCGGCCTGCAGCACCTGGCCGAAGACGACCTGCTGGACCTGGCCGGGGTCGACGTTCGAGCGCTCGAGCGCTGCGCCGATCGCCGTGCCGCCGAGGTCGGTGGCGTCGACCGATGCGAGGCCGCCTCCCATCTTGCCGATTGGGGTGCGAGCGGTTCCGAGGATCACTGAGCTGGGCATTCCCTGCCTTTCTACTCCGGTTCGTTGAGTTGCCGACAAGCATAAACTCGCGCTCGATGAAGGTCGTCGCGAGAGAGATCGAGCTGGGGGAAGTCGAGGCCGACCTGGCCGCGATCGGAATCTTCGAGGGTGAGCCGGTGCCCGAGGAGATCGTTGGCGCGACGGGCGCTGAGACCGCCAAGGGCGCCTACAAGACGCTCTCCCCCGCCTTCGCGGGCGGTGGCCGGATCGTCCTCGCCGGCCTCGGCAAGCGCGAGGAGCTCGACGCCGAGCGGCTGCGCGTGGTCGCCGCGCTGGTCGCCAAGGAGGCCGGCCGGCTCGAGGCTGGCTCGCTCGCCTGGGTCCTGCCCCAGACCGACGACGACGCCAGCGCCGCCGAGGCGCTCGTGACCGGAACGATCCTCGGCTCCTACCGCTTCGACCGCTTTCGCAGCGAGCCGCCCGAGGAGCCGGCGCCGCGGCTTGAGTCGCTGACCCTGCTGGCGGCGGACGGTGTCGCCGCGGCGGCCGAGATCGCGCGCGCCTACGCGGAGGCGCAGAACCGGGCCCGCGACCTGCAGAGCACCCCTGCCAACTTCGCCACGCCCGCCACGCTCGCCGCCCGCGCCGAGGAGATCGCCGCCGGCGCCGAGGCGGTCAGCGCCGAGATCCTCGGACCCGAGCGACTCGAGGAGATGGGCATGGGTGGCCTGCTCGCGGTCAGCCAGGGCGGGCCGGTTGAGCCGCGCCTGATCGTCCTCCGCTACGCCGGTGGTGGCGAGGGGCCGACGCTCGGGCTGGTCGGCAAGGGAGTCACCTTCGACACCGGCGGCATCTCGCTGAAGCCCGGCGCCGGGATGGACGAGATGAAGATGGACATGTCCGGCGCCGCCGCGGTCCTCGAGGCGGTGGCGGCGATCGCCGAGCTCGGACTCGCGATCGACCTCATCGCGGTGATCCCCTCGACCGAGAACATGCCCTCCGGCACGGCGATCAAGCCGGGCGACGTGATCACCCAGTACAGCGGCAAGACGGTCGAGGTCAACAACACCGACGCCGAGGGCAGGCTGATCCTCGCCGACGCCCTCACCTACGCGGTCGAGCTCGGCGCCGAGCGGATCGTCGACCTGGCGACCCTGACCGGTGCCGTGGTGATCGCCCTGGGCTCCACCTACGCGGCCGTGATCGCCAACGACGACGAGCTCGCCGCCGAGGTCGTCGCCGCCGGCGCCCGCAGCGGCGAGCTGACTTGGCGCCTCCCCCTCCACCCCGAGTACAAGGAGCTGATGAAGGGCAAGGTCGCCGACCTCTCCAACCTCGCCTCCCAGCGCAAGGCGGGGACGATCACCGCCGCCTCCTTCCTCGAGGAGTTCGTCGGCAACACGCCTTGGGCGCACATCGACATCGCCGGCACCGCCTGGGACGTCGGCCGCGAGTACACCGGCAAAGACGCGAGTGGCTTCGGTGTTCGACTGGTCGTGGAGTTGGCGCGCGAGCTGTCCGCCTAGTTTGACTCCCCCGGGTGGGGGTTCGTGAATGAGCTTTCGCGAAAAGCGGTGGCCCCCTGGTGGGGCAGCTGTCGTACTCGGCTTCCGCGGGATGGAGGTTGCGTGAGACGGGGGGCTTCCGTGGGGAGGACCGGGTGCCCCTCCGAATGAGGCTTGGGACCAGCGCCTCGAATCGCGGCAAGCGACCCAGCTGCGCGACGGCCTCAGGCGGAGGGGCATCCGGTCCTCCTCCGGCTAGCTACCGAGGATCATGCAGGTAGCGGTTCCAGTGGCTAGGAGCTTGCCGCTGTCGGCCGCGGTCAGGGTGGCCTCCGCGGTCGCCTGTTTGCGGCCGCGGTAGAGGACGCTGGCCTCGCAGAGGACGCGGCCGGTGTCGCGGCTGATCGGCCGCACGAACTTGGCCTCGAGCCCGAGCGAGGTGTAGCCGACGCCGGCCGTAAGCGTGGTGTGGACCGCGCAGCCGAGCGCCGAGTCGAGCAGGGTCGCGGCGTAGCCGCCGTGGACGACGTCGGCCGCGGTGGCCTCGCCGGCGAGGACGACTCCGTCAGCGCTCATCGACTGCCGACCCGGCGCGCGCCCACCAGTACCTGCCGCGTCTGGCGCGAGCCCGGGTAATGGAGGTCGGCGGTGATCTCGTCTTGGCTGATCGCGATTCGCAGCGCCTTGCCGCGGTGGCCGTGTCTATGTCTGTGGACGATTCGCATCTGGGTCGCCTCCGTTCGGCGCGCAGTGGGTTTCATCAAGAAACTGAACCTGGAGGGACCCTACCTCAGTAAGTTGCTTGATGCAACCAAGTGTGCGAAAATCACACGATGCTCCGCCACGACTACCCCGGTCAGATCTGCTCCGTGGCCAAGTCCTTGGAAGTGATCGGCGAGCGCTGGTCGCTGCTGATCGTCCGCGAGGTGATGCACGGCAGCCGCCGCTTCGGACAGCTGCAGGAGACGCTCGGGGTCGCCCGCAACGTGCTCTCGGCGCGGTTGCAGCGGCTGATCGAGGAGGGGATCCTGGAGCGCCGCGCCTACCAGGAAAGCCCGCCCCGCCACGAGTACTTCCTGACCGAGAAGGGCCTCGACCTCTGGCCCGCCCTGATCGCCCTGCAGGGCTGGGGCGACCGCTACTCGACCGGTCCCGAGGGCCCGCCGATGAGGATCATCCACAAGGAATGCGACGGCGCCGTCAGTGACCGCGGCATCTGCGAGAGCTGCGGCGAGGTGCTGCACGCCCGCGACGCCCGCGCGGTCCCGGGTCCGGGGCTGGAGGCGGCGCTGAGCGGGGCGGAAGCCGAGTCGGACTAGTCCCGTCCTTCTTCCTCGAGACGCTGCTCGTCGGCGATCACCAGATAGTCCTCGAGCATCAGCTTGTCCTTGGTCCGGTTGGCGGCGCGCTTCATCGCGATCAGGTGATCGATCGAGGCGACGCGGACGGTCAGACCCCACACCTCCTCACTGGTCGAAGCGGCAACCAGCTCCTCGTAGGAGCGGATGCCGTCGACGTGAGCGAGAATGTCGAAATCCCCGAACGGCGTCTCGAAGGTGAAGTTGGCACCGTTTTCGATCGTCCTCTCCTCAAGCGGGAAAGGCAGGTCAGGAGGGGCTCCCCGCAAGCGGACGCCGATCTCCCGGAGGGTCGCGACGAGCCTGACGATGTTCACCGGGTTGTGCGCGTAGGCGATGTCGAGGTCGTAGCTGGGATAGCTCGATCCGCGCGCGATCCCAGCCATGCCGCCGATCAAGACGAAGTCGACTCCGTTGCGGACCAGCGGCTCCAGCAGACCAGGGAGTTCAGGTGCTTTGGCTGGCAGCGAGCGGTCGATCACGTCATCGTCGGCCGCTTCGGCAAGGGGCTCATCGAGATGACCTGATTGGCGAACCCGACGCCGAAGTCCAGCCGGTCGCTCATCGGTCGCGCCAGATTTGCTTGGTTCAGCGTCCGGTCGATCCCCGCATCGCGCGACTCTGAGCCGAGCACCAAGTCCTCGCCCAGCATGTGCAGCAGGTCCCGCAGCGTCTCGACCGAGGGCGACACGTGGTCGCGCTCGATCCGCGAGATCGCCGACTGGGTGGTACCGGCGCGGATCGCCAGGCGTTTCTGGCTGACGCCGTGGTTGTGGCGTGCGTCACTCAGCAACTGGCCGGGGGTGCTCATGAGAGAAATATAGCTGATCCGCGATTATCGCCTATTTGCTATTTGCAGTTAGGCGCTAGCGTTTGCCGGGCAATCCGGACGGGATGAGCAACCGAGGAGGAACGGGAATGGCGACTGCAGCGGAGCTTCAGGTGCGGGACAAGATCTTCATCGGCGGCGAGTGGATCGAGCCGAAGGGTGCTGAGGCGATCGAGGTGATCAACGCCACGACCGAGGAGGTGATGGGCACCATCCCGGCCTGCTCGGAGGCAGATGCCGACGCCGCCGTGGGCGCCGCCCGCGACGCCTTCGACTCCTGGTCGCAGACCTCGCGCGAGGAGCGGGCCGGCTACCTGTCGGCGATTGCCGCCGGGCTCGGCGAGCGCAGCGAGGAGATCGCGACGACGATCGCCCAGGAGTTGGGAATGCCGTTGAAGCTGAGCCGGATGATCCAGGCCGGGCTGCCGGCACTGCACTTCGGCTCGATGCCGAAGCTAATGGAGGAGATCGCCTGGGAGGAGCAGATCGGCAACTCCCGGGTCCTGCGCGAGCCGGTTGGCGTGCTCGGGGCGATCACGCCCTGGAACTACCCGCTGAACCAGATCGCGGTCAAGGTCGCCCCCGCCCTCGCCGCCGGCTGCACGGTCGTCCTCAAGCCGAGCGAGGTGACGCCGCTGAACGCCTTCCTGCTGGCCGAGGTGATCGAGGCTGCGGGTCTCCCCGCGGGCGTCTTCAACCTCGTCAGCGGCACCGGCCCGGTGGTCGGCGAGGCGATTGCCGCCCATCGCGGCGTCGACATGGTCTCCTTCACCGGCTCGACCCGGGCCGGGCGCCGGGTCAGCGAGCTGGCCTCGGCAACGGTAAAGCCGGTCGCGATGGAGCTCGGTGGCAAGTCCCCGAACGTGATCCTCGACGGCGCCGACTTCGCGAAGGCGGTCCCCGACGGCGTCGGCAAATGCTTCCTCAACTCCGGTCAGACCTGCAGCGCCCTGACCCGGATGCTGGTCCCGCGCGAGCGGCTGGCCGAGGCCGAGGAGCTGGCCACCGCCGCGGCCGAGTCCTTCACCCCGGGCGACCCGTTCGCCGACGGGACCCGGCTCGGCCCACTCGTCTCCGACGTCCAGCGCCAGCGCGTGCGCGGCTACATCGAGAAGGGCGAGGAGGAGGGCGCGAAGCTCCTCACCGGCGGCGCCGAGGCGCCCGAGGGGCTCGACCGCGGCTACTTCGTCCGCCCCACCGTCTTCTCCGAGGTGACGCCGGAGATGACGATCGCCCGCGAGGAGATCTTCGGTCCGGTGCTGGCGATCCAGCCCTACGAGGATGAGGACGACGCGGTGCGGATCGCCAACGACAGCGACTACGGCCTGGCCGGGGGCGTCTGGGCCGGCGACGAGGAGCGGGCGATCGCGGTCGCGCGCCGGATCCGCACCGGCCAGATCGAGATCAACGGCGGCGCCTTCAACCCGATGGCGCCCTTCGGCGGCTACGGCCAGTCCGGCCACGGACGCGAGAACGGCCGCTACGGGCTCGAGGAGCTGCTGCAGGTCAAGAGCCTGCAGCTGTAAGCGCGTAGGCTGCCCGGCGTGAACTTCGAGCTCAGCGACGAGCAGGCGCTGCTCCGCGACACCGTCCGCGACTTCGCCCGCCAGGAGGTGGCACCGGTCGCCGAGGAGCTCGACCGCACCAAGTCCTTCCCCTACGAGATCGTCGCCAAGCTCGGCGGCCTCGGGCTGATGGGGATCCCGTTCCCCGAGGAGTACGGGGGCGGTGGCGGCGACACCCTCTCCTACGTGCTGGCGGTCGAAGAGCTGGCCCGGATCGACTCCTCGGTCACGATCACGATGGCCGCCCACACCTCGCTGGGGACGATGCCGATCCACCTCTGGGGCTCAGCCGAGCAAAAGCAGGAGTGGATGCCGAGCCTCTGCAGCGGCGAGCGGCTTGCCTCCTTCGGCCTAACCGAGCCGGAGGCCGGCTCAGACGCCGGCAACGTCCGCACCACCGCGAAGCTGGAGGATGGCGAGTGGGTGGTCAACGGCGCCAAGCAGTTCATCACCAACTCCGGCACCGAGATCTCCGGCTGCGTCTCGATCACCGCGCTCACCGGCGAGGCCGACGGGCGCAAGGAGATCTCGAACCTGATCGTCCCCACCGGCACGCCGGGCTACGAGGTCGGCACGGCCTACCGCAAGATGGGCTGGAACGCCTCCGACACGCGCCCGCTCTCCTTCGAGGACTGCCGGGTGCCGGAGTCGAGCCTGCTCGGGCGACAGGGCGAAGGCTTCAAGAACTTCCTCCACATCCTCGACGGCGGCCGCATCGGCGTCGCCGCGATGGGCGTCGGCCTCGCCCAGGGTGCCCTCGACGAGGCGATCTCCTATGCCAAGGAGCGCCGCGCCTTTGGCCAGCCGATCTCCAAGTTCCAGTCGATCCAGGCCAAGATCGCCGACCTCTCGGCCCAGATCGAGGCGGCCCGGCTGCTGACCTGGCGGGCGGCGCTGGAGAAGGACGCCGGCAAGTCGTTCACGCTGACCGCGGCCCAGGCGAAGCTGATCACCGGCCGCCTCGCGGTCAAAGCCACCGAGGAGGCGGTCCAGATCCATGGCGGCTACGGCTACATCGAGGAGTACCCCGTCTGCCGCTTCTACCGCGACGCCAAGATCCTCACGATCGGCGAGGGAACGGACGAGGTCCAGCAGATGGTGATCGCGCGGCAGTTGGGCTGCTGAGCGACAAGCAGCGGCGCTCGACGTCTTGAGCCGGCTAGAGGCGGCTCAATGCATCGAGCGGCTCCTAGACTTAAGCTCGTACACGTCCCCGATATCGTGGCGCCGTGGCCGCACCGCTTCTCGTCGTCGACGCTCCCTCGATGCTGTTCCGCGCCTTCTACGCGCTGCCGAGCAAGATCGTCGGCACCGATGGCAAGCCGGTGAACGCGCTGCTCGGGACCGCCAACCTTGTCCTGCGCGAGGTCGAACTGCACCAGCCGCGGGCGGTCGTCCTCTGCTTCGGGCCCGACGCCGCCGCCTACCGGACCGAGCTCTACCCCGGCTACCACGAGAAACGCGAGGAGGAAATGCCCGACGAGCTGGCGCCGCAGTTCGCCAAGAGTCGCGATTTCTTCGAGGCCTTCGGCTGGACCGTCGCGACCAGCGACGATCTTGAGGCGGACGACCTACTCGGCACTTACGCGCGCCGCGAGGCCGAGGCGGGCGGCCAGGCGCTGTTGCTGACCGGCGACCGCGACATGTACCAATGCGCCGGCGAGGGCGTCACCGTCCTCTACGTGCGGACCGGCGGCAAAGGTGCCGAAGAGGTTGGGGCCGAGGAGGTACGCAAGCGCTACGGGATCGATCCCGAGCTGGTGCCGGACTTCATCGCCCTGCGCGGCGATCCCTCCGACGGCCTGCCGGGGGCGAAGGGCGTCGGTCCGAAGACGGCGGCGGAGCTGCTGCGCAAGCACGGCTCCTTGGAGAGCGTCCTCGACGCCGCGATTCGCGAGCAGCGGCCGAAACTGCGCGCCGCCCTGATCGAGGCCCGCGAGGACCTGCTCACCTTTAAGGACATCGCCACCCTGCGGGACGCTGGCGTCGATCCCCCACCCGACACTCCCACCGATTGGGCGGCGGCCGCGGCCGCCGCTCGCCAACGCGGCATGAATCGCCTCGGCGACCGCCTGGAGCAGCTGGCCGCTTAGCCGCTCGACGCATTCGGCCGGCTATAGGCGGCTCAATGCGTCGAGCGTCAACGGGGTGCTTTGAGCGCGACGGCGAGCCCCCAGGCGGAGACGATTGCCCAGACGCCCTCGAGGAGGACGAAGCCCCATTGCGAGGCCGCCACCGCGAGCACGGCGAGGATCGCCGAGCCGACCAGGTTGAGCGCCAGGTAGAGACGCGAGTCGGGGCGCATCCGCTCGAACTGCACCGCGGCGAAGGCGGTGAGGATCAGCAGCGCGCCGACGACCTGTATGACCTGGTCCACCCCGCCAGCCTAAGCGCGGGTACGGTGGTCCGATGTCCTCGCCGCCGATTCCCTGGCGCGGGCCGGGGCCCGACCGTCCCGACCTGCCCCTGCCCCCCGGGCCGATGCCGCTGCGCGCCGCCGGCCAGACCCGCAAGCGCTGGCGCTACCTCGGTCTCTACGACGACGAGGTGATGCTGTGCGCTGCGCGGGCGCAGGTCGGCCCGCTCTCGCAGTCCTTCTGGGTGCTCTGGGACAGGGCCAGCGGCGAGCAGCTCGCCCACACCTCGGTCCGGCCCGGCAGCCGCGAGGTGCGAATGGACGGCCCGAGCCTGGAGATCGAAGCGCGCGGGTTGCGCGCCAGCCTGCGGATCGGCGAGTCGGCGCCGATCGAATCGATCTGCCCCAGCGGCAGCGGCTGGGGTTGGACGCGCAAGCGGGCCGGCGTCCCGATCGAGGGCACGATCGAGACGCCGGGGAAGCGCTGGGACGTTGCCGGCCACGGGGTCGACGACGAGTCGGCCGGCTACCACCAGCGCCACACCAGCTGGCACTGGTCGGCCGGGGTCGGCCGCGCCGGCGATGGCCGCGCCGTCGCCTGGAACCTGGTCGAGGGGATCAACGACCCGGCTGAGCGCAGCGAGCGGGCGATCTGGGTCGAGGGCGAACCGGCCGAGCCGGCGCCGGTGCGCTTCGACGCGATGGAGGCGATCGAGTTCGGCAGCGGCAAGCGGCTCGAGTTCGCCGCCGAGTCCGAGCGCGCCCGCAACGAGAACTTCCTGCTGATCCGCTCCCGCTACCGCCACCGCTTTGGCAGCTTCTCGGGATCGCTGGGCGATATCGAGCTGGCCTCCGGCCTGGGTGTGATGGAGCAGCACGACGCCGTCTGGTGAGCCGGTGGTCAGCCCGTGCTACCCGCCGAGTCCCCCGAAGATCGCGAACGGGTTCGGCGGTCGCTCGGCGTAGGCGACCTGGCCGGAGCCCTCGGCGGTCACCTCGCTGCCCTCCGGCGCCTCTTCCCGCAGGCGCTCGGCCAGTTCTTTGGCGCTGTCCTCGTCGGTGGCGCCGACGACCAGGTACTTCCAGCGGCGCACCGCGGGCAGGCCCTCGGCCTCGAGCCGCTCGGCGAACTTGACCGCCTCGCCGTGGGAGGGCAGGTCGGCGCGGACCTCGTATTCGGGCTCGCCGGTGCGCTCGGAGCGGCCGCGCTCGGAGGCGACCAGGGCCTCGTGCTCATCCTCGACCGAGTCCTCGCTTTGGGGCAACGGCTCGTCGGGGGTCTCCCAGTCCTCGGCCTCGGGGTGCCAGCGCCGCAGCCGCGACTCGATCTTCCAGCCGTTTTCGGCGGCGACCTTGTCGACCAGCTTGCCGACCGCCTCGACCTGCTCGCGAGAGCCGGCGTAGAGGAAGAGTCGGGTGCCGTCGCGGGAGACGATCACCCGATCCTCGAAAGCGTTACTGAGGTCGTGCTCCAGCTCGCGAGCGGCCAGGTGCTCGCCGAGCGCCGTCGCGTGGGCGTCGTCCTCGATCTCGATCTGCAACCGCCATTCGTCGTTCATGACGGCAACATATTGCTTCAGCCGCCTCGGATCGCCTTGCCGACGATGTTCTTCAGCCGCGTGCGGTCACGCTGGCTCAGGTTCGAGGGCCGCCCCTTCGACTTCTTGGTCAGCGTCCAGAACTCCTGCTGCTCGCTCTGGGTGAGGTTGTCGCGGAGCCGCTCGCGGCCTTTCTCGGCCAGCCAGAGCGAAACGGTCCAGACCATTTTCCAAGGGATTCGCTCCCAGACCGCGGGCGCCGCCTTGCGGGCGATCCACCAGGGCATCGGCTCGCCTCAGTCCTTTTCGACGACTTCGACGGTGCCGTGCATCGTCGGGTGGATCTCGCAGAAGTACGGGAAGGTGCCGGCTTCCTTGAAGGTCTCGGACTTCAGCTTGCCTTTCTCCAGCGTGCCGGTGTCGAAGCTGCCGTCGTCGGCGGTTGCGGTGTGCGGCGCCGTGTCCTCGTTCTGCCAGTTGACCTTGCCGCCGACCTGGACCACCACCGGATCCGGCTGGAAGGCGAATTCGACGATCTCCACTTTTTCGGCGCGGGCGGCCTCGCCGCTCGGCGCCGGTTCGGATTCGGTGGTTTCGACTTCGGTCGTCTCACCCGCCTGAGCGCCGGTCGAATCGTCCGAGCCGCCGCCGCAGGCGGCGAGGGACAGTGAGAGTGCGACCAGGGCGGGGATGAGGAGTGCTCGAAGTTTCATACGCAAAGGCTACGCCCCCGCTACCCGGATTGGATCATCTGACTCGCCTGGCATCTAGCCTTCCGCCGGTGCCGCTCACCGACCGCAGCTTGACGAGGCGCCTCGCCGCCGCGGTCACCGGCCCGCGCGGGCGTTGGGTGGCGATCGCGGTCTGGGTCGCGATCGGCATCGCCGGCCTCTTCGCCCACTCGCGAATCGGCGAGGTCACCGCCGCCGGCCAGAGCAGCTTTCTCCCCACCAACGCCGAATCGACCCGCGCGATCGAGGCGCTCGAGGGGCGTGGCGGCCACGGCGGCAGTGGCGGCGTCGGCGAAGAGGTCCCGGCCGTGATCGTCTTCGAGCGCAACGGCGGCTTGAGCAAAGCCGACCTGGCGGCGATCGGCCGGGTCGGCGACGGCCTCAACCGTCTGCGGGTCACCGGCGCGACCCCGGTCGTCGACCCCTTCTCGGCCGACGCCAGCGAGTCGCTCGGCGACGTGGCGACGATCGCCCACGGGATCGGCCCGCTCTCCCGCGACGGCGAAGCGGCGCTGGTCGTGCTCGCCCTCGACGCCGGCGACCGCGGCGCGATCGTCGACGGGGTGCGGGAAATCCGCCGCTACCTCGCGACCCACAACCCTCGCGGAGTCAGCTCCTACGTGACCGGCCCGGCCGGGATCGCCGCCGACCTCGAGCAGGTAGCCGACGAAGCCAGCGAGACGCTGCTGGTGGCGACCCTCAGCCTCGTCCTCGTGCTGCTGCTGGTCGTCTACCGGGCGCCGCTGCTGGCGTTGCTGCCGTTGCTCACCGTCGGCGCCGCCTACCTGGTCGCGATCGGGATCTCATACCTGCTGATCGACGCCGGCGCGATCACCGTCAACAGCGAGGGGACGATGCTGCTGCTGGTGCTGATCTTCGGCGCCGGCACCGACTACTCGCTGCTGCTCGTCCACCGCTACCGCGAAGAGCTCGACGCCGGCAAGCCGGCCGCCGAGGCCCTCCCCACCGCCCTGGCGGAGAGCGCGCCGACGCTCGCCGCCTCGGCCGGCACCGTGATCGCGGCGATGCTCGTCCTGCTCGTCGCCGACCTGCAGTCGACCCACTGGCTCGGCCCGATCCTGGCGATCGGGATCGCGACGATGCTGCTCGCCTCCTTCACCCTGCTGCCGGCGCTGCTGGCCCTGCTCGGCCCGCGCGCCTTCTGGCCCCGCGCCGCCGGCGGCAACCGCGATCCGCACAGCGCCTGGCCCCGGGTGGCGGCGCTGATCCGCCGCCGCTCGCGGGCGATCGTCCTGCTTGTCACCGGCGTCCTGCTCGTGCTCGCGCTCGGCAACCTCAGCCAGCACGGCACGATCGGCTTCGGCCAGGGCGAGACCAAGCCGACCAACTCCAGCGAAGGCACCGATGTGCTGAACGAACACTTCCCGCCCGGCCTCAGCTCGCCGCTGACCGCGGTCGTCGGCGAAGCCAAGGTCGAGCCGGTCGCCAGGGGGATGAAACGGATGGAGAAGGTCGTCCAGCTGGTGCTGCCGGTCCCCGCCAGCGCCAGCGGCGCCGGCGAGTCACTGGTCGTGATCGTCCTCCGCGGCGACCCCTACTCGAGCGAGGCAGCCGACGCGGTCGAGGCGATCCGCGAACGCCTGCACGCGATCGCGCCCGACGGCCTGCTCGGCGGCATCCCGGCCGAGAACTACGACATCGAGCAGACCAACGAACGTGACACCAAGCTGATCGTGCCGCTGGTCCTGCTCGTCGTCGGCTTGATCCTGGCGGCGGTGCTGCGAGCGCTGGTCGCGCCGGCCTTCCTGATCGTCACCGTCGTCCTCTCCTTCGCGGCGACGCTCGGCCTCTGCACCTTCGCCTTCTCGGAGCTGAGCAGCGAAGGGGTCGCCTTCAACCTGGTCCTGCTGGCCTTCCTGTTCCTGGTCGCGCTCGGGGTCGACTACAACATCTTCCTGATGACGCGGGCGCGCGAGGAGTCGGCCAAGCTCGGCACCCGCGAGGGGACGATGGCGGCCCTGGTCACCACCGGCGGCGTCGTCACCGGCGCCGGCCTGATCCTCGCCGGCACCTTCGCGACCCTGACCCTGCTGCCGCTGGAGGAGCTGGTCCAGATCGGCGCGACGGTGGCGATCGGCGTCCTCCTCGACACCTTCGTGGTCCGGGCGCTGCTGATCCCAGCGATCGCCTACCGACTCGGCGAGCGCACCTGGTGGCCGTCGCGCGCCTCGGCCCCGGAGCCGCCGCCGGCCGAGCCTCAGTAGCCCGGGCTCGCCTTCATTTTCTTGCGCTCGGACGGGTGGGCGCCGCCCTTCTTCTCGAGCGTCTCGCAGGCGGTCTGGATGTCGTCGGCGAGGCGGTCGATCTGCTCGCGGCTGAGCGTCTGCTTGACCAGCGCCCGCAGCACCTTCACGTCTTCGGCGTTGGGCGGCATCGTGTAGGCGGGCAGCATCCAGCCGCGCTCGGCCGAGAGCTGCCAGGAGACGTCGAACTCGTCGTAGTCCTGCTCGCCGGTGAGCTTGAAGGCGACCAGCGGCAGCTGCTCCTGGTCGGCGCCGATCAGTTCGAAGTTGCCGTTGGCCTCGAGCTTGCTCGCCAGCGCTTCGGCGTTCAGCTGCATCGCTTTCATGATGTAGGCGTAGCCCTCGCGCCCGTAGCGGACGAAGTTGTAGTACTGCGCCAGCACCATCGAGGCGCCGGTCGAGAAGTTGAGGGTGAAGGTGGCATCGGTTTTGCCGAGGTAGTTCTCGTAGAAGACGAGGTCCTCGGCGAGATCGCTTTTCTCGCGGAAGATGAGCCAGCCGATGCCGGGGTAGACGAGCCCGAACTTGTGGCCGGAGACGTTGATCGAGCGCACCTGCTCGAGCCGGAAGTCCCATTCGGAGTCGGGGTAGAGGAAGGGCCAGACGAAGCCGCCGCTGGCACCGTCGATGTGGAGTGGCACGTCGAGGCCTTTGTCGCCCTTGAGGTCGACCAGCAGCTTGTTGATACCGACGATGTCGTCAGCATGCCCGGTGAAGGTGGTGCCGAGCACGGCGGCGACGCCGATCGTGTTCTCGTCGACGTGGGGCTCGACGTCCTCCGGCCCGATCACGTACTTGCCGTCCTGGAGCGGCACGATCCGCGGTTCGACGTCGAAGTAGCGACAGAACTTGTCCCAGACCACGTGCACATCGCCGCCGAAGACGAGGTTCGGCTTGTCGATCGGCTTCGACTCGGCTTCGCGGCGCTGCTTCCATTTCCACTTCAGCGAGAGGGCGCCGAGCATGATCGCCTCCGAGGAGCCCTGGGTACGGCAGCCGGTGGTCTCGCCGGGAGCGTGGTAGAGGTCGGCGAGCATGCGGATGCAGCGTTGCTCGAGCTCGGCCGAGATCGGGTACTCGGCGTGGTCGATGAAGTTGCGGTAGAGGTTCTCGCCGATGATCCGCTGCGCCTCGGGCTCCATCCAGGTGGTGACGAAGGTGGCGAGGTTGCGGTTCGGGTCGCCCTCGAGCGCCAGTTCCTCGTCGACCAGCCGCATCGCGTCGAGGGCCGACATGCCGCCCTCGGGGAACGGGCCGTCGGGGGCGTCCTCGGTGAGGAAGCGGTTGCCGTAGAGCATCGCGGCCTGGTCGGCACTGAGGTGCTTGTTCATCGGGCTCCAGTCGTCTCTCGGGCGGGGGGCGACGGCGAGCGTACCCGACGCCCAAGCGGCGCTAGGGTGGGCGCAAGTTAGAGCAGAGATCTTTTTTGAACGGGTTCGAAAGCGAAAGGAGCCGGTTTTGAACGGCGCAGACTTCAACGAGATGGGACCGGTCGATTACGTCCTGGTCGAGTGGCCCGGCCAACAGCCGACCGGTGAGGCACTGCCGCACCTGGTCGACCTGGTCGACCGTGGCCTGATCAGGATCCTCGACCTCACCTTCATCACCAAGGGCGAGGACGGCTCCGTAGCGGCGGTGGAGATCGCCGACCTCGGCGGCGAGGTGGCCGAGGTCGCCGTCTTCGAGGGCGCCTCCTCGGGCCTGATCCACGACGACGACGTCAGCCAGGCCGGCGACGTCCTGGAGCCGGGGACCTCGGCGGCCCTGCTCGTCTATGAGAACACCTGGGCGGCCCCCTTCGCCAGCGCCGTCCGTCGCTCCGGCGGCCAGCTCGTCGCCAGCGGCCGCATCCCCGCCGAAGACCTCCTCGCCGCCCTCGACGCGGCTGAGGCAACCGCCTAAGAGAAGGAGAAGCTGATGCCAGGACTACTTAGAGGAGTGGCCCGCACCGCCGTCGTCGCCGGCACCGCCACCGCCGTCAGCGGCCGTGTCGCCCGCCGCCAAGGCCAGCGCTGGGCTCAGCAGGAAGAACAGCAGCAGCCCCAGCCAGCCGCGCCCGCCCCGGCGGCGGCTCCGGCGCCCGCAGCGGGCGGCTCGACGATCGACCAGCTCAAGGAGCTCGGCGAACTGAAAGAGCAGGGAATCCTCACCGAGGAGGAGTTCGCGGCCCAGAAGGCCAAGCTGTTGGGTTGAGCGGCAACGGGGTATGAAGGGCCTCCAATGGAGGGCCTGATCGAAGACCCGCCTGCTGCCCCTGCTCGGTGCCTGCCTGATCGCCCTGTTTGCGGCCACCTGGCTGACCTCCGCCGGCGACTTCCTCGGGGTCGGCTGATGCGCCGCCCGCCGCAATCGCTGCAGATGCTCGGCTCGCTGCTGGTGGCGCTGGCGATCGCGGCGATCGCGATCGCCGTCGTCACCTCCCACTTCGGGCCCACCTCGGTCGCCAAATTGGATGCGCAGGAGGAGCGCCTGGACACCAGGGTGGACGCCCGCGAAGAGGCCCAGAAGGAACGCGAAGACGCCGCCCAGGAGCGTGAAAAGGCCGCCGAAGACTCAGGCGGCGGCGGGCACAGCGGGCACCACTAGCTGACGGCGTAGAAGAGGTGGACCGCTTCGCGGCCCTCGACGACGCGGGCCAGCTCGAAGCTGGAGGCCCCCGCCTCGAGGTTGTCGAGCAGGCGCTCCCCGCCGCCGAGCAGAATCGGCACCTGGTTGATCAGCAGTACGTCGAGCAGGCCGGCGACGATGCACTGCTGCACCGTCGAGGCGCCGCCGCCGACTGAGACGTCCTGGTCGCCGGCGATCTCCTTGGCCTGGGCGACAGCGCTCTCGACCCCGTCGGTGACGAAGTGGAAGCTGGTGCCGCCCGCCATCTCCAGCGGCTCGCGCTGATGGTGGGTGAGGACGAAGGTCGGCACGTGGAAGGGCGGGTCGTCCCCCCACCACCCCTTCCAGTCCTCGTCGCCCCAGGGGCCGCGCACGGGACCGAACATGTTGCGGCCCATCACCACCGCGCCGGTGCCGGCCTGCGCCTCCTCCATCACCCCGTTGCTGGGGTTGTCGTCGCCCTCGCCCCCCTCGCGGTCGTGCGGGTCGCGCCAGGCAGCGAGCTTGAAGGCCCACTCATGCAGCGCCATCCCGCCCTTGCCAAGCGGGTCAGCTTCGCTTTGCTCGGGCCCGGCCATGTAGCCGTCGAGCGAGACCGAGAGCTGGCACTTGACCACGCCCACCGCTGCCGCCCTAACCGGGTCGAGAGCCGGGCTCGGCCTCCTCGACCGTCAGCTCGGCGGTCGGAGACGCCTCCAGCCGCTTGTCGGGGATCGGCTCCCCACTGCGGATGGACAGCCCGTACTTGCCGGCGGCGAGGCGCTCCTCGGCCCGCTCGACAGCCTCGAGCCGGCTCTTCAGATCGGCGACCTGGCCGGCGTCGAACTCGTCCTGGTAGAGCCCCTCGGAATTGAAATCACCCGGCTCGCGCTTGGCGTCCCCCTCTTCGGGGCCGCCGCGCTGGGCCGCGGCGATCGCCTCTTCGATCTGCTTTCTCTCGTTGCTGAGCAACTCGCGTGCGCGATCGGAATTCATGGCGACACCGTAGCGGTCACCGGCCGGGAAAGCCGACGAACAGCCTGCGCTATCCTGATAGAGGACTAACTACAGAAAGTGGACTGTGTCATGACCTTTCGCCTGATTCCGCTCGACGAGGCAATCGTCTTCCCAACCGTTACCGCGACCCTGCCGATCGACGTCGGCGACGAGGAGCGCGTCTTCCTGATCCCCCGCCGCGAGGGCGAGTTCGGCCGCGTCGGCGTCGTCGCCGAGGTGATCGAGCACGGGCGCTCGCGCCGCGGTGGTCCCGTCGCGACCGTGGTCGGACTGCATCGCGGCCTCGCCGCCGCCGCCCAGGCCGACGAGAGCGACGCCGACGTGCTCCGCGTCGAGGTCCAGGAGATCCGCGACGGCCACCCAGATGACGAGCACACTCGCGAGCTGGCCCGCGAGTACCGCGCCGTGGTCGAGGAGATCCTCGAGCTGCGCGGCGACGACGGCCGCATCGCCGCCTTCCTGCGCTCGGTCGAGGCGCCCGGCGCTCTCGCCGACACCTCCGGCCTCAGCCCTGACATCTCCAACGAGGGCAAGCTGCGCCTGCTGGAGACGGTCGACGTCGCCCAGCGCCTGGAGATCGCGGTCGAGCTGCAGCGCGAGCGCCTGGCCGAGCTGCAGGTCCGCAGCAAGATCCGCGACGACGTCGAGTCCGGCGCCCAGAAGCAGCAGCGCGAGTACTTCCTGCGCAAACAGATGGAGTCGATCCGCAAGGAGCTGGGCGAGGACGAGACCGACCTGATCGCCGAGTACGAGACCAAGATCGACGAGGCCGGGATGCCGGAGGCGGTCGCCGAGCAGGCCGAGAAGGAGCTGCGCCGGCTCGAGCGCCAGGGCGAGCAGTCGCCCGAGTCCTCGATGATCCGCAGCTACCTCGACTGGCTGATCGCGGTGCCGTGGTCGAAGCGCTCCGAGGAGCGGCTCGACCCCGTCCACACCCGCGAGGTGCTCGACTCCGACCACGCCGGCCTCGACGACGTGAAGCGCCGGATCACCGAGTTCGTCGCCGTGCGCAAGCTGCGCGAGGAGCGCGGGGCCGACGACGACAGCCGCGCCAACGGCACGATCCTGACCCTGGTCGGACCGCCCGGCACCGGCAAGACCTCGATCGGCGAGTCGATCGCCCGCTCGCTCGGGCGCGAGTTCGTCCGCATCAGCCTCGGCGGCCTGCACGACGAGGCCGAGATCCGCGGCCACCGCCGCACCTACATCGGCGCCCTGCCGGGACGGATCGTCCGCGCCCTGCGCGACGCCAAGACGATGAACCCGGTGATCCTCTTCGACGAGGTCGACAAGGTCGGCGCCGACTGGCGCGGCGACCCCTCGGCGGCGTTGCTGGAGGTACTGGACCCGGCGCAGAACCACTCGTTCCGCGACCACTACCTCGACGTCGAGGTCGACCTCTCCGAGGTCGCCTTCATCGCCACCGCCAACCTGGTCGACACGATCCCGGCGCCGCTGCTGGACCGGATGGAGATCATCGCCTTCGACGGCTACACGACCGAGGAGAAGCTGGCGATCGCCAAGGGCTACCTGCTGCCGCGACAGCTGCAGCGCAACGGGCTGCGGCCCGAGGAGGTCGAGGTCGGCGACGACGTCCTCCGCGCCGTGATCTCCGAGTACACGCGTGAGGCCGGCGTCCGCCAGCTCGAGCGCGAGATCGGCAAGCTGCTGCGCGGGGCGGCGACGAAGGTCGCTGCCGGCAAGGCAACGGGCACGATCGTGCTCGACATCGAGGCACTGCGCGACGCGCTCGGCCGCCAGCGCTTCTTCCAGGAGTCGGTCGAGCGCACGGCGATCCCGGGCGTCTCGACCGGCCTGGCGGTGACCGGCACCGGCGGCGACGTCCTCTTCATCGAGGCGACGGCGATGGAGGGCGACAAGGGCCTGGTCCTGACCGGCCAGCTCGGCGACGTGATGAAGGAGTCGGCGCGGATCGCCCTCTCCTACGCGCGCTCCCACAGCGAGGAGCTGGGGGTCGAGCCGAGTCGCTTCCAGCGCGAGTTCCACCTCCACGTGCCCGCCGGGGCGATCCCCAAGGACGGCCCCAGCGCCGGCACGGCGATGACCACGGCGCTGGTCTCGCTGCTCTCCGGGCGGCCGGTCAAGCACACGGTCGGGATGACCGGCGAGGTCACCCTGCAGGGCCGGGTGCTGCCGATCGGCGGGCTCAAGCAGAAGGTGCTGGCCGCCCACGCGGCCGGGCTGACCGAGGTGATTCTGCCCGAGCGCAACCGCGGCGACCTCGACGAGGTCCCCGAGGAGGTGCGCGAGCAGATGACCTTCCACCCGGTGATGAGCATCGACGAGGTGCTGGGGCTGGCCCTGGAGCCGGCGGAGAGCGGAGCGGACGTCGCGGCGGTGTCGTAGCAATGTCGCCGCGATGTCGTAGCTGCAAGCCGGTCCCGACCGAGCTGCGGGCGGCCGCCGGCCTGCTCGAGCGGCGCTGGACGATGGCGACGATCTACGC
>JAENWU010000069.1 GCA_016649905.1 Thermoleophilia bacterium
ACCAGCGTCGTCCCGACCGCCGCCAGCACCCGCCAGTCCTCGAACGGCAGCCTCGCCGCCGGCAGCCGGCGACGGGCCAGCGGCAGCACCGCCAGCGCCTCGGCGAGTTTCAGCGGCCCGCGTAGCCCGGGCGCTTTGGCGACCAGCTTCGGGGCCAGCTCCGGCTTCGGCGCCGAAGCCACCTGGATCTCGCCGTCGCCGTCGCGGACCGCGGCGGCCCAGTGGGTCGGCCCGTGGATCAACAGCCCGTTGCGGAGCGCCATGCCGCCGAGCCGCAGCCGCTCAGAGTCTTCCGACGCCATGCAGCCACGATAGGCGATGGCGTGTCTGAGCTTAGGTGCCATATATAGCCCGGGAACTCAGACACCCCCGCGGACGTAGTGAGGGCGCCGGGGTAGTCCCACCTCGGCGCCCTCTCCCCCCTGTCAAAAACACGGCCGGAGACCCCCAGTCCGAGCCTCCGGCCGCTAATCGGCTCTCCCTGGCTCTAGCTTGGAAAGCCGAACCTGAAAACACGGGTACTCCGGTGAAGTTGCGCCGTGGTTACGGCTTGCCGAGGCGGCGGCGGAGCTCCGCCAGCCGCCGTCCCAGCTCCGCCTCGTGGCCGCGGTCGGTCGGCGTGTAGAAGCGGCGGTCCTCGAGGCCCTCTGGCAGCAGCGGCTGGTCGCTGACGCCGCCCGGCTGGTCGTGGGCGTAGCGGTAGCCGGTGCCGCGGCCGAGCTTCTCGGCGCCGGGATAGTGGGCGTCCCGCAGGTAGTCGGGCGGGGTCTGGGCGCCGTTGGCGCGGACCTCGGCGCGCGCCGCCGCGAGCGCCTCGTAGGAGGCGTTGGACTTCGGCGCCAGGGCGAGGTGGACGGTGGCCTGGGCGAGGTTCAGCGCGCACTCGGGCAGGCCGACCCGGTCGACCGCGCGCGCCGCGGCGTCGGCGACCAGCAGCGCCTGCGGGTCGGCGTTGCCGATGTCCTCGGAGGCGAGGATGACCATGCGGCGGGCGATGAAGCGCGGGTCCTCGCCGCCCTCCAGCATCACCGCCAGGTAGTAGAGCGAGGCGTCGACGTCGGAGCCGCGGGTGGCCTTGATCCAGGCCGAGACGAAGTCGTAGTGGCGGTCTCCCTGGCGGTCGTAGTCGAGCGCCTTGCGCTGCAGGGCGTCCTCGATCGCGGCGAGGTCGACCTCTTTGCCGCCGGCCCGCTCGGCGGCCCGCTCGAGCGCCGAAAGGGCGACGCGGGCATCGCCGCCGCTGCGCTCGGCCAGCATCGCCAGGGCGGCGTCGGCGACCGGCGGGGGATCGGCCAGACCGCGCTCGGGGTCGGCCAGCGCCCGCCGCAGCAGCGCTTCGACCTGCTCGTCCTGGAGCGGCTGCAGCTCGTAGACCTGGGCGCGCGAGAGCAGCGCCGAGTTGACCTCGAAGTAGGGGTTCTCGGTGGTCGCCCCGATCAGCGTCAGCAGCCCCTCCTCGACCGCCGGCAGCAGCGCGTCCTGCTGGGCCTTGTTGAAGCGGTGGATCTCGTCGAGGAAGAGGATCGTCGGTCGCCCCGACCCCTTTCGGCGCTCACGGGCGCGCTCGATCACCCCGCGGATCTCGGCTTTGCCGGCGTTGACGGCCGACTCTTCCTCGAAGGCGCCCTCGGCACCGGCGGCGGCGATCCGCGCCAGCGTCGTCTTCCCCGCCCCGGGCGGGCCGTACAAGATCGCGCTGTGAGGCCGCCCCGACTCGATCGCATCTCGAAGCGCAGACCCAGGGCCAACGATGTGCTCCTGCCCCACCAGCTCATCGAGCGAGCGCGGCCGCATCCGCACCGCGAGCGGGGCGTCAGCGGCAATGGAATCGGTGCTGCCCGCCTCATCCGGACCGGGGTCGAACAACTGATCCGCCGTCATCGCCCGAGTATGCCGATGCCGACGGGCCTCAAACGTCCTCTATTCGGACGTTTGAGGCCCGTCGGCCCCTACACTCGAAGGATGGAGAGCGCTACGAAAGTTCCACAGTCCGTGTCCACCCTGGAGTCGTTCAACCCCGCCACCGGCGAGCTGGTCGGCTCGGTGCCGACGATCACGCCGGATCAGGTCCAGGCCGTCGTCGACGATGTCGCCCGGATCCAGCCGGCCTGGGCGGAGCTGTCGCTGAAGGCGCGCGCCACCTACATGCGCCGCGCCGCCGACGCCCTGCTCGATGACATCGACGAGGTCGCCGAGCTGCTGGTCCGCGAGCAGGGCAAGCCGCGCGCCGAGGCCTACACGATGGAGCTGCTGCCGACGGTCGACGCGCTGCACTGGTGCGCGAAGGCGGGGCCGAAGATCCTCGCTGACGAGAAGGTGCGGATGACCCAGGCCTTCACGCTCTCCAAGAGCGGTCACTTCTCCTACGAGCCGCTCGGCGTGGTCGGGATCATCGCCCCCTGGAACTACCCCTGGTCGATCCCCTTCGGCGAGGTCGCGATCGCGCTGATGGCGGGCAACGGCGTCGTCCTCAAGCCGGCCAGCCTGACGCCGCTGCTGGGCGAGCGGATCCGCGCCGTCTTCGAGAAGGCCGGGCTGCCCGAGGGCCTGGTCCGCGTCGTCCACGGCGGCGGCGCCGTCGGCGATGCGCTGGCCCGCTCCAGCGTCGGCAAGGTCTTCTTCACCGGCTCGGTCGAGGTCGGCCGCAAGGTTGGCGAGGTCTGCGCCGAGGCGCTCAAGGGCAGCGTCCTCGAGCTCGGCGGCAAGGACCCGATGATCGTCTGCGCCGACGCCGACCTCGACAACGCCGTCTCCGGGGCGATCTGGGGCGGCTTCGCCAACGCCGGTCAGACCTGCTCGGGGATCGAGCGCGTCTACGTGATGCGCGAGGTCGCCGACCGCTTCGTCGAGGGCGTCGCCCGCGAGACGGCGAAGCTGCGGCTCGGCAACCCGCTGGAGTGGGAGACCGCGATTGGGCCGATGACCTCCGAGGGGCAGTACGAGATCGTCGTCGAGCTGATCGACGACGCCGTCGCCGCCGGCGCCACCAAGCTCTGCGGCGGCCCCACCGACGTCCCCGGCCTGCCGGGCAAGTACATCGCCCCGACCGTCCTCACCGGCGTCACCCACGAGATGCGGATCATGCGCGAGGAGATCTTCGGCCCGGTCCTGCCGATCGTCGTCGTCGACTCCGAGCAGGAGGCGATCGACCTCGCCAACGACTCCGAGTTTGGGCTCGGCGCCTCGGTCTGGACCTCAGACCGCCAGCACGGCGAACGGATCGCGCGGCGGATCGAGTCGGGGATGGTCTGGATCAACGACCACTCCTTCAGCCACGGCGCCTGCCAATGCTCGTGGGGCGGCGTCAAGGACTCCGGCCTCGGCCGCTCGCACTCCAAATTCGGCTTCTACGAGTGCGTGAACATCAAGATGAACGCCTGGGAGCCGGGGTTCACCCGCGACTTCTGGTGGCACCCCTACGACCGCACCCTCGGCGAGGCGGTCAAGGCCTCGGCGAAGATCCTCTACGGCAAGGGCGAGACCCGGACCAAGGCGCTGCGCGAAGGCGCCGGCCCGCTCCTCGCGGTGGGCCGGCGCACCTTGAAGAAGCGGCGCGTGTCGAGTTAGTCCCCCACGTCAGGGACTAACTCGACACGGAGAGCTCAGCCGCCGTTGATCGTCAGCGTCCTCGAGGTCGCCGCCTTGCACTGGTAGATCGTGCCCGCGGTGCCCTGGGTGACCGGCTTCACTTCCGCGTAGACCTTGAGCGGCGGGGAGCCCTTGTAGGCGGGTTCGGCCTGCCAGGCGCCTTTGTCGTTGGTCGTCGCCGCGCCGATCTTGCCGTGGCCCTTCTGCTTGATCACGACGCGGCGCCCCTCGACGCAGTTCGGGTTGCTGGCTCTGACCTTGCCCGCGTTGCCGTAGGGGTTGACCGAGATCGTCGTTTTGATCACCTTGGTTTCGCCCGCTTCGTTCGAGGCGGCAACCGGGATCCCGATCGCCAGCGTGGCGGCCAGCGCTACAGCAACGGCAACCACCTGCTTCGTCTTCCTCATCAAGTCCTCCTAGTCGAGATTGGTGCGCCTCCGCCCGAGCCGCGCCGCGGCAGCCTAGATGATCCCCACGCTTCACAATCCCCTGCAGATGGCCTCTACGCAGGAAATACCCAGCCCGGCGATCGTCCTCGCCGGACTGCGCCGCGACTTCGGCGACCGCGCCGCGCTCGACGGAGTCGGGCTCGAGCTTGCCGCTGGCGAGACGCTGGTGGTGCTCGGACCCAACGGCGCCGGCAAGACGACGCTGCTGCGGATCCTGGCGACGCTGCTGCGGCCGAGCGGCGGCGCAATCTCGGTGCTCGGCTGCGCGCTGCCGCGCGAGGCCTGGAAGCTGCGCGGTCAGATCGGCTACCTCGGCCACGAGCCGCTGCTCTACCGCGACCTCTCCGGGCGCGAGAACCTGCGTTTCCACGCCCGCCTGCACGGGCTCGAGGGGGCCGCTGCCGAGGCGAGGATCGACGAGGTGCTGGCGGCGGCGCAGATGGACCGCCGCGGCGACGATCGCGTCGTCGAGCTCTCGGCCGGGATGCGCCAGCGGCTGGCGATCTGCCGCTGCGTCCTGCACCGGCCGGCGCTGCTGCTGCTCGACGAGCCCGACTCCAACCTCGACGCCGAGGGCCGCGAGCTCGCCCGCGGGCTGATCGGGCCGGACGCCGAGGCGACGCGGGTCGTCGTCACCCACGACCCCGACCGCTTCCTGCCCGAGGCCGACCAGGTGCTGCGGCTCGGGATCGGCGAGCGGGCAGCGGTCGCGTGACCCCCTCGCGGGCCGCCTTCGCGGCGATTCTCGGCAAGGACCTGCGGGCGGAGCTGCGGACGCTGCAGTCGCTGCCAGCGATGGCGATCTTCGCCGTCACCACCTTCGTGATCTTCCGCTTCGGGCTCGACCGCACCCAGCTCTCCGGCGACCTCGCCTCCGGCGTGCTCTGGGCGACGCTGCTGTTCGCGGCCGTGCTCGGGATCAACCGCCTCTTCGTCACCGAGCGCGAGGAGGGCGGCTTCGATGCGATCCGCCTGGCGCCGATCGACCGCAGCGTCCTCTTCGCCGCCAAGGCAACGGCGCTGGTCATCTACCTCTTGGCGCTGGAGCTGATCGCGGTGCCGATCTTCGCCCTCTTCTTCCTCGACTCGGTCGCGGCGCTGGGCCCGCTCGTCGCCGTGCTCGTGCTCGCCGACCTCGGGCTCGCCGCCACCGGCACCCTGATCTCCTCGATGGCGGTCAACTCGCGCGCCCGCGACCTGCTGGTGCCGCTGGTCCTGCTGCCGCTCGTGGTACCCCTGATGATCGCCGCCACCGGTGCCACCGAGCCCCTGCTGGCCGCGGGCGGTCCCGGTTACGAGCGCTTCGGGACCTGGCTGATGGTCCTTGGCCTATACGATCTGATCTTCGTATTGCTCGGCTACGCGGTGTTTGACTTCCTCCTGGAGGACTGACCCGGCCGGGCCCCCAACCTCCCGAAGCATGTACGGCAAAGGACTGAGACCACTCTCCATCGCCACCGTGGCGATGCTTGCCCTTTCGCTTTCGCTGGTCTTCTTCTACGCGCCGCTGGACGCCGACCAGGGCTTCATCCAGAAGATCTTCTACATCCACGTGCCGCTGGCGATCGTGGCGCTCCTTGGGTTCGTCGCCGGCGGCGTCTTCGCGATCCTGCACCTGCGCAGCGGCGACAAACGCTGGGACGCCTACTCCTACGTCTCGATCCACATGTCGGTGATCTTCGGCGTCGCCGTTCTGATCACCGGCGCGATCTGGGCCAAGGCCTCCTGGGGGCATTGGTGGGTCTGGGACGAGCCGACGCTGGTCAGCTTCCTGATCGTCTTCCTCCTCTACGCCACCTACTACCCGTTCCGCTACGCGATCGAGGACCGTGACCGCCAGGCCCGCTACGCCTCCGTCTTCGCCGTCGCCGCCGGCGCCTTCGTGCCGCTCAACTTCATGGCCGTGCGGATGGCCCAGCAACTCGTCCACCCGCGCGTCTTCGCGACCAGCAGCGGCGGCCTGCCCGGCGAAATGATGCTGACCTTCCTCTGCAGCCTCGCCGCGATGGCGCTGCTCTGGATCACCCTGGTCAAGTTCGAGCTGGCGGCCAAGAGCACCTCCGGCCAGGTCAAGCGCCTGCGCCGCGCCCTTGACGCCCCCGGCCCCGCCAACCGCTCGCGGATCGCGCCGGAGGTGAGCTGATGTTGGCCCTGCTCGCCGCGACCCCGGCGCTGCCGCTCAACGAGGCCGGCAAGTACGTCGCCGGCGCCTACGTCGTCTTCGTCGTGCTGCTGGTCGTCTACGTCGCGATCATGGCCTCGAAACTGCAGCGGATCGAGAAGGAACTACGCGAAGTGGCTAGCTTTGCCGAGGAGCGCAAGGCCGGCGAGGAAGCCGCGCCGGGGCGCGAGGAGGCGGGCGTCAAATGAGCGAGCTGCTCACGCTCGGCGTCTCGCACAAGACCGCGCCCCTGGAGCTGCGCGAGCGCCTCTCGCTGACCGAGGGCAGCGCCGTCAGTGCCCTGCGCGACCTCAACGGCGCCGCCGGGATCCACGAGGCGGCGGCGATCTCGACCTGCAACCGGACCGAGCTGTACCTGATCGTCTCCGACCCAGTCGAGGCCGAGTCGACGGCCCTCGGCGTCCTCACCCGTCAGGCCGAGACGCGGCCGACCGAGCTGCTCGGGCACCTCTACTCGCTGCGCTCCACCGACGCCGCCCGCCACCTGCTGCGGGTCACCGCCGGGCTCGACTCGATGATCATCGGCGAGGCCGAGATCCAGGGCCAGGTCAAACGCGCCTACGAGCTGGCGCTCGTCGAGGGCGCCACCGGCCCGATCCTCAACCGCCTCTTTCGCAGCGCCCTCGCCGCCGGCGGCCGCGCCCGCGAGGAGACCGGGATCAGCGAGAAGGGCGTCTCGATCCCCTCGGTCGCGGTCGAGCTGGCGCGGCGCTCGCTCGGCGACCTGGCCGAGCGACGGGTGCTGATGGTCGGCGCCGGCGAGACCGCCGACCTGGTCGCGCGGGCGCTGGTCGCCCGCGGCGTCCACACCGTCTTCGTCGCCAACCGCCATTACGACCGCGCGATCGGCCTCGCCCAGCTCTTCGACGGCACCGCGGTGCGCTTCGAGGAGCTGCCCGAGCAGCTGCAGACCGCCGACATCGTCGTCTCCGCGACCAACTCCCCCCACCACATCGTCGAGCGCGACGGGCTCGAGCAGGTGATGGCGGCGCGCGAGGGGCGGCCGCTGACTGCGATCGACCTCGCCGTGCCGCGTGACATCGAGCCCGAGTGCCGCGAGATTCCCGGCGTCAGCGTCTTCGACATCGACGACGTCCAGCAGATCGTCGAACGCAACGCCTCCGGCCGCGAGGCCGAGGCCAAGCGGGCTGAGCTGATCATCGAGGCTGAGCTCGACCGCTTCGAGCGCTGGCTCGCCTCGCTCGAGGTGGTGCCGACGATCGCGGCAATGCGCCAGCGTGGCGACGAGGTCGTCAGCCGCGTGATGGCCGAGAACGAGTCGCGCTGGGAGAGCCTCGGCGACGCCGACCGCGAGCGGATGGAAGCGATGGCGAAGGCGATCGCCTCGCGTCTGCTGCACGAGCCGACGCTGCGGATCCGCCACTCGGCCGGCACCGACGACGCCTACTTCTACCTCGGCGCCCTGCGCGAGCTCTTCGGTCTCGACGTCGCGACCGAGCCCGAGGTCGAGAACCGCGCCTCGAACGTCACCGAGTTGCGCCGCAAGAAACAGGGCTGAGGCGGAGCGCGCTGTGGCGCTGCGGATCGCTACTCGTGGCAGCACCCTGGCGCTGACGCAGGCTGGCCTCGTCGCGGAGATGCTCGGCGGCGCCGAGCTGGTAGAGGCCTCATCCGACGGCGAGCCCGGCGACAAGTCGCGCTTCGTCCGCGGCGTCGAGCGGGCGTTACTGGCCGGCGAGGCGGAGGTCGGTGTCCACTCCGCCAAGGACCTGCCGGGCGAGTTGCCGGAGGGGCTGGAGATCGTCGCCGTCCCGACCCGAGAGGACCCGGCCGATGTCTGGATCGGCGCCGGCGCCTCGCTCGCCGACGCCCCCGAGGGCGCCCGCGTCGGCACCGCCAGCCTGCGCCGCAGAGCGCAGCTGCTCGCCGCGCGACCTGACCTGCGGGTCGAGGAGCTGCACGGCAACGTCGACACCCGCCTGCGCAAGCTCGCCGAGGGCGAGCTCGACGCGATCGTCCTCGCCGCCGCCGGCCTGCGGCGGCTCGGTCGCGCCGCAGAGATCGGCTTCGCGCTCCCCGTCGAGGTAATGGTGCCGGCCCCCGGGCAGGGCGCGCTGGCGCTGCAGGTCCGCAGCGGCGACGCTGAGACTGCGGCGGCCGTGACTGCGATCGGTGACGCGATCGCCCTCGCCGAGCTGACCGCGGAGCGCGCCGCGGTAGCGCCGCTGGGGGCGAGCTGCGCGACGCCGATCGGCGTCCACGCCCGGGTCGCGGGCGAGCAGCTCGCGATCGAGGCCTTCGTCGGGCTCCCCGACGGCAGCGAGTGGCTGCGCGACTCCTTCGAGGCCGACGCCGCCGACCCGGCCGCTGCCGGTGCCGCCCTCGCCCAGCGCCTGCTCGCCGTCGGCGCCGGCGAGTTGCTCGAACGCGCCGAGGATGATGCGCTGCGCCTTATGTCCGCTATGCGACCAAAAGGAACAGCGGAATGAGTGCGCGCCCCGGAGTCGTCTACCTGGTCGGCGCCGGTCCCGGCGACCCCGGCCTGATGACGGCGCGCTCGCTGGAGCTGATCGGCTCCGCAGACTCGATCTACTACGACCGCCTGATCCCGCCGGGCGCACTCGCCGGCGCTCGCGAGGGCGTCGAGCTAGTCTATGTCGGCAAGCAGCCGGGCGTGCCCTCGGTGCCGCAGGAGGAGATCGGCGCCCGCCTGATCGAGGCGGCCCAGGCGGGCCGCAGCGTCGTGCGGCTGAAGGGCGGGGACCCCTTCGTCTTCGGTCGCGGCGGCGAGGAGGGCGAAGCGCTGCGGGCGGCCGGCGTCGAGTTCGAGGTCGTCCCCGGCATCACCGCCGGTGTCGCCGCCACCGCCTACGCCGGCATCCCTGTCACCCACCGCGACGACGCCTCCGCGGTCGCCTTCGTCACCGGCCACGAGGATCCAGAGAAGGGCGAGAGCGCGCTCGACTGGGAGGCGCTCGCCGCCTTCCCCGGCACCCTCGTCTTCTACATGGGGGTGAAACGACTGGAGGAGAACGCCAACGCGCTGATCGCCGCCGGGCGCGATCCCGACCAGCCGGCTGCCGCAATCGAACGCGGCACGATGGACGCCCAGCGCACGGTGACCGCGACTCTGCGGACGATCCACGAGGCCGTCGCCCTCGCCGCGGTGAAGGCACCGACGCTGATCGTCGTCGGCCCGGTGGTCGAGCGCCGCGAGGAGCTGGCCTGGCTCGAGCGCCGGCCGCTGCACGGCAAGCGCGTGATCGTGACCCGCGCTCGCGCCCAGGCCAGCGGCCTGGCGAGCACCCTGCGCGACCTCGGCGCCACCGTCGTCGAGCTGCCGGCGATCCGGATCGAGCCGCGCCTCGACGCGCCCGAGGTCCGCGAGGCGGCGGCGGCCGTCGGCGTCTACGAGCTGATCTGCCTGACCAGCCCCAACGGCGTCCGCCTGTTGTTCGAGGCGATGGCGGCTGCCGATCTCGACTCGCGCGCCCTCGCCGGTGTCACCGTCGCGGCGATCGGACCGGGAACCGCCCGGGCCCTGGCCAAACGCGGCGTCGTCGCCGACGTCGTGCCCGAGCGCTTCGTCGCCGAGGGGCTGATTGAGGCGCTGGCGGATGTCGACGTTGAGGGTGCCCGCGTGCTCGTCGCCCGCGCCGTCGACGCCCGCGACGTCTTGCCCGAATACTTCGAGCAGCGCGGCGCCGAGGTCGACGTCGTCGCCCTCTATGAGACCGTCCGCGAGGAGCCCGACGCCGAGGCGATCGAGGCGGCCCAGGACGCCGACTACGTCACCTTCACCTCCTCCTCGACGGTGAGCAACCTGACCGAGGCTCTCGGCGACCGCTTCCCTGCCAGCGCCCGCGTCGTCTCGATCGGCCCCGTCACCAGCGAGGCCGCCCGCGAGGCGGGCCTGCGGGTCGACGTCGAAGCCGAGCGCCACGACATCGACGGCCTGCTCGCCGCCCTGCTCGCCGACGCGAGACCTCGACCTTGATGTCGTAGTTGTCTCCGGTATGCGGAAGGAAATACGACATCAACCGGGCTTCGGGTACCCGCACCGCCACTACCGCCGCACCGACTCGACCAACACCCGCGCCCGCGAGCTGGCCGCGGCCGGGGCGCCGCACGGGACCGTCGTCACCGCCGCCGAGCAGACCGCCGGGAGGGGACGGCAGGGGCGGGCCTGGACCGCACCGCCGGGCAAGGCGCTGCTCTACTCGGCGCTGGTGCGGCCGCTCGACGAGCGCCACATGATGCTGCCGCTGTCCGTCCCGCTCGCCGTCGCCGAGGCCGCCGAGGAGCTGGCGCCGGGTATCGAGTGTGAGGTCAAGTGGCCCAACGACGTCCTCGTCGGCCGCCGCAAGCTGGCCGGGGTCCTGATCGAAGCTCGCCCCCGCGACGGCTGGGCGGTAATCGGCGTCGGCCTCAACCTCGCAATCGCCCCCGAAGAGTTCCCCCGCGAGCTCCGCGACACCGCCACCTCCCTCCAAATCGAGGGTGATCGCCATTTCCCACCCATGAGGGGGGAAATGGCGATCACACCCGCGGTTGGCGTGGGTGGAGCGGGAGCTGCGACGGCGGCGCTGAACCGGCGGCTCGAGGCGTGGATCGACGCCGATCAGGCTTCGGTGCTCGCCGCCTGGCGGGAGCGGGACGCGCTGTGGGGGCGCGAGGTTGCCTGGGAGGGCGGCTCAGGCGTCGCCGACGGCATCGACGACCGTGGCTACCTGGTCGTCATCACCGCCAGCGGCGGGCGCGTCACCGTCGGTGCTGGCGAGGTCCACCTGACCCGCTCCTGAGTCGGCCTTTGCTTTCGCGGATTTGCGCCGTTTGCGCGGTTTTTTCTTCCGCTCGCGGGGCTTCTCGTCGCCGCCGTTCTGGGCCTGGGACTCACCCTCCGGAGCGCCGCCGTTCTCACCCTGGCCGTTGCGCTTGCCGCGTTTGCGCCGCCGCTTGCCACCTTTAGGGAAGTTCCGCAGCAGCTCGCGGGCGACGGCCGAAGGTTTCCGAGCCATCCGCATCCGCGCCCCGCGCAGGACCTCCTCGCCCTCGGGAGTGTGGGAGACGGCGGCGGCCAGCAGGGACACGGCGAGGCGGCGGTCCTGTTTGCGGGAAGCGTGGACGAGCCGGCGCGCGTTGCGGCCGTGCGCCCGGCCGGAGGAGTTGACCAGCAGGCCCAGCAGACGCTTGGTCTCCGGCCAGCGCTGGACCGCGTACTCCTCGTGCAGTTCGCGGGTGTAGGAGGCCAGGCGCCAGACCCACGCCTGCGCCTGGTCGCGGCGGCCGATCCGCTTGTCGATTAGCGCCTGCAGCAAGGTCTTGGTGCCGGCGCGCTTGTCCTCGCGGCTCCAGGTGCCGACGATGTCGATCGCGTCGTCGAAGGCATCGGGGTCGCCGAGGTCGGCGATCTCCGAGAGCGCTTTCAGTCGCAGCTGGGCGTTGCGGTTGCGCTGCACGCAGGTCAGCAGGAAGCGCCGGCGCAGCTCTTTGGTGCGGTCGTTCTGCAGCATCGCCCGCGCCCGGCGCCAGCCCTGAGTGTTGACCCGCGCTCCGGCCAGCGCCGCCCAGGCGTGCTGCTCGGGGTAGTCGAGGTTCTCGACCGCGATCCGCCAGATCTCCCGTTCCAGCACCTCCATCCGCTTCTCCTCGACGTCGGAGACCGGGACGATCCGGCGCTCGACGCGGACCTTGCGGCCGCGGCCGCGGCGCACCGGCCCGACCACGATCGCGCCGCCGCGGTAGACGTCGCGGTCGAGCAGGCTGTGCAGGGTGACGATCGTCTCGTCGTGGGTCGTCGCCGGGTGGACGAAATCGATCACCAGGCCGGCCTCCTTGCCCGGCGCCCGCCGGGTGACGCGACCGACCCGCTGCTGGTAGATCCGCCGCGAGGCGGTCGGCGCCAGGTGCATGCAGATCGTCGCCCGCGGGCTGTTCCAGCCCTCGGCCAGCAGCATCGCGTTGCAGAGCACGTCGACGTCGCCGCGCTCGAAGCCGGCGAGGATCTCGGCCAGCTCGCGCTTCGGCGTTTCGCCGGAGACGGCCTGGGCGTTGATGCCGGCGTTGCGGAAGGCTTTGGCGACGTTCTTGGCGTGCTGGACGCCAGCCGTGTAGAGGACGCCCGGGACTTTGCGGAAGCGCGAGCGGTAGAGGTCGGCGATGGCGACGTTGAAGGGCTCCTGATCGAGCAGCGCCGCCAGCTCGTCCTGGTCGAAGTCCTGGTCGACTTCGCCTTTGCGCAGCGGCACCTTGGCGATCGTCCGCACCCCCGGCCCGGGCGGGATCCGCAGGCAACGCAACGGCGAGATGACGCCGCGGCGAGCGGCCTGGGCGAGGTCGAAGCGCGAGGTCTGGGTCGGGAAGAGGTCGGCGACGTGGCGGGCGATCAGCGCGCCGGTCGCGGTCATGCCGATGAAGACGGGGCCGTCCCAGGCGCGGATGCAAGCGCTGGTTTTCTCGCCGAGGGCGGTGTGGGCCTCGTCGCAGATCACGATCGCGTAGGCGTCGGAGACTTTCTTGTAGTTACGGACGAACCATTGGTAGGTCTCGACGGTGATCGCGCCATCGGGGTCGTCTCGACCGTCGAGCAGCGGCGGGCGCAGCCGCTCTTTGTAGCCGCGGTCGGAGATCTCGCCGATGAACTGGTCGACGAGGTTGCGACGGTGGGTGAGGATCAGGACGCCGCCGGTCCTGGTCGCCTCGATGAAGCCGACCGCAGCGACCGTCTTGCCGGCGCCGGTGGCGTGCTCGAACCAGAAGCGGCGAGCGGCGCCGGGGTCGTCGGGGGCCTCCTCGACCACCTCCTCGTCCTCGTCGGCTGGCTGTTCTTCCCAGTCTTGGGGCTCCTCGTCGGGGGCGAGCTCCTCGTCCTCCTCCTCGTCCTCGTCGAGCTCGGCGTCGCCGTCGGCGCTCGGCTCGGAGTCGGCATCGGGCTCCTCGTCGCTCTCGGCCTCCGGCTCGGCGCCCGCCTCAGGCGCCTTGCCGTCCTCCCCATCAGCGGCGACGCCGTCGGCGCCGCCGACCTGTTGCTGGGCCATCAGCTCGGTCAAGGTGCCGGACAGCGCGTCGACCTGATGCGGATTCAGTTCGGCGCCGTCGCGCAGTTTCGGCGGTTCGTCGGCGAGCAGGCGCTCGAGCCCGACCAGCAGCGAGAAGTTGCGGCGCCACTCGATCGAGGGGTACTCGGCGCCGTCGTCGAGCTCGCTCAGCGCCGCGTCGAGGGCACGGCGGCGGGCGGTTCCGGGCGCCAGCGCCTCCGGCCCCTCGCCGTCGAGCAGGAAGGGCTCGCGGACGAACGCCGCCGCACGCTCGATATCGGCGCTTGATGGAACTGCCGCTGGCGCGGCAACATCGCTGGTGTTGGCCATAGAAGGCTTCTGCTGTCTGCCCCCACCGAGCACAAGACGTACGGCTGGAGGCGAGTGAACGAGGCTGTCGGGGATTCGATCCCGTACCCCCGACGTTCTCAGCTGTCCGCAAACCCGCGGACGGAACGCACGTATTGTAATCAAGGATCGGATGACTAGGCGACCCACCCTCTTCATCGCGCTGATCGCGCTGGTGCTGGCAGCATCGACCGTCGCCGGCTGTGGCTCCTCGAGCGACGACGGTTCCGGCTCCAAGCCGCCCGACTATGCGCGCCTGCTGGCCGGGTCGCCGGCGCCGCTGGCGGCCCTGCACAGCCAAGCCAACCAGCTGTTGCCCGGCGGCACCGACGCCTACGAGAAACGGATCGCGGCGCTGCGCGGCTACCCAATCGTCACCAACGTCTGGGCCTCCTGGTGCGGGCCCTGCCGCTTCGAGTTCCCGGTCCTGCAGAAGCTCTCGGCGCGCTACGGCAAACAGGTCGCCTTCCTCGGCGTCGACTCCCAGGACTCGGCTGATGCCGCCACCACCTACCTGGAAGGGACCCCGGTCCCGTATCCCAGCTACAGCGACCCCGACAAGGACATCGCCGATTCGATCGGCGCCAGCCTGGGGCTTCCCAATACCGCCTTCTACAACCGCGCCGGCACCCTCTGCTTCCTCAAGCAGGGCCAGTACCCGGATACCTCCGAACTCGAAGCCGACGTCCGTCGATTCGCCCTGCGCGAAGAATGCGAAGGCGGATAATCAAACGATGGAAGCCTTCGTCGTCATCGCCCTGGTCGCCTTCGCCCTGCTGCTCGCCGAGTTGCTGCTGCCGACCGGCGGCGCCCTGGCGGCGGTCGGCGCGCTCGGCCTGGTCGGCAGCGGCGTGGTCGCGCTCAACTCCGACAGCGACGCCGCCGACTTCGTCGGGCCGGCGCTGATCACGCTCGGCGTCCTCTCCGCGATCACCTTCTATTTCGTCGCTCGCAAAGTCGTTGCCGCCCACCGCGACATGCCGGTCCGAACCGGCTCCGAGGAGATCGTCGGCTCGCTCGCGGAAGCGCGCTCGGCGATCGGCGCCGAGGGCCAGGTCTGGCTGCAGGGAACGATGTGGAGCGCGCGGCTGACCGACGATGCGGAGCCGGTGCGGATGGGGGATAGAGTCCGGGTCGAGGCGGTCGACGGGCTGACGCTCGTGGTTCGCCCGGAGTCCACGACCGCGGAGCGGTCAAGCGAAGGAGACAGCTGATGGAAGTCGTGCTCGGAATCATCGTCGTCGTCGCCTTCTTCGGGCTGATCGCGGTCGGCCTCTCGGTCAAGGTCCTGCGCGAGTACGAGCGCGGCGTGATCTTCCGGCTCGGCCGCCTGATCGCGACCAAGGGGCCCGGCCTGATCCTGCTGATCCCGCTGGTCGACCGGATGGTCAAGGTCGACCTGCGGACGATCACCCTGAACGTGCCGCCGCAGGAGGTGATCACCCGCGACAACGTCCCCTCGCGCGTCAACGCGGTTGCCTACTTCCGCGTCGTCGACTCCAACAAGGCGATTGTCGAGGTCGAGAACTACCTGATCGCGACCTCGCAGATCGCGCAGACGGCGCTGCGCTCGGTGCTCGGCAAGGCCGAGCTCGACCAGCTGCTCTCCGAGCGCGAGCGCCTCAACGAAGAGCTGCAGAAGATCATCGACGAGTCGACCGAGCCCTGGGGCGTGAAGGTCACCGCGGTGGAGATCAAGGACGTCGAGATCCCCGAGCAGATGCAGCGGGCGATGGCGCGCCAGGCCGAGGCCGAGCGCGAGCGGCGGGCCAAGATCATCAACTCCGAGGGCGAGTTCCAGGCCGCCCAGAAGCTCACCGACGCCGCCGACATCATCAGCACCAACCCGGCCTCGCTGCAGCTGCGCTACCTGCAGACGCTGCTGGAAATCGGCAGCAACCAGAACACGACGATCGTCTTCCCGCTGCCGATGGACGTGCTCGAGCCGTTCGTCGGCAGGGCCGACCACAAAACCGGGGGGAGCAAAGCCAAGGCCCCCAAACCTCCGGGCCGGCCGGAGCCCCCGCTGCCCGACGACCTTCCCC
>JAENWU010000014.1 GCA_016649905.1 Thermoleophilia bacterium
GATCGCGGTGCGGACGCCCTCGCGGGCCGCCGCCACCAACCCGGCTCGGATGGGGATGTCGGGCTCCAATCCGGGCGGCGCGAACTCGGCCAGCACCACCTGCTCGCTGGCGCCGACCCCCGCCAGCGCCTCCAGGTAGCGGCGCTCGTGGAGGACGCCAAGGGTGCGCTCGACCGCCTCGTCGTCGGCGTCGGCGACGACGGCGCGGACGCCGGCGTGGCGGGCGAGACCCTCGCCCAGCTCGGCCAGACGCTGGTTGCTGTCGTGCCCGGGCAGGGTGCGGCCGCCTTCGCGGACCCAGGGGGCGGCGTCGTCGCTGCCGCGACGCTGCTCGATCATCAGCAGCTCGCTCATTCGAGCAACCGCCGCATCCTCGGCCCGAGGTGCTCGAACCCGTTGGCGCTGTAGAAGGCCTCGGTCTTGGCGATCGCGGCGAAGCTCTCGCGCGGCAGCCCCACCTCCAGCCGCGCCGCCCCCTGCTCGCGGGCGAGCGCGGCCAGTGCCTCGATCAGCGCCGCGCCGACCCCAGCGCTGCGCCAGGCGGGCTCGACCCAGAGGTCCTCGACAACGACGTAGCGCCCCGGAACGTGGATCGCCCGCAGCCAGCTGGCCGCGAGCACGCCGACGATCTCACCCCCCGCCTCGGCGACCAGCACCTGGCCCTGGGACGGGTCGTCGACCAGCGCCCGCGCCTCCGCTTCCAGCGCGGGGCGGGGCGGCCTACCCCCACCGAGCTCCGACAGCAGCGCCTCGACCGCCGCCGCCGCGGCGGCTACATCGCCCGGCCCCGCCCCGCGGATCAGCCAGTCCGAGCTCCCCGGCGCCTTGCCGGGCCTGGTCGCGGCCGGCTCGCTCACGGCGCGACCCCGCCGATTGGCGAGTTGGTCAACCCCTGGTTGACAAACTCGCCACGCGAAGGCTCCAGCTCGACGCTCCAGGCGCTGCCCTGCTCGCCGCTGCCCGTCACCGCCTCGGCGATCGCCGTCATCGGCGCCCGTGCCTTGAGCAGGATCTCGTCGAACTCCTCCTGCGGATCGGACTGCATCACGATCGCCCCGCCGGCGCCGATCGTCGTCCGTCCCGGCCGCATCACGATCGTGCGGATGACGATGCTGAGGTCGGTGCTGCCATCGAGGCCGAAGTAGCCGATCCCGCCGGAGTAGACGCCGCGGGCCTCGGCCTCGAGGTCGTCGATGATCTCCATCGTCCGCTCCTTCGGCGCCCCGGTCATCGAGCCGCCGGGGAAGCAGGCGCGCACGCACTCGGCGGCGCTGCGGTGCGATTCCAGGCTGCCGACGATCGTCGAGACCACCTGGTGGACGGTCGCGTAGGGCTCCACCACCATCAAGTCGGGCACGCTGACGCTGCCGACGTCGCAGACGCGGCCGAGGTCGTTGCGCAGCAGGTCGACGATCATCAGGTGCTCGGCCTTGGTCTTCTCGTCCTCGCCGAGGAAGGCGCGGCGGGCGGCGTCCTCGGCCGGGTCCTCGTGGCGGGAGATCGTCCCCTTGATCGGCCGCGCCTGGACCTGGCGCTCGCGGTCGACGGAGAGGAAGCGCTCGGGTGAGGAGCTGACGATCGCCCGCTCGCCGAAGCGCAGGAAGGCGGCGAAAGGCGCCGGGTTGGTGCGGCGCAGCTGGCGGTAGAGCGCGAACGGGTCGGGGCTGGCGTCGGTCGAGATCTGGTCGGTGAGGCAGACCTCGTAGGACTCGCCGGCGGCGAGTTCGGCCTGTGAGCGAAGGATGTCGGCGAGGTAGCGCTCGCGGCCGCGGCCGCACTGGAAGCTGACGTGCCCGTCGGGATCCACGGGCGCGGCCAGGGGCGCCAGCGGCGGCGGCTCGGCGATCGCCGCGCTGACGATCTCCTCCGCCGCGGCGAGCCAGCGCTCGGCCTCGGGGTCGCCCGTTGGGCCGAGCGCGAACAGGTAGCTGCAGCCGTTGGCGTGGTCGACCGCGAGCACGCGGTTGGCGAGCATGAAGGCGGCGTCGGGGAGGTCGGAGCTGTGCAGGTTGACGGCGCCGCAGTCGGCCTTGCACTCGTAGCCGAGGTAACCGACGAAGCCGCCGATCAGACCGCGCTTGACCGCCGCCGGCGGCTCGACCTCGTTCAGCGCCAGTTCCTTGTCGAGGAAGTCGAAGATCGACTTGTGCGCGATCGTCCTGACCCCGTCGCGCTCGACCGCGACCTCGCCGGCCTCGACGTCGTATTCGAGTAGACAGCCGCCCGGCCCAGAGCTGGTTCCCAGGTAGGAGCACTGGGCGAGCCAGGTCGGCGCGTCGGCGCTGTCGAGCCAGAAGGCGCTCTCGGCCGCACCGAAGAGCCGTTCGTAGAGCTGCTCCGTCGGCGCCTCCCCCTCCAGCTCGCGCCAATACAGCCGCAGCCGCCGCTCCGGCGTCGCCGCCGGCCCCCCGGCCGATGGGCCGATTTCGGGAGATATAGGCCCGTTTTCGGCCCGTCGGCGGGGGATTGACGCCTGGGCGTGGCGAGCGGCCATCGCGTAGAAGTTTTCGGCGATCTTGCGGCCGTGCTCGGTGGCAACCGACTCGGGGTGGAACTGGACGCCCCACATCGGCCGGCCACCGTGCTCGATCCCCATCACGACACCGTCGTCGGCCCAGGCGGTCTCCGAGCCCTCGGGACCCATCGACCTGGTGATCGCCAGCGAGTGGTAGCGGACCACCGAGAAGTCCTGCGGCACGCCCTCGAACAGGCCGGTGCCGCTGTGGCGCACCCGGCTGAGCCTGCCGTGCATCGCCTCGGGGGCGACGTTGACGCCGCCCTCGAGCAGGTTGCCGAGACCCTGGTGGCCGAGGCAGATGCCCAGCACCGGCACTTCGCTGTAGGTGAGGATGTCGCGGCAGACGCCGAAGTCGTGCCAGCGTTCCGGGCGGCCTGGCCCCGGCGAGAGCACGAAGGCGTCGAAGTCCGAGCGCGAGAGCACCCGCCAGGAGACGGCGTCGTTGTTGACCACGACCGGCTCCTCGCCGCAGGCGCTCGCCAGCAGATGGAAGACGTTGTACGTGTAGGAGTCGTGGTTGTCGACCAGGAGCGTCCTCATCGGTTGTCCCCCAACCCGAGTCCGCGCACGCCGTGGCCGATCACCGTCTGGACGACCCGTTCGACCTCGGGCGGTCGCTCCTCTTCGCAGTACCAGCGGGCGAAGTGCGAGAGGTAGCGGGCCAGCTGGATGGCGTCGTAGTTCTCGATCGAGCTGCGCAAGTGGCGCCGGTACATCTCCGCCTGGACGACCGCGAAGCGGTAATCGGGGTCCGCCGCCGGGCGGTCACCTGCGAGCTGGCCGGCGCCGCCGCGATGGGCCTGCGCCCGGGCGAGGTCCCAACCGAGGCTCTCCTTGTTCGCCCGCAGCAGCTTCTCCGGCGTGAAGTCGACCTGCTTGGTGGTCGGCTGCAGCAGGAAGTAGCCGAGCGCGACCTGGGCCGGGATGCGATCGGGGGCCGGGTGGTTGCGCCGCACCTCCTCGCCACCCGGGTGGCGGCCGATCTCCTGCTCGACCCACGCGACCAGCTCGTCGATCAGCAGCGCCCCTTCCTTGCTGGAGCTGATCGAGCGGTTCTCGCGCGCGACCATGCCGTGGAAGATGTCGTGGGTCGGCGGCCCGCCGCCCTTGGCGCTGCCGTTGCCGTTGCCGTTGCTGACCCCGAGCGCGTCGATCAGCTGGCGCCTGCAGGTGACGTGGGAGACCCACTCGTTGCCGCAGACCTGGAGGGAGACGCAGTCGTCGAGCTCGGGCGCCGCGGACCAGTAGGCGAGCGCCCGCATGTGCTGGGTGGGAAGGCCGTCGGAGCGCACCAGCGGCATCTCTTCCAACTCCTCGCGGCGGGTCTCGTACATCACCATGTCGTCGCCGTAGCGCCGGGTCAGCGTTCCCTCGCCGAGTCCGAGGTTGGTCAGTTCGGCGACCTCGGGCAGGAAATCGGACTCGAAGATCACCTTGTCGAAGGAGACGCCGAGGCGGGCCAGGGTCTTGCGCTGGCCGGAGATCACCCAGGCGCGCGTTTTCGACCAGAGTTCGATCGCCTTCTGGTCACCGTCGAGCACCCGCATCATCAGCTCGTCGGCGCGGTCGTTGTGGATCGAGGACTCGCGGGCGACCGAGTCCTCGGCGCCGTCGTCACCGTCGCCGCCGTTGCCGCGGCCGGACTTGACGTAGTCCGCGTAGCAGTAGCCGACGAAGTGATCGCTCTTCTCGTCGCCGTCGGGCCAGACCTGCTCCTCGCCGCCCTTGGCGACGACGCCGGCCATCGCCTCCCCCATGCTGCGGCCGATGTCGCAGATCAAGCTGCGGTGCTCGACCCGGCCACCGCCCTGCGTCAGGGAGGCCCCGATCGCGTTGCCGACGGCGAGGTTGCGCAGGTGGCCGATGTGCAGCGCCTTGGTCGTGTTGGCGCCCCAGAAGTAGACCGCAAAGCTTTGGCCCGAGGCGAGGTCGCCGTTGGCCAGCGCCCCTTCCCCCGCCTCGAGCGCTGCTCCCGCCGCCTCCACCCAGTCGTCGTCGAGCCGCAGCCGCACCGCGTCGCCGGTCTGGCTGACCGAGTCGACCCACGGCTCCGCTTCGATCCGCTCCAGCGCCTGCCGCGGCGCCTCGTGGTCCCACCAATCGGGAACCCGTGGGACCAGCATCAGGTCGAAGCCGGGCTCCGGCCGATACGGCGCCCGGGCCGCCCAGTGGACCTCGCCGTCCTCGCGGACTGCGATCCCGTCAAAGCTGTCGAAAAGGTTCTCCCCCATAGCCCCGTTCCCCGGTCTCCCGTTTACGAAATGCACCAGCCGGGGCTCGAACCCGGATCTCCGGCTTACAAATCCGGCCCTTTAACCGATTAAGGCACTGGTGCGGGCTATGTCGACTTTCCGATCAGGAACCCTGATTGGTCGGCCGGCCGCGACCATAACAGCGCTCACCGTCTGGCGCAACTTATCTGAGTAAACGCGAAAGTTCGCTTGATCGTCGCTCAGCGAGGGCACCGGCGACGGGCGACGGGGTTAGGAACGAGGACCTCGCCCCTCCACCCGCCTCAGGGTGCGTCCGCGGGCCCGTCGGACGGCCCCGGCAACCGCACTGGGGTCGGCAACGGCTCCCCCCGCGCGGCGGCGAGCGCGTTGCGGGCGGCGAGCTCGGCCATCGCCGAGCGGGTCTCGATCGTTGCCGAGCCGAGGTGCGGGACGAGGGTGACGTTGTCGAGCCCGAGCAGCCCCGGGTGGACGTTTGGCTCCTGCTCGAAGACGTCGAGGCCGGCGGCCGCGATCGTGCCGGCCCGCAGGGCCTCGACCAGCGCCGCTTCGTCGACCACCGCGCCGCGGGCGGTGTTGACGAGCAGCGCCGTCGGTTTCATCCGCGCCAGCTCGGCAGCGCCGATCAGGTGGTGGGTCTCCGGGGTCAGCGGGCAGTGCAGGGTCAGCACGTCGGCGGTTTCGAGCAAGGCGTCGAGCGGCACTCGCTCAGCGGCCAGCGCCGCGGTCACCTCGGCCGGCGCCGGGTTGCGGCTCGAGTAGGCGATCTCCATCCCGAAGCCGCGGGCGCGCGCCGCGACGCAGCGCCCGATGCCGCCAAGCCCGACGATCCCGAGCGTCTTGCCCCGCAGGTCCCTGCCGAGCATGAAGGACATCCCCCACTCCCACGGCTCGCCCCTGCGAACCAGACGGTCGGCCTCGGCGATGCGGCGGCTGGCGCCGAGGATCAGCGCCAGGGCGAGGTCGGCGGTGGCGTCGTCGAGGACCCCGGGCGTGTTGGTCACCGCGACGCCATGGCGGGCAGCCGCGTCGAGGTCGATGTTGTCGTGGCCGACGGCGACGTTGGCGACCGCGCGCAGGCCCGGCCCCGCGGCGGCGAAGAACTCCTCGTCGACGCGGTCGGTGAGCATCGTCAGGACCACGGTGGCGCCGGCGATCGCCGCCAACAGCTCCGACCGCGGCAGCGGCGCTTCGCGGTCGAAGGCGACCACCTCGCCGGCCTCGGCGAGCAGTTTGAGGCCATCGCCGGGCAAGCGGCTGGTGACGACGAACCTGGGCCTGTCGGGAGCGGCCATCGGCGAGGCACTCTAGCCCGGCCTCCACGCCAGCCGGGGATCGGGCGCGGCGCCGCGGCTCAGGCGAGGCGGCGCTCGAAGACGCAATCCAACCGGCGCTCGTTGTCCTCGCCGGGGACCGTCTTGTCCAGCTTCATCTGCGCCTGGCGGCCGTCGATCCGGATCGTCGCCACCTGGTTGTCGAAGAAGGGACCGTCGGTGAGCCGCCAGCGCAGGCCCGGGTCGGGGGCGCCGGCGGCGCGACCGAGCGCCCGGGTCAATGCCGCGAAGGGACGCGAGAAGCCTGCCTTGATCACCCGCCGCTCTTTCACGTCGAGGGGGTTGCGGTAGGGCGAGCAGACCGCCTGGTAGGCGGCGCTCTCGACGTTCGTCCCGGGCTGAAACCCGATCTCCGCCAGGTAGGCGTGGTGGACGTCGCCGGAGAGGACGACGATCGAAGCCGGCGGCTTGCCGCGCTTGCCCGAGCCGACTTCCGCGATCAGGTCGCGCAATTGCGCGAAGGAGTCGCCGAAGGAGGCCCAATGGTCGAAGTCGACGCCGCGCCGCAGCTTCTCCACCGCCTTGGCAGCCACCCCACCCCAGGCGCCGTCGCAGACCCGCTCGCTCCAGGCCTCGAGGTGGTGGAAGCCGGGCGAGAGCAGAAAGGGGACGGTGGTCGCGATCAGCAGGTGGTCGAAGTCACCGCTGGCGTGCTCGACGATCCAGTCCCACTCCTCGTCGTCGACGATCGCGCGCCTGTCTTCCTCGAGCAGCCGTCCCGCGCGCGAGTCGACGAAGATCGTGCGGGTGTTGCCGACGTCGCGGCAGAAGCTCCAGCGGGTCCCGGAGCCGACCAGGTGGGCGTGCTCGGCGAACTCGCGCAGCGGTGCGGTGGCGTTCTCGTTGCCGCGCACGGCCTGGTAGAGCTCGTTCTCGTCGAGGTGGCGAGGCGAGAGGTTGCCGAGGTGCTGGTAGACCCAGTAGCTCATCGCCCCCGCGGTGGCACGCCGGTGCCACCAGGACTTCTGGCGGATCTCCTCCAACCAGGAGTGGGAGATGTTCCAGTCGTCGCTGATGTCGTGGTCGTCCCACAGCATCGAGACCGAGACGGTCGAGAACAGCCAGCGGATCAACGGCTCGCTCCAGGACTCGTCGTAGAGCCAGGAGTACTCCTCGTAGTCGGTCACCTCCTCGCCGGGGGGCGTCGCGGTGCCGCGTCGTTGGCGGATCTTTTCCCGCGCCCGCGGGGAGCCCTCGTCGACGTAGACCTGGTCGCCGAGCAGGAACAGCAGCTCCGGCCACTCGGTGTGCTCGCCGCCGATCATCTCCGCCGCCAGCACCCGCAGCGCGTCGAACTCGCGGCCGTCTTCGTGGCGGTCCTTGCTGTGGATGTAGGGCTCGACGTGGGGGAGCGCCACCCGGCAGGAGCCAAAGCAGATATCCAGCGGGGCGTCGCGGCCGAGGGTGCGAATCGCGGTCGGCGGCAGCTCTGAGTCGGGCTCGGGCCAGTGGCGCTCGCCGTCGAGCGCCACCTCGTACTCATAGAAGCCGGCCGGCTCCAGATCTTCGAGCCGGACCAGCGCGTAGTGGTGCTCCTCGACGCAAAAGGTCGGCTCGCGGCGGCCGAGGATCTCGACCTCGCAGGAGGCGTCGGTCTCGACCCAGACGGTCGCCTCGGTTTCGCCGACGTAGCGCAGCAGCGGTCCCAGCAGCAGGTTGGCCATCCCCACACCTTCCCCGTGCCGGCGACCCCTCAAACTTTCAGATTCGGCCGGCCTCCAGCAGACGACTGAGGAAGCGGCGGGTCTCCGGCCGCTCCGGCTCGCCGAGGACCTTGGCCGGCGGCCCCGCCTCGACGATCCGGCCTTCGTGCAGGAAGGCGACCTCGTCGGCGACCTCGCGGGCGAAGCTCATCTCGTGGGTGGCGATCACCATCGTCAGCCCCTCCCCCTTGAGGTCGCGCACCGCCGCCAGCACCTCGCCGACCAGCTCCGGGTCGAGAGCGCTGGTGACCTCGTCGAGCAGCAACGCCCGCGGCCGCCCGGAGAAGGCGCGGGCGATCGCCACCCGCTGCTGCTGGCCGCCGGAGAGGTTGTCGGGACGGTCGTCCTCGCGGCCGGCGAGCCCGAAGCGGGCGAGCAGGGCGCGGCCGCTCTCCTCGGCCTCGGCGCGGGAGACGCCGTGCGCCCGCATCTCCCCCAGCACGACGTTCTGCAGCGCGGTCAGGTGCGGGAAGAGGTTGTAGGCCTGGAATACGAGGCCGAGCCGGCGCCGCACCGCGACCGGGTCGACGGATGGGTCGGTGATCACCTCGCCGTCGAGGAGGACGTCGCCGTCGTCGATCTCCTCGAGCAGGTCGATGCAGCGCAGCAGCGTCGACTTGCCCGAGCCGGAGGCGCCGATCAGGGCGATCGCCTCGTGCTCGGTCACCGTGAGGTCGATCCCGCGCAGGACCTGGCGCTCGCCGAAGGCCTTGGTGACGCCGCGCAGCTCCAGCACCGGCGCCGCCACGGCTACCGCACCTCCCCGGGGGCGCCGCCCATACGGTCGACGAGCCGGGCCAGCGGCACCGTCACCGCCAGGTAGAGCAGCGCCGCCGCGATCAGCGGCGTGTAGTTGAAGGTCTCCCCCTGGAAGATCTGGGCGAGCCGGAAGGCCTCCAGCGGGCCGAGGATCGAGACCAGGGCGACGTCCTTCTGCAGGGCGACGAAATCGTTCAGGAGCGGTGGCACCACCCGGCGGATCGCCTGCGGCAGGATCACGTGGCGCATCGTCTGCGTCTCGGTCAACCCGACCGCGAGGGCGGCATCGCGCTGGCCACGGTGGACGGAGCGGATGCCGGCGCGGTAGACCTCGGCGACGTAGGCGCTGTAGGAGAGGCCGAGCGCGATCCCGCCGAGCACGACGGGGTCGGTCGGCAACCCGCTCAGCCGCAGCGCCGGGACCCCGAAGCCGACCAGGTAGACGAGCAGGATCGTCGGGATACCGCGGAAGAGGTCCACCCAGACCGCCGCGAGCAATCGCAGCGGGAAGAGGGCGGCGCCGCGGCTGGTGCGGATCAGAGCAATTGCCAGTCCCAGGATCAGCACCGCGATCTCGACGAGGACGAAGAGCTTGACGTCGAGCCAGAAGCCGTCGAGGACTTCGGGGAACGCTTCCTTGAAGACCTCCCAGTTGAAGAACAGCTCGCGGACTTCCGGCCAGCCGGGACTGCTGAGGATCCAGGCGGCGAGGCCGCCGAGCACGATGATCGTCGAAGCCGCCGCAATCCCCTGCGAACGCCGCTCCTGACGCCGCTTGGCAGCTTCCCGCTCCAGGCGTCGGTCGCTGATGACGGCGGCGGCGGACAATCTGCCGCGATTCTGACCGCGCCGGGGGACGGCGCGGAGGCGCACCACGTCGGCTTTGGCGAGTTTGTTCCACCCGTGGGAACAAAGTCGCCAATCGGCAGCTGTGCGCTATTCGAGGTTAGGTGCGCCGGCGGCTTGGCTCATCCACCGGGTGTTGAGCTTTTCAAGCTCACCCGAGGATTCGAGCTCTTCGACCGCTTCGGAGACGCAGGGGGTCAGCGGCGAGTCCTTGGCCAGCAGAGCGCCCCACTCGTCGCCGCCGGGGTCGCTGAACTGGCCGACCACAGTCGCCTCGGGGACTTCCACGGCGGTCAGGTAGAGCGCCGTCGGCAGGTCGACGACGATCGCGTCGATCTGGCCGTTTTTCAGCGCCGTGACGACGTCGGTGGAGTTGTTGAAGACTTCCGGCCTGGAGCTCGGGTCGATCACGTCTTCGGTCGCCGAGAGGCTGGTGGTACCGATCTGGACGCCGAACTGGACGTCCTGCAGTTGTTCGAAGTCGGTCGCCTTGGCGGCGTCGGATTCCTTCAGCGCCAGCACCGCCTGGTTGGCGACGTAGTAGGGCGCCGAGAAGTCGACGGCCTTTTCGCGCACCGGCGTGATCGAGATCTGGTTGACGTCGAAGTCGAAGTCCTTGGGACCGGGCGCGTAGGAGGAGTTGAACGGCTCGACCGTCCACGTCACCTTCGCCGCCGGGTAGCCGAGCTGCTTGGCGATCGCGTAGGCGACGGCGCTCTCGAACCCTTCCCCGTTGGTCGGGTCGTCGTCTTCGAAGTAGGGCGGGAAGGCCGGTTTGTCGGTGGCGACGGTGAGGGTGCCCGCATTCTCGGTCGGCAGGTTGCCGGGCTCGCAGACGTCGGCGGTCGTCGCGGTGTCCGAGCTCGAGTCATCGTCGGAGCTGCCGCAGCCGGCCACGAGCAGGCCGAGGGTCAGAGTGAGGACGAGAGTGGCGTGGAGCTTCTTCATTGGCTTCCCGCGAAGGAAGCGGGCATCCTAGACGCTGGCGCTCCTTCGACGTAACCTCGGGCGATGGCGGACGACGACGGCCCTCGCAAGCTCTCCAAGAAGCAGTACGAAAAGGAGCTCGGGCGCCTGCAGACGGAGCTGGTGAAGCTGCAGGAATGGGTGGGCCAGGAGGGCCTCAAAGTCGTCGTCGTCTTCGAGGGGCGCGACACCGCCGGCAAGGGCGGGGTGATCAAGCGGATCACCGAAAAGACCAACCCGCGGGTGGTGCGCACGGTTGCTCTCGGCACCCCCACCGAGCGCCAGAAAACCCAGTGGTACTTCCAGCGCTACGCCGCCCAGCTGCCGGCCAGCGGCGAGATCGTCCTCTTCGACCGCAGCTGGTACAACCGCGCCGGCGTCGAGCACGTGATGGGCTTCTGCACCGATGCCGAGTACGAGGAGTTCATGCGCTCCACCCCCCACTTCGAGCGGATGCTGATGCGCTCGGGATTGGTCCTAATCAAGTACTGGCTCTCGGTCTCCGACGAGGAGCAGGAGCGGCGCTTCAAGGCGCGGATCGAGAACCCCGACAAGCAATGGAAGCTGAGCCCGATGGACCTCGAGGCGCGGGCCCGCTGGGTCGACTACGCCGAAGCCAAGGACGAGATGTTCGCCTACACCGACACCAAGGAGTCGCCCTGGTGGGTCGTCGAGGCCGACGACAAGCGCACCGCCCGGCTCAACCTGATCAGCCACCTGCTCGAACAGGTCCCCTACGGGACGGTGAAGCGGGAGAAGATCGAGCTGCCGCCGCGCCAGCAACGGGCCCACGAGCGGCCGCCCGCTGACACCCAGAACTTCGTCCCGACCCGCTACGAAGTCGGTTAACCGGCCGCGAAGGCGCCGGCGGTGGTGAAGCCGCTGCGGCCCGGCCCTTTGAGCCGTTTGATCTCGACGTTGAAGACGCCGTCGATCTCACAGACGTCGTCGCGGAAGACCGAGATGTGGGCGCCGCCGTAGACGACGGCGCTATCGCAGGAGCCGCCGACGTTGACGCGGCGGATCAGCTTCTTGCCGACCCCGAGGCTCTTGAACTGGGAGACCTTGAGGTCGAGCGGCAAGACGATCGACTCGAAGCTCGATTGCAAGGCCTCGATCTGGGAGCCTCGCGGCGTCGGTCCGATGACAGAGCCGCCGCTGCAACTGCTGTGCTGGTCGCCGCCGTTGCGCCGCGAGATCCCGATCGCAACCAGCCAAGGGGCTTTGTTGCGACCGTCGGGGAGCAGCGAAGCGGAGCCGGTGCCGGTGTGGCTGCCGCACTCGGGTTTGCGGCCCAGTTCGACCGGGTCTTCGGGCGGGCAGTAGTTGCTCTCGTGGTACTCGGAGAGGACGTTCTTGTTGGCGGCGCCGCCGGGCGACTTGGCGTCGGTGCTCTGGACGATCCTCTTGCCGATCCGTTCGATCTGGATCGTCCCGTTCACCTCGACCTCGACCTGGGCTTCGATCGTCCAGGCTTGGCCCGGCTCGCAACTGCCGGTGAAGTCGTGCTTGGTGGTGATCGTCAGGCCGCCGGCGACGTGCAGCTTCGCCGGGTAGGCCTGGCGGCCGCTGGCCGAGGCGGAGCTGGCGAGCGCGAGCAGGACGAGCGCCAGGATGGCGGCGAAGAGGCTGAGGCGCAGGGGCCGAGAGGACAAGACGCCCTATTCAATCACTGCCCGCGCCCCTGCGGACAAGAGTTGGAGCGCCGCTTCCGAGTTTGAGCGGGCTATAGCGAGCTCAAAGTCGGACTCGCGAGCGTGGGCGGCAGTATGTGGGGCATGGATAGAGACGAGCTGCGATCGATTCAGGCTCCGCTGAAGGAGCGCTACGAGACCGAGCCAGAGGCGGCGCTGGTGACGCTGTCGGCCACCGGCACGCTCGGCGAGGGCGTCTCCTGCTCGGTCGCGACCGGGCGGGCGATCGCCGCGGCGGGCCTGCACCCGGCCTCCGGCGGCGACGGCTCGCTGCTGTGCTCGGGCGACATGCTGCTGGAGGCCCTGGCCGCCTGCGCCGGGGTGACGCTGCGGGCGGTCGCGACCTCGCTGGGGATCGCGGTCGAGTCCGGCAGCGTCCGCGCCGACGGCGACCTCGACTTCCGCGGCACCCTCGCGGTCGACCGCGACGCCCCGGTCGGCTTCCGCGCGATCCGCCTCAGCTTCGAGCTCGAGAGCGACGCCAGCGAGGAGGAACTGGCGACGCTGCTGAAGCTGACCGAGCGCTACTGCGTCGTCTTACAGACGATCGCCAGCCCGCCAGAGCTCTCGGCGACGATCGTGTAGCGGCGCGCATTTCCTTCGCGCCGGGATTCACACCCCGCCCGACGGGGTAGAGCGACACCGTGCTGATCGCCGCCGTCATCGCCATCCGGCAAATCGCGGAGCGCCGCCGACAAGAGCCATGAGGCCGGCAAGCAGGGGCGGTCCAAGCTGCCCTTCTAGGCAGTCGCCCGTCCTCTCTTGCTGACCCTCCTTCCCCCAGCCGCCGCGCCCGGCTTCCACTTCGGCGACGTCTACTCGGATCGAACGGGCCTCGGAGATCACCGTCGTGATCGCCCTCTTCTCGGTCGGGATCCGGCTCGACCGCAGGTTCAGCTGGCGCGGCTGGTCCTCGACCGCGCGGCTGATCGCCCTCGCGATGCCGCTGACGATCGCCGCCGTGGCCTGCTTCGGCCACCTCGTCATGGGTCTCTCCTGGGGGGCGGCGATCGTGCTCGGGGCGATTCTGGCGCCGACCGATCCGGTCCTGGCCGGGGAGATCCAGGTGGGGCCGCCGGGAGAGGGCGGCGAGGAGGAGCCGCGCTTCGCCCTCACCTCCGAGGCCGGCCTCAACGACGGCCTCGCCTTCCCCTTCCTCTTCCTCGGGCTGCTGCTGGCCGGCCCCGACAGTGGCTGGTTCGGCGACTGGCTAGCCGCCGACGTCGTCTACGCGATTGTCGTCGGCCTCGCCATCGGCGCCGTCGCCGGCTGGGCCCTGGGAGCGGCCACCTCGGCCCTGCGCGAGCGCGAGTGGCTGCTGGCCGAGTACGACGGCTGGCTGGCGATCGGCGCCGGTGTCCTCACGCCACCGAGGCGACGACGATCTACTGGACCGCGATCGCCTGTGTCGGCGTCTCGATCGTCGTCCACGGCCTGACGGCGACGCCGGCGAGCCGAAAGCTGGGCTTCGACCCTCCCTGAGCCGAAATCACGGTCTCCAGTCCACCGTCGTCCCCTGAATCAAGTCGCTGGAGCAAGCTGCTGTCAGTCGACGCGCACGGCTCTCCAGGCGGCCTCGGCCAGATCGCTTTCGACCTGCCGGAGAGAGGGGATCCGACCCGCCAGCCAGAGGCGTGAGAGCTCCTGCGCCGGCCCCAGCAGCACCGCGTAGAAGACCTCGCCGCGCAGGGACCGGATCGCGGGCTGGCCCTCGACCCAATCCGCGACCGCGGCGAAAAGGCTCCTGTTGAGCGCCTGCAGCTCGTCGCCGGCGGCCACCCGCGCCGCGCCGCTCTGCAGCAGGAAGCGGGCGCGCTCAGGGTTTCGCTGCACCCAGCGCAGGTGGTAGCGGACCAGCCCCCCCACCCCATCCTCGGCGTTGCGCGCACGTCCTAGGGCTTGCACGACTCCACCCTGATACCCGCGCAGAATCTCGATGTAGAGCGCCGCGGCGACTCCGTCGACGCCACCGAAGTGGTGGTAGATCGAGCCGACGCTGGCGCCGGAGCGCCGCTTGATCTCCTCGATCGCGGTCGTGCCGGTGGCGTCGAACGACTCCAGCGCGGCTTCGAGAATCTCCTCCTGGCGGCTCATGGTAGAATTATATTCTAGAAGATGACTCTAATCGACGAGATCATGCCCAGCTGCGACCGCCGCGAGCGGCACCGGCGCAGGACCAACGCCCCGGTGCCCGCCCTCTGGGACGCGGTCCACGATCTGAGCGCCAACGAGCTGCTGGTGATGCGAGCCCTGATGGGGCTGCGCACGCTCGGCCGCGGTGGCGGCGATGCCGACCGCACGGTGCTCGAAGGGTTCGAACGAATGGGCTTCCGCAAGGTCGCCGAGGAGCCGGGTCGGGAACTCGTCGTCGCCGGCATCGGGCGCTTCTGGAAGCTGTCGGGTGGTCTGCGACGAGTCCAGGGCCCGGAGTTCTTCACCCGCTTCGAGGAGCCGGGCTACGCCAAGGTCGCATTCAACTTCCGGCTCGGCGACGGTGAGCTCTCGACCGAGACGCGGATCGCCGGAACCGACGCCCACGCGCGGCGCCGCTTCGGTCTCTACTGGTTGGCGGTCCGGCCCGGCAGCGGCCTGATCAGGCACGAGTGGCTGCGCGCGATCGACAAGCAGGCGCAGTCGTCCCCGCGGGACGTTGCGGACGCACCATTCTCGACCACGTAGGCGGGCACCGGCAGGCGGATGCGCTTCTCGTGGTCTTCGCCCTGGCGCCAGATGGCCGCGGAGGCGGTCATCCAGCCGACGTTCAGCATCTCGATCTTCACTCCGGCATCCCCGATTCACTCGACGACCCGCGCGCCGATTCAGCGCAGCCTAGCCGGCTGCCTCGGGCCGGAGAATCTCAACCGGCTTCCTGCCGAGCTGCGTCCAGCTCGCGGCGAACCACTTCCGTCTGGTCCGGGATTTCCAAGCGCCGTTCGAGCACCGGGATCGCCTCTTCGGCTCGCCCACTGAGGCGCAGCGCACTGCCCAAATTGAAGAGGGCGTAGGCGTAGTCGATGTCTTCGGTACCGGACGGGAACGCGCGGATCGATTCTTCGAGCAGGGGAACGGCCTCTTCGTAGCGCCCGGCCTGACTCAGTTCGAAGCCTTCCTGGTTGAGGGCGCTGGCCAGCTCCGGGTCGTCGCCGCTTGGCGCCGGGGCGCTCGCCGCCGGCGTTACTTCTGCTTCCGTCGTTTCGGGGTTCGGCGACTGATCGGCTTCCGAGCTGCCGGCAGGCTGCGACTGGCCATCTCCGTCGCTGCTTCGGGCGGCGTCCTGGCGGCCCGCCCCGGCCTTCTCGTCACCGCCATTGCCGGCCACGACGATCGCAAACGCGAGGGCGAGTGCAGCGAGGGCGCCGACGATCGCGGTGGCCGCGCCCCAGCGGGTGCGCCACGAGGGTTGCGAGCGCAGCGGGCGGGTCGGCTCGGACAACGGGCGGGATGGCGGCGGGCTCGCCGCCTCCCGCGGGTCCGCAAACGTCGGTCTGAACGCCGCGATCGGTTGTCCCGCGACCCCCCGTCGATCGAGCTGAGCCAGCGCCTGTTTCGCCGAGGCCGGCCGGCTGCGCGGATCGTCGCTGGTCAGCCAGTTGACCAGCGACCCGAGGTCCGGGTCGCCCTCCCCGAGGCAGGAGCGCAGCAGAACGCCGCAGGAGTAGAGGTCGGAGCGCTCGGTCGCGGGCAGGCCCTTCATCACCTCCGGCGCCGCGTAGCGCTCGGTGCCCAAGACCAGGCCCGTCTGCGTCAGCGACGTCGCGTCGCGTGGCAGGGCGATGCCGAAGTCGATCAGCTTCGCGGTCCCATCCGGCGCGATCACGACGTTCTGGGGCTTGATGTCGCGGTGGAGAATGCCGACCGCGTGGATGTGGGCGACGGCAGCGAGCAGCTCCGCGGCGAGCTTCCCGCAATCGACGGGCGAGCTCCGGGAGATGTGCGAGCCGAGGTCGTCGCCGGGGACGAACTCCATCACCAGGTAGGGGCGTTCGTCCCCCTCCGCGTAGTCGTAGACGTCGACCAGGTTGGGATGCGAGAGCCCCGCCGCCATCTTCGCCTCGCGCCGGAACCTGGCCAGGAACTCCGGGTCGGAGGCGATCGTGTCCGAGAGCACCTTGATCGCCACCGGCCGATCCAGAACCTCGTCGTGGCCCAGCCACACCGACGCCATGCCCCCTCGCCCGAGCAGGCGCTCGAGCCGGTAGCGATCCTTCAGCACTGCTCCGGCGGTGATCGATCCCATGGACCTCCCCTACCCGAATCCCCGCCAGGCAGCCGCGCGACGTCCGGTCAGACCTGCTCGCGCCGGAAGCAGTCGACGGCGTGGTCGTTGACGATCCCGACCGCCTGCATCCAGGCGTAGACGATCGTCGGCCCGACGAACTTGAAGCCGCGGCGCTTCAGCCCTTCGACACCTGTTCGGAGAGGTCGGATCGGAGTCCGCCCAGCCGCAGCGGTTGTGGCTCAGCTGCGCTCCAGCACGACGACCGGGATCTCCCGCTCCGTCCGTTGCTGGTACTCGTCGTAGCTGGGCCACTCGGCGATCATCTTCCGCCACAGCTCGGGCTTCTCCTCGGGGCTCGCGGTTCGGGCTCGAGCCTTGAAGCGGTCTCCCTTGACCTGGACCTCGACCTCCGGGCTCTCCGAGAGGTTGAGGAACCAAGCAGGTGGCGTATCGGCGCCGCCTTTGGATGCGACGACCGCGAAGGAGTCGCCAGCGGGGGCGTAGATCAGTGGCGTCGTGCGCTGCTCGCCAGACTTACGGCCGGTCGTGGTGAGCAGCAGGGTCTGGGTCCCCTCCCAGTCATGCCCTTCGGCACCGTCGGTTGCCCGATAGCGCTCGACGTGCTCGCGGCCGAACAGTTTCACGACCTGGATGCTAGTCGAGCCGACAGTCCGGTCCCCAACCCGAGAGGATGGGTAGATGCCCCAACCCCGCCGCCCGAAAAAAAACGCCGAACCCGTCGACTACGGCTGGGTGATCTCGTTCGGCTGCAAGTCGGCCGGTGAGCTCCGGCGCCTCAAAGTCGACACCGACCCGGCCGCCGACACCCGGCCGATCCAAGTCCCCTGCTCCTGTGGCGAAACCCACCGCGTGATCGTCTCCCCGTACCGGCGCCGGCGCTCCGCCGACGAACCGTTCGACCTCGAGGTCACCTCGCTCGACGAGCTGCGCTGAGCGCCGGGGTACGGATCGCCGGGATTCCGAGGTCGTGGCAGAGTGCTCACCGGATGACCTGCTCGAAGCTCGCTCGAATCTCCTGGGTCGCGACGACCGCGATCTGCGTCGTGCTCGCCGGCGCCGGCTGCGCCGAGGCAGGCGCTCCCGGCGCCGGTGCATCGGCGGTTCATTGCGAGCCCCCGCTACAGCCCCAGGCCCCGCCCGAGCGAGCCACCGGAGGGCTCACGGTCGGGATCGATGGCGGCTACGGGAGCTGGACAGCGTGTGAAACGAGGCACCGCGCCGCGCTGGGTGCGGTGATCACCCGCCACGAGTGGTCCGCCGAGGCAGCCGTGAGCGCGCAGGACGCGCTCGTCTACAAGGCGGCCGCCAAGGCGCGTACGCGCATCCACGCGCTCCTGGGCGCGAATGACCTGGGCGATCCGGACGAGTACCGGCAGTTCGTCGTCGCTTTCATCCGCCGCTATGGAACCGGGGGCAGCTTCTGGGAAGAGCATCCCAAGCTCGATGCTCGCCGGTACGCGATCAGAACCTTCGAGCTGGGGAACGAGCCCTACTTCGGAGAGATGACGGCGGACGAGTACGCCGACGCCGTCCGTCCCACGCTCGAGCGGGTCAATCGCCTGCGCCTTCCCGCGAGGATCGTCCTGGCGAGCCGGGTCAGCGGGACCGACGCGTCGTGGATGGAAGACCTCTACGAGGAGATTCCCCGCCTCAACTCCCTCTTTTACGCGTTCGCCGACCATCCCTATTGGTACGGACACGATCCGGCCGAGGCGGGAGGCGAAGGACCGTTCCAGCGCGTCGCGATCCTGCGCAGGAAGATGGACGCGTTCGGTGCCCCCGCGAAGCCGATATTCATCACCGAGTACGGAGAGTCGACCGGGGACTGCGGCGAGAACTGCGTCTCGGAGGCCACCCAAGCGCGGCACCTTCGCAGGATGATCCGGTTCTGCCAGCGGCCGGAGATGCGCATCGAGCTGCTTTCCGTCTACCAGTTGATCGACCGCGGTACGGAAAGCGACGATCGTGAGCTGCAGTTCGGCCTTCTGCGCCAGAACGGGTCGCAGAAGGCCGCTTACGGAGTGGTTCGCGCGGCGATATCCGGGGCTTTCTGAGCACTCATCCGCCGGCTTGGTTCGCTCCTTCTCGCCCGGCCAATACTTCGCCGAGCTACCGAGGGGATGAGGATCCTTCGCTCTCCATTTCCTCGGCGAGCCCGGGGTGGTTGTACGGCCCCGGTTCGCGCAGTGCATCGATCACCTGCCGGCGGGTGGGCACATTCCCCGGGTCGGGCGGGTACCAACTCGGCGAGATATAGCCGTGCCGACCCTGCACGATCACCAATAGCTCTCCCTCGGTCAGCTTGTGGATCTGGTCGTCGGGCCTACCGAGGTGGGTCACGATCGTCAACTCCGACGCCTCGTCGTCGACGAGGATCGGGTAGTGGGAGGCGACCAGGTCGCCATCGTTGTCGCTGACCAGAACGGCCCACGGGTTATCGCGGATCAGCTGGCGAACGACGTCAGGGTCGTCGCTGGAAGATGTCGGGTTGGATCGCATCGCGCCAGATTCTGACGACCCACCCGGCACCCAGGCTGTCCTCAGCTAACGCTTGACGACGTTGTGAATCTCCAGCACCTCCGGCTCGCCGGGATCGATTCCGACCTCGGCGAGGATCGGCATCAATCGCTCGCCGAATGCCGCGAGTTGCTCTCGGTTATCCCAGATCTCACTGACGCGAAGACTTCCATCGCTACCGAAGCAGACGTGGTAGTCGAGTCCATCGGGAGGGAAGACACCGGCATCTTCGAGCTTGCGGATGCTCTCGTCGTACTGTGCCGCCGTCAGGCTTGCGGGGGCGAAGCGGATAAGGACGCTCATCGAGCTACTCCTTCGGTCGGGTTCCAACCGACCCTATCCGCGCGCGTGCGAATCGGCTAGGGGCGGGAAACCTCCCCGAAGAATCCTCATCCGCCCTCGTTGACGGCTTGGGCCGTCTGGAGGACTGATCGACATGCTCGCTAAACGCCTCGCTCGCTTCCTGTCGGTTCCCCTCGCGCTCGCCTGCGCATGGGCCGCCCTCGGGGCGTCCGCCGCCTCGGCGGTGCCGATCACCATCGGGCAGGTCGGCACTCTCCGCCGCTTGCGGAGACGCCTCCGACGCTGTTCGCCCCTCCGACCCAGACCCGTCGGGTCCCGAACCTCTCAGGCAAGAAGCTGAAAGCGGCCAAGAAACAGATCCGGGCCGCCGGCTGCAAGGTCGGAAAAGTGACGAAGAGGAAAGGCGGCACGGCCATAGGCGGCACGGTCTCGGCGCAGAGGCCCAAAGCCAGGAAGACCGTCCCAGCGGGCACCGCGGTCGCGGTCACGCTGGGCTGAGCCGCCCCGCGGCGCGTCGCTCCTTATAGGGCCGCGCCACCGGTCAGACTTTGTAGCCCCCGTCGACGCTGATCACCTGGCCGGTGATCCCGGCGGCATCGGGGCTGGCGAGGAGCACCGCCATCGGCACCAGCTCGCGCGGCTCCAGGACTCGACCCTGGACGGTCTGGGCCTCGGCCTTGGTCGCGGCCGCCACGGCACCGTCGCTGCCGCCCCAGTTGAGCAGCGCGGTGTCCGTCCACCCCGGGCAGAGGCAGTTGACGGTGATCTCCGCCGGCACCTGGTACGCCAGCGCGCGGGTGAAGCCGACGAGCCCGTGCTTGGCGGCGCTGTACGCGATCATGCCGCCGCCGTGATTGGCGTATCCGGACCCGATGTTGACGACGCGCCCGTAGCCTCCCTCGACCATGTGAGGCAGTGCCGCCCGCGAGGCGTAGTAGGCGGTGGTCAGGTTGAAGAAGACGTTCTGCTCGAACAGCTCGTCGTCGTGATCGAGGGCGACCAGCTTCTCGACCTCGCCGATCAGGCCGCCGACGTTGTTGACGAGGACGTCGACGCGGCCGAGCCGCGCGTGCGTCTCCTCGATGGCCCGTTTCAGCGCCTGGCCATCCATGCAGTCGACGACGAGCGCGAGCCCGTCGCCACCGAGCTCCCGTGAGTCGGCGACCACGGCGTCCAGCTCGTCCTCGCTGCGCGAGATGACGGCGACCGTCGCCCCCTCGGCGGCGAGGCCGAGGGCGATCGCCCGGCCGATCCCGCGACCGCCGCCGGTGACGATCGCGACGCGATCGCGCAGCCTTCCACCCGCGTGGCGCGCGAAGGTCGCCGCCGGTGCCTCTGAAGCCATCTCGAACCTCCTGTCGGGTGACCGCGTCGAACGAGTCGAACGTAGCGCGGCCAGGAACTGCCGGAGGCTCAGCGTTCGAACCAGGCCCGTCGTTCCTCCAAGGGCCGGGAGAGGTAATCGCGGAGCGCCGGCGCGGCTTCGGGTGATTGCTTCGCCCGGTAGGCACTGTCGAGCTCGAAGTCCAGCGCGACCGAGAGCGGCACGCCCTGGCTCTGGTAGACGATCTTCTTCGCCATCGCGACGGCGGTCCGCGGCAGAGTCGCCATCCGTTCGGCGATCTCCATCGCCGTCGCCAACGCGTCTGGCTCGAGCAGCTCGAGGAGGCCGACCTCGTACGCCTCCTCCGGCGTCAGCGCCCTGGCGCCGGCGCCGAGCAGCATCGCCTTTCCCGGGCCGATCATCCGCGCCATCCGGGTCAGGCCGGTGCCGCCGGGCACTATCCCGAGCCTGGTCTCGATCAGCCCGTAACGGTGGTCAGCCCGTTCGCCGACACGGATGTCGGCGGAGAGGGCGAACTCGAAGCCGACGCCCATCGCGTCGCCGTTGAGGGCGGCGACGATCGGCATCGGCGCCTTGTTCATGTTCTGGGTGAGCAGATGGATCCGGCGGCTGCGGACCGGCGACTCGACAGGCCCCTCCGGCTCGACCTGCTTGACGAGGATCCCGTCGACATCGAAGTGAGTGATGAACTTGCCCGGCCGGCCCCCGGCGAGGACGACGGCCGGGACCTGGCGCGCCGTCCATTCGGCGACGAGCTTCTCGAGCTGGCCGATGTCCTCATCGGTGTAGTAGTTCATCGGCGGCCGGTCGAACCGCGCGACGATGACCCCGTCGTCTCCTTCGGTGACCTTCCACATGGGGCAGGAGGATATTGCGCCGAACGAGCGGGCAATCAAGAGTCCGCTTGCGGATCTGCGCTGGAACGCAGCTCGAAGGAGCGGCGCTAGGCTTTGATCGGCCATGCAGCGACGCGAGAAGGACACCCCCTCCCCCGCCGAAACCGCTGAGGCGGTGCGGGTTCGGCGGCTGCGCGAAGACGCACGCCGTCCGATCAGCGTGAACTTGGCCGAGGGCATCGCTCTCAGCCACAAGCTGATGCGGTTCACGGGAGCGGCACGCAGCAGTTGAGCGAACCGGCCTTCGATGAGCTGCTTCGGCGCCTCGCAGAAGCAGAAGTCGAGCTCGTCGTCATCGGCGGGCTGGCGGTGAACGCCTGGGGTGTCGTGCGAGGGACCAAGGACGTCGACGTGGTGGTCGCTCCCGACCCCGACAACCTCAAGCGGGTGGCCGAGGTCGCGGTCGCCGCCGGTGGGCGCGTTCAGAAAGGCGAAGCCCTGCTCGGAAGCCAAATTTCGATTGCCTCGGCACTGGCGAGTGGTGAACAGGTTGCAATCGAGACCGACCTCGGTCGACTTGACGTAGTCCAGGGCCTTGACGGTGTTCCGAGCTACGCCGACCTGCGTCTGCGGGCAAGCGAGGCAGAGATCCTCGGCGTCACGGTCGCCGTTTGCTCGATCGACGACCTGAAGACGATGAAGAAAGCCGCGGGACGCACCCGTGACCTCGCCGACCTCGAGGACCTCGAAGCCGCGAGCAGCTGATGCGGCTCAATCCGCGCTTCAGGTAGTCGGCCGCAAGGGCGGATGCACGGAACGCCCTGAAAATCGCCTAACTGGACGGGACAAAGTCGGGTGCGCCACGCGGCTCGCCGCAGATGTGGGCTTCTAGTGCTCGGCGGCCTTCTCGCGCGCCTCGCCCTTCTCCTCGAGGGTCATCGCGCCGGGGTGGCCGTCTCCCGGCCAGGGGCTGAGGATCAGCAGCAGGCGCGAATCGGATCGCGCCGCGACCGTGTGGCGCTCGCCCGGCTCGAACTCGAGGAGGTGGCCCGGTACCCCCGACACGCTCTCCCCGCTCGGCATCGAAACCTCGACCTGCCCCTCGATGACGACGACTCGCGCCCGCTCGTGCACCTCGTGCTCCTGCAGCTCCTCCCCGGCTGGGAGGTACAGGAGGATCGTCCGCGCATCGTCCGCCGAGGCGAGGATCTCCGGTTGGTGCGGTTCGACCCCGACCGTCCTCAAATCCCAACTTTGCATCTCCACCCTCCTTCGTCGTGACTCGCCCTCGCCAAAGATTATCCAACCGGTGACAAACGTTGACCGCTTGCGGCACCTGGGAACTGAACGACCATGACGGCCAAACGCCTCGCTCGCGTCCTGTCAATCCCCATCGCGCTCGTCTGCGCATGCGCCACCCTCGGGGCGCCTGTCGCCTCGCGGCGCTGGTCACCGTCGGGCAGGTCGCGCCTCGACGGGCCCCATCGAATGGAGCACCCAGGCCGGCATCACCCCGCTCCCGAACGCGAAACTCAAGGTCGTTCGCCCAGGACCAGGCCTCAACCAGTTCACCGTTGTCGGCGAAAGCAAAGTCGGGACCCAGACCAGCCAACAGATCGGGACCTTCGTGGCGGAAAACTCTCGGTCTCCGCGGTCGTGCTACCGCGTCCGACGGTCACGTCTGTCAGCCCGGCGAGCGGCGGCACCGCCGGCAAAACCGCGGTGACGATCAAAGGCGAAGACCTCCTCCTCCTCCTCCTCGTCAAATCGGTGTCCTTCGGGGGCGTGCCCGCCGAGTCGTTCAGCGAAGACTCCGACACCCAGGCCACCGCCGTCGCCCCCCCTGGAATGAGGTCAGCGCTCGGATAGACCTGCCGCACCTCACCGAGAGGGCCTGGAGCAGCTCTCCGCCTTCTTCCAGATCGCCAGCGGCCTGTTGACTGTCGAGGTCGTCCTCTGGATCATCGCCATCGCATCGACCGCGTAGAATTGACCCATGGGCCAGACTGCCTCACCCACTCCCCCCCCCAGAGCCAAAGCGTCCGAGCCCGATGCAGGTCGAGACGCGCGGACTCTCGCTCGGTAAGGCCAAGTAGCTCCTCTCCGTGAAGGCCAAGGGGCGAGTGGGGCGCCCTTCGCGCTGGCCGCTCGGCGGACAGTCCGCCTGTGTGCCAGATGGACCGGAAGTTATTTCTACATCGGGGTCATTGGATGATGCGTTCGGTACCAGGAGCGGTACCGCGAAGCAGAACCTCCCAATCCTCAGTGGCGTGAGGAGACCTGTGCGTCGGCGCTACTGATTTGCCAGCGGACTCCCGGCCCGAACTCGAGGACGACGCCGCCGGGAGTGTTCAGCTCCCAGTTCGGCGGATCATCGTCGGCTTCGCGGGCGGCTGGCTTCACGTCGAGCAGCGAGCCATCGGAGAGCTTGCAGCGCAACTCGCCGGTCTCCTCGTCGATGTCGGCGTCTTCGATCGCGCGCCCGACCAGCTTGGCGGGGTCCGACGGCGACCAATCGGCGTCCTGGGTTGCGAGCCGCCAGAGGCCGCCTTGCGAGTCGCGGATCTCGACGTGGAGAACATCGGGATAGGCGAGGCGCGCATCGACAACCGTCCCTCGCATCGAGCGAAGGACGTTCATCGGGGAAGCATCTAGGGCTATGACACTGGCCATCGGCCTCTCCATTGTCGCAGCCAGGCCACCAGTTCGCCATAGCTCATGTGCTCCCGCGCGCCGCCGGAGGCCTTCTCGGCGTGCAGCGCCTCGCTGGCTGCATAGCGCTCCCGGGCAGTCAGACCGGCCTCCTTGCAGGCCTGCCGAAACTGCTTGATGTCGCGCTTCCTGGTCAAACGGAACGCGAGCTTAAATCGATACCGCGCACCTCCCCCTCCTCCTCCAGCACCTCGAGGTATCCCTTGATGGCGTCCTCGGCCATCGTCAGAGCTTCATCGCGGGTCTCACCCTGGGTATGGCAGCCCGGCAGAGCCGGAACCGACACGCTGAAGCCGCCCTCTTCTCCGGGCTGCAGCACGACCTCGAACTCGTGGGATTTAGCCATCATCAAATGCAGCCCGGCGAGCCCGACAGGACCGATCAACTCGACCGGTACTTGACAGAGATCGTCAAGGACTGATTTCGCCCCTGCTCGCAGGCGCAGTTGCAATCGCAGCCGTCGTGATGGTCGCGGTAGTGGTTGGTTGGTTCATGTACTGATCTCCTGCTGCGCCGGCGGGGGCTTCGGGACGCGCACGCACTGCGCGAACGAGGAAGAGACCGTCTTCGAGCAGATGCGGCCGATCATCGTCAACGGCCTCGACGCCATCGCCACCCGCCAGGATCTCCTCGATCGATCGATCGTCCTGCGGCTGCCGACGATCTCACGGCGCTTCACTGAGAAGAACTGCGGGATCGATTCGCCGCACTCGCGCCGCTGGTGCTTGGTGCTCTTGCCGATGCTGTTGCGGTCGGCCTCGCGCGCTTGCCGCATGTGGAGGTGCCCGACCTCCCACGCATGGCGGACTTCGGGAGGTGGGTGACTGCGGCCGAGCCGAGCTTCGGCTGGGACGAGGGCACCATCCTCGCCGCGTTCGAGGAGAACCAGGCGTCAGCCCTTCGCACCAGCCTGGAGGGCAGCTTGCTGGCCACGGCGATCCAGAGGCTCCTCGCGGACAGCGGGGAGATCGGCGCGACCCCGACCGACCTCTACGAGTCGCTGTCCTTCAAGATCGCCGAGGATCAGAGGCGGGCAAGGGCCCCCCGATGTCCACGAGAACGGTGCGGACGATGACGACCGTGATCGAAGACGGGCTTCTCAAGCCCGCCGAGGTCTGCAAGCTCCTCGCCGTCTCGCGCACCTGGGTCTACGCGGCAGCTGCCGAGGGGCGCATTCCAGCGATCCGCCTCGGAGGCCCAGAAGGGCCGCTGCGATTCGTTCGTGCCGATGTCGAGCGGTGGCTGCAGGACGCACGCGCAGAGTGGACGCCTGGCCGGAGCCAATCCGGCCAAGCGGCCTGAGGGCAGCGGAAACGCGGTAGGCATGGCGCGCGGCACGATCATCAAGAGGCGCACGAAGACGAAGGGCACCGTCTTCGATATCAAGTACCGGACGGCAGACGGCACCCAGGTCAAGCACAGGCGGTCGGCCCGTCGAAGCAGGAGGCCCAGCGGGTACTCAACGAGGCCCTCGCCGCTGTCCAGCGAGGCGCGCAGCGCTCCACCAGCAACGAGACCTTTGCCGAGGTCGCGGATCGCTGGCTGGAGCGCAAGCGCCCTCGAATCGAGGCGGCGACCTACCGCGACTACGAGATCCACCTGCGGAAGCGCCTGAAGCCCGCGTTCGGCAGCCTGAAGCTGCGCCAGATCACGCGGGCGAAGATCGAGGCCTATCTCGCCCAACAAGATCAGGACGCGAAGCTCAGTCGCAAGACCATCAACGACAGCATGATCCCGCTGCGGCAGATTCTCGAAGCAGCGATGCGCGAAGGCATCCTCGGCAATAATCCGGCAAAGAACGACGACCGCGACCATCCGCTGGAGCTTCCCTACGAGCGCCCAACGATGCGCCACCTGAACCGGGAGGAAGCCATCCGCTACCTCGACGCCTGCGAGCCCTGGTATCGCCCGCTCGGTGAGATGCTGGTTGGGGCCGGGCTACGGATCGGTGAGGCGATCGCGCTGGAGTGGCGCGACATCGACTGGGATGGCAGCGCCGTGCAGATCTCTCGCGCAGCAAAGGACGGCGGCGAGATCGGCACGCCCAAGGGCGACCGCTCCCGGACGGTGCTCCTAGCGCCGTACCTTCTCAACCTTCTGCGTGATCACCGCGCAGATCAAGCCAGCGCCAACGGCATCACGAAGCTGGTCTTCCGGAGCCCGGAAGGTCTGATGCTGAATCGTCACAACGTCCGCCGACGCGGACATGACATCGCCCTTGAGGACGCCGGCCTCTCCCCTCTCGTCCGCCTCCACGACCTCCGACACACGGCCGCGACCCTCTGGCTCGCCGCTGAAGAGTCGATCTACTTCGTCCAGCAGCAACTGGGACACGCCGACATCCAGACGACGATCGATCAGTACGGGCACCCCGACAAGCAAGCCCACCGGGAAGCCGCCGCCAGAGCAGCTGCCTGGTGGCGAGACGCGGCTTCGGAGTAGCTCTCTCCAGTCTGCCGTTCAAATGTCGTCTCCAAAGCCGCAGACCGTGCCAGCGAATTCGCAGGATTAATCGGCGGCTTGCCGACCACACTGTTTCCCTATTGGTATTCGCGTCTACTCGGCCAGGGCGGCAATGGACCACCTACTTCGCGTTCATTCGCTCGTCTGGCTTCAAATGGCGCCGGTCGCCGGATCACTCGTTCAACGGTGATCGGTGCCGGGCTGACCTCGGACGTGCAGTATTTGCAGCGGCTCGCCTGGCGGGGAATCGACGAAAGGCAAAACGGGCAGTCGCGGCGTGAGCGGCGCCGAAACTCAAGCGACAAGACGGCCGCCGCCGACCCGGTCACAAGCAGCGCAAAAAGCCCCAGAGCCTGCGGCAGGTTGAACGACGTGAGATTTCCCGAGGACAGTTCGTCTCCAGGGTTGAAGGCGAACGTGATGATGGAGGAGAGAATCCCAAATGCTAGGTAGATGGCGCCCATGCGCCTGTGAAACTTGGATATTGGCATCCCAGCGAACTTGTCTCGCCTGCTAAGCGCAAAGAAGAAAGCCGGGGCTCCCAAGAATATGACGAAGTTGCCGTAGACGCCGAGCACGACGAAGGTGGCCTTGGACGATGCCGCGACCGCGATGAAGAGAATGATCGCGGCGAGTCCGGCAAGAGTGCTAGTGATTTTCTGCACGATGGCGATATGAAAGCAAACAAGGTGGCGGAACCCGTCGAGTTCACCGCGGCCGCTCAAGAGTTCGACCGCGAGCGGCGACCGCCACGAGAATGCCAACGGGTGGCGAGAGGCCTTCGGGAGTAGCTCTCGGTACCAAGGCTGGTACCACAACGGGCTCGGGAACCCGCCTCAAGGCACCCAACTCGGCTCCCCAGGCAGCCTCGAACCGCCTGACAACGAGCGCATGACCACTCGGCAACTGACCGGGTGCAACCTTCGAAGCCAGATCGGTCACCAGCCGTAATTCGGGTCGTAAATGTAGACGAGGACGGCAGCGATCTCAGGCCGTACAGAAGACGCGGAAATCTGCCTTCGCGACCTGGCGGACGTAAAGCTCCGTGGCAGCGAGAAGCTCAAGCTGGTCGTTCCCCGCCTTCGCCTTGGAGAGGCCCGGCTGCGCGATGGCGATCGTGAAGCGAGGACGGAGACGCTCGGAGGCATCCTGTAAGTCGTAGAGCGTGGTCAAGTTGCCCACCTCGAATCCGTCGCGGTTGTAGCGCTGCTGGCGGTTTCGCTCGCGGCGGATGAGATTCTGAAAGGTCGCAGCGGGATGAACGCGGCGGATCGTCGAGCGCTCGGCCTGACCGCAGACCTCATAGAGATCCTTAACACGAGCGCCGGGGGTGTCCTTGCTTGAGAACTTACAGTGGACAAGCATGAAGTGGATCTCGTCGCCGCTCTTGCGGATGGCAACGATGTCGGCGATCTCGCCTGACGTATCGTCATCTAGAATGACCTCCCAGTTCTCAAGCTCCTTGACGAAGCCGATCGCGCGGGCCTGGACGGAGTCGGGGTTCTTCGGCCGGCGCTGAGACTCTTTCCTGATCTGGAGGTCCTCGCCCCATGCTGGAACGATTAGCTTCTCGCGGGGGTAGGGCTGGCGCTCCGCCTCCTGCTTCGGCTGTAGGAGGTAGCCGGGCTGGACGATCACTGCGTCCTTCTCGAGAATTACAAGCGGGCCAGTGCTCGCGGAGGTGAGGTACTCACCCAGCGGCATCCACCCGTGGAGACCGCGACGGATCTCAACCTCGTCTTGCTCTGGACTGTAGGTGAGCACTTTTCCAGTGATTTCGGCGGTGTATGGAGCCGACCAATCGTCGGTGACAACCTCGAAGCGAATCGGACCGCCCGCCGTGAAGTCGCTGATCCGCATGTCGGCGTCAACAGCCGGCACCTCCTCGGCACCCCGACGCAGGGTCAATGCATCGCTAGTAGAGGTGACGAACTCAATAGGCCACTCGATGGCGAGAGGGACGAAATCGGGCAGGGCGTCAAGCCTCTGGGGTGAGATGAAAGCCTTGTGGACGCGCTCGGGGTCGATGCTGTCGTCCAAAAGTAGCGGGCCGATTCGGTCGCACCAATCGACCCACTGCTTCAGGGTCTGGGCCGCGCGGCTCTCCCACACCCTCCCCTTCTTCGATGCGCCACGGCTAACGCGCTCGCCGTTCTCGAAGCCCGAGCCGAAGACATTCGTCTGTTCCTTGGTCGCGGCCTCGGCCTCAGCGAGGCCGGCGGCGACGTTGCCGCCAGCGAAGGAGGTGAAGCGGCGGTCCGCGTCGCGGACATCGAGCAGGCCGAGCATGCTGGGGATCACCCGCTCGACGGAAGCAAAGGCACGGTAGACATCGTCGCCTCCTACAAGGTCAGCCTTTCCTCCAGTGACGGCGTCAGCGAGCTTGGTGAGGCGAGTACCGGTGTCGGAGACGTTGATATAGAGAAGGCCGTCCTCCTTGTTCCAGTAGACAACGAAGAGGACGTATGCGGTCTCGGTGACCTCGGCTAGATGGCCCCAACGGACGGCCTCCTCGGACTTGACGACGAACCAGGCGACGCGCGCCACGGGATTGACCGGCAGCGGCTGGGAGAGCAGCGTCTCAAGTGGGTATACGTCGAGGACCGCATTTGGATTCCAGTCGTCGCAGCTAGTGCGGTAGACGACGGTGCTCATCTTCGGCGCGAGGCTGCGGATCGTCACCTCGTCGGGCTGGGAGCCGAAGCCTTCCTCGAACTCACTTGCCTCCTCCTCCGCCTTCGAGCTGTCCTCGCTGAGGTCACTGATTAGCTTGTTCCAATCGGCGTCCTCGGCAAAAAGGGGTCGCAGGCCGTGGCCGGGCGCGAGGTCGGGACGACCGACGAAGACTGATGCCTTACCAAGTTTCTTATCGCTAGCGACACGAGCAAAGCGGCCGATGAACTGCAGGGTCACGGCGAGGCTCTTGTGGGGAGTGTGCAAGGCGGCGATCTTTAGAGCCGGCAGATCGAAACCCTCACCGAGCATGTCGACGCAGACGATGATGCGCGTATCACGCGATTGGAGGGCGTCGAGTGCCTCCCGGCGTTCAGGAGCCTTAAGATCGCTGTGGATCGCACGCGGGCCGAGATCAGACGCGATCTCCTCGTAAATTTCAAGGATTTGAGCAGTGCGCTTGATCGTGCTGACACGGGCCATGAGGACATGGTCGAAGCCTTGTTGTCGGTCCTCTCGCAAGCGTGCAACCGCCGCCTCAGCGATGGCGCGATCTGGTTCGCGCAGGTTGATGACCGAGGTGTAGTCAATCTCGGCGAAGTAGCCTTCCTCCTGAGCCATCGAGAGCGGATATCGGTAGAGGCGCTTGCCCGCAATCGGCTTCCCGTCTTCGCGATAGGGCGTGGCGGTGAATTGGAGAATGGGCTTGCCTTCAAAGCGATCGCGGATGCCGCGCCACTTGGGCGCCTCGACGTGGTGGGCCTCATCGACAAAGAGGTGCGAGCAGCCTTTGACGATGGCGGCGCGTGCCTCCTCGGACCGCTTTGAGAGCAGCGCCTGCGGGGTGGTGACGATGACGTTACAGGCGTCAACGAACTGCCTGGCGTTATCAAGCGACTTAAAGCCGTGTCTGAGGCGGCCGACGACGGGACGATGCGCACGGGGGCTGACCACGCCGGCCTTCTGCAGGACTCCGAGGCGCTCGAACTTGTCGGCGATCTGGGTTCTGAGGGCGTCCGACGGGACGATGACAAGGACGCAATCGACGCGGCCAGCTACGAGGATGCCGATCATCGCCTCAGTCTTGCCCGTACCGGTCGGCATCACGACCGTCGCTGGGTCCTCCGCGCCGGTGGTCCAGTAGCCGAGGACGGAATGAATAGCGCCGAGCTGCGGGGACCAGAGCCCGTCGCGGTCGGCGTCCGGGTCGGCCTCGAGATAGTTGAAGACGTCGGCGTAGGTGTCGCGGATCGTCTCTGGAGACCCGGGATCGTTGGAGGTCAGCCACGTGAGCTCGATATCGTCGAAAGTCGCCTCGTGGTCGGTGAGGCACTCGGCCGGTGCGCTGAGAGCGAGACGGTCCCGAGGCCGCGGCGATCCTTGGCGAGGATGACCTTTCTACCATCACTCAAAGTGGCGTAGTGGCGGTCAGAAAAACTGAATACGAGGTCTTGGGCGGGGACCTGAAGCTGGCGGATCGTGTTGCCGTCGATCCGCAGCTGCTTGGAGTAGAGATCAGGGATGACAGTCATCGGCGCCTAGTCGTACGGCTTAGAAGGCTGGAGATTCGATGGATAGCCACCCTGCCCACGGATCTTGAGCCGATAACCAGTCGAAGGATTCCTCGCGCAGGATCATTCCTGTGCAAAGAATGACGGAGCGGCCGGACCCGAGATTCTCTTCGGTACCAAAGTCGGTACCACCGGGCTCACGAGAGCAGCTACGGAACAACCTCTTGGACTAAAAGCCGCTTCCCAAGCCGGCTCTCGAATATCGGGGAGACAGGATTTGAACCTGCGACCGCTCGGCCCCCAGCCGAGTGCGCTACCAGACTGCGCCACTCCCCGTGGGGATCTGCATCTTACGAATCCGCGGGCGGGTGGCTAGGCTTCCCCTGCACGCGGCGGTAGCTCAACGGTAGAGCCTCAGCCTTCCAAGCTGATGACGCGAGTTCGATTCTCGTCCGCCGCTCTCCTTCAGGCGTCCAGTTTTGGCCGCTGGCGCTTCTGATTTGGGCGGGTGTGCCGATCTGAATTCCAAGGATGCACACCGTTTCTTGCAGTCGCTCATCGTTCCTCGGCGGCTTGGTGCTGGCGCTCGTCGTGCTGGCTCTCGCCGGTTGCGGGGGGTCGGATGACGGTGGTGCCGGCAGCGGATCGAGCGAGAGTGGCTCGGGCCAACCCGGCTACGTTGCCTGGCCCTACTTCGGGCGGGTGCCGGAGCGGACGCACTACCTGCCCTCACACGAGCGGGTGCTCGATCCGCCGCTGCGGCAGGCCTGGTCGATCAACACGCACGCGCTGATCGAGTTTCCGCCGGCAATCGCAAACGGGGTCGCCTACGTGATCAACAAGTACGGCAACGGCAAAGCGGTGCGGCTGAGCGATCGCAAGGTGCTCTGGGAACTGAAGCTTCGACCCAACGACAAGGGAACGCCCCTCGACGTCACCGCACCGGTCTATTACGACGGCCGCGTCTACGGGGCGTTCCTCGACGGCTACGTCGCCGCCGGCGATGCCGCGACCGGCCGCAAGGTCTGGGTCCGAAAGCTCGACGCCCACCTCGAATCCTCGCCGCTGCCGATCGGCGGGCTCCTCTACTTCGGGACCGACACCACCGACGTCCTGGCGCTGCGGACCTCCGACGGCACGACCAGCTGGAAGTTCAACGTGCCCGGGGCGGTGAAAGCCAGCCCAAGCTTCCACGACGGCAACGTCTTCGTCGCCGACTACGAGGGGTCGATGTTCGCCCTCGAGGCCGACAGCGGCAAGCCGGTCTGGCGCACCAACACGACCACCCAGCCGCCCTTCGGACGGGGCGGCTTCTTCTCCTCCCCGGCGATCGCCTTCGGCAACGTCTACGCCGCCCGCGACGACGGCACCGTCTTTGCCTTCGACGCGAAGACCGGCAAGCTGCGCTGGAGCTACGACGTCGGTGGTCCGATCCCCGGCACGGCCACCGTGATCGGCCACACCGTCTACACCTCTAGCTTCGAAACCAACAAGACGATCGGGATCGACGCGCGCACCCACAAGAAGACCTTCGAGCTCGACCAGGCCGGCTACACCCCGGTCGTCTCCGACGGTCGCCGCCTCTTCCTGGTCGGCTACTTCGACCTGATCGGGCTGGAACCGACCAAGCCGTAGGTGATCTGGATGCCGGGCGGCGGCACCGGCATGCTTGTAGCCACTATGCCGGCCCGCCGATCGAGGATCCTCGTCGCGCCCGACTCCTTTAAGGGGACGCTGAGCGCCGTCGAGGTCGCGTCCGCGCTGGCCGAGGGCATCGAGGCGGGCGGCGCCGAGGCGGACATTTGCCCGCTCGCCGACGGCGGCGAAGGGACGACGGACGCCTTCCTCGCCGCCCGCGGCGGCAGCGCCTTCCAGGTCCAGGTCCACGACCCGCTCGGCCGCCCGATCGGCGCCAGTTTCGGGCTGCTCGACGGCGACGCCGAGGCGATCGTCGACACCGCCGCGGCTTCCGGCCATGCGCTGCTCTCGCCGCGGGAGCGCGATCCGCTGCGGGCGAGCACGGCCGGCACCGGCGAGCTGATCGCCGCCGCGATCGAGGCCGGCGCGAAGCGCGTCCTCCTCGCCGCCGGCGGCAGCGCCACTGTCGACGGCGGCCACGGCGCGATCGAGGTGCTGGAGGCCGCCGGCGGCCTGCGCGGCACCGAGTTGGTTGTCCTCTGCGACGTCCGCACCACCTTCGAGGACGCCGCCGCGGTCTTCGGACCGCAGAAGGGCGCCGACGCCGACGCCGTGCGAGTGCTCGCCGAGCGGCTCGACGCCTACGCCGCGACGCTGCCGGCGGACCCGCGCGGGGTGCCGATGGGCGGCTGCGCCGGGGGGCTCAGTGGCGGCCTCTGGGCCGCCTTCGGAGCCGAGCTGGTGCCCGGTGCCGAGCGGATCTTCGAGCTGGTCGACTTCGACCTCCGCCTTGCGCGGGCCGACCTCGCGGTCACCGGCGAGGGCCGACTGGACGAGCAGAGCCTTGAGGGCAAGGTCGTCGGCGAGGTCCTGCGCCGCTGCGCCGAACACCACCGCGAGCTGGCGATCGTCGTCGGTGAAAACGCACTCGAGCCCGAGCGGCTGCCCTCGCCGCCGCTGCACTCGCTCGACGAGGCTGGCGACCCCGCCGCGCTCGCCGATGTGGGCCGGCGCATTGCCGCGGGGACGAGCGCCTAGAAGAATGTCGTCGAGGACCGCTCGCTCGCCTACCAGCGGCTGATGCACGAGCTCTACGCGGCACAGCGCGACGCCCTGGTCCGCCTGCGCGACAGCGGCGAGGTGTCCGGTGAAGTGATGCGGCGGGTCGAGCGCGAGCTCGACCTCGAAGAGTCGCGCCTGGAGGTCTAGCCGGCCGGGCCCGCGCCGCCTTCGGCTTGCGCACGACCTTGGCGACGCCCTTGCCGCCGAGCTTAAGGGTGCCGGCGCTGGGGACCTCGACCGAGAAGGTCGCCGTCCCCTTGGCCTTGTTCAGCTTGACCTTGCCGAGCTTCAGCTTCGGTTTGGTGACCTTCAGCTTCGCCACCTGGGTGACGGTGCCACCGCTATTCAATCACTCCGCTGAGCCGTGTGACGGGCCTGTGGGACCAGCACCGCGGCGCCCCGGAAACGCCCGTGGCGGAGGTCCTCCAGCGCCGCGTTCGCCCCCTCCAGCGGGTAGGTCGTGACCTCGGTGCGGACCGGTATCCGCGGCGCCAGCGCCATGAACTCCTCGCCGTCGCGGCGAGTGAGGTTGGCGACCGAGCCGAGGCTGCGCTCCTCCCAGAGAATCTCGTACGGGAAGGAGGGGATCTCGCTCATGTGGATGCCGGCGCTGATCACCCGGGCGCCCTTGGCGCTGGCCCGCAGCGCCGCCGGCATCAGGGCGCCGGCCGCGGCGAAGACGATCGCGCCGTCGAGCTCCTCCGGCGGCGCTTCCTCGGAAGAGCCGGCCCACTCGGCGCCGAGCGAGCGCGCGAACGCCTGTCCCTCCTCGTCCCCCTCGCGGGTGAAGGCAAAGACGCGCCGGCCTTCGTGGACGGCCACCTGGCAGAGGATGTGGGCGGAGGCGCCGAAGCCGTAGAAGCCGATCCGCTCGGCCTCGCCGACCAGCCGTAGCGCCCGGTAGCCGATCAGGCCCGCGCAGAGCAGCGGCGCCGCCTGGTCGTCCGGGTAGGCGGCGGGAATCGGGAAGCAGAAGCGCTCGTCGGCGACCGCCAGCTCGGCGTAGCCGCCATCGAGGTCGTAGCCGGTGAAGCGGGCGTTGTCGCAGAGGTTCTCGCGACCGCTGGTGCAGTAGCGGCACGTGCCGTCGGTCCAGCCGAGCCAGGGGACGCCGACGCGCTCGCCGGGTGCAAAGCGCTCCGCTCCCTCCCCCGCGCCGGCGACGGTGCCGACGATCTGGTGGCCGGGCACCAGCGGCAGCTTCGGCTCCGCCAGCTCGCCGTCGAGGATGTGGAGGTCGGTGCGGCAGACGCCGCAGGCGCGGACCGAGAGCAGCAGCTGTCCGGGACCCGGCTCGGGGTCGGGAAGCTCGGCCAGCCGCAACGGCTCGCCGGCCCGCTCCAGAACCATCGCTCGCATCGACCCATGATCGCCCATCGCCACCGTCGAAGAGTGCGGCCGGCGTAGAGTCGCCCCGATGCTCTACTTCCGCGAGCTCTGCCGCGCCGGCGGCGGCGCGATCGACGCCTGCGAGATGACGCGGGCACTGCTGCGCGGCGAAGACGCGGTCGGCTACTGCTGCGTGCGCCCGTCGGGCCACCACGCCGAACCCGACCGGGCGATGGGCTTCTGCCTCTTCGACAACGTCGCCGTCGCCGCCGCGATGGCAATCGAGGACCTCGGCTTGAAGCGGGTGATGGTGCTCGACTGGGACGTCCACCACGGCAACGGCACGGCCGAGATCTTCCGCCGTCGCGACGACGTCCTCTTCTTCAGCATCCACCAGTCGCCGCTCTACCCGGGCAGCGGCGCCGCCACCGACCTCGGCTCCGGCCCGGGTGAGGGCTACACGGTCAACCTGCCGGTCCCGCCCGGCTCAGGCGAGGAGATTTGGCTCTCCCTGGTCGAGCACATCGTCGTCCCGATCGCCGAGTCCTTCGGCCCCGAGCTGATCCTGATCTCGGCCGGCTTCGACGGCCACCGCGAAGACCTGCTGGCGGGCTGCAACCTCGAGGCCTCCTCCTTCGCCCAGATGACCTGCCACGTTCGCGACCTGGCGCGACGGCTCGGCGTCCCGCTCGGGGCCGTCCAGGAGGGCGGCTACCACCTCGGCTCGCTGGTCGAGTCGCTGCTGGCGACGATGGCGGCGCTCGGCGGCGAGGGCAAGGCGCGCGGCGCGGCGGCGGCGGAGGCCCTCACCCCGCGTGCGGCCGCCACCGTCGCGCCCTACTGGCCGCTCTGATGGC
>JAENWU010000211.1 GCA_016649905.1 Thermoleophilia bacterium
CGTCAGATGTGTATAAGAGACAGGCTCGAGCTGGCCCGCGAGGTCGCGGTCGAGGTCCGCGGTCGCGGCTCGGTCCGCGAAGTGCTGCCCCCCGGCCGCGGCCGCGGCTCCAGCGTCAGCTCGATCGTCTGCTACCTGACCGGCCTCTCCCACATCGACCCGGTGCGGAACAACCTCTTCGCCGGCCGCTTCCTCAACGACGAGGCGACCTCGATGCCCGACATCGACCTCGACTTCCCGCGCGACATCCGCGAGGTCCTGATCCCGCGCGTGCACGAGGTCTACGGTGCCGACCGCTCGGCCCTCGTCGCCGCCTTCCCGACCTACCGCCCGCGCGGCATCGTCCGCGACCTCGGCAAGGTGCTGGGGCTGCCGCCGGCGGAGATCGAGCGGGTTGCGAAGACGGTCGGCTTCCACGAGTCCGCCGGCGAGATCGCCTGCGACGCCGTCGCCGCGATCGGCACCGAGCGCGCCGCCTCACCCCGCTGGCGGGCGCTGCTGTGGCTCTGCGAGGACGCGATGGGCCTGCCCCGCCACGCCTCCCAGCACTCCGGCGGGATGGTGATCTCGACCGAACCGCTGATTGACGTTTGCCCGGTCGTGCCGGCGGCGATGGCAGGCCGCCAGATCGTCCAGTGGGACAAGGACTCCTGCGCCGACGCCGGCTTCCTCAAGATCGACCTGCTGGGGCTGGGGATGCTCTCCGCGGTCGAGCGCTGCGTCGACGAACTCGAGACGACGCGCCAGGAGCGCCTCGATCTCTCGCGGATCCCCTACGACGACCCGCAGACCTTCGAAGCGATCCGCGCCGCCGAGACCACCGGCGTCTTCCAGATCGAGAGCCGGGCGCAGATGCAGATGCTGCCGCGGACCAGGCCGCGGAACCTCGAGGACTTGACCGTGCAGGTGGCGCTGATCCGGCCGGGGCCGATCCAGGGCGGCGCCGTCCACCCTTATATAGAGCGCCGCAAATGCCAGCGCGACGATCCTGGCTTCGAGATCCCCTACGAGCACCCGGCCCTGGAGCGGGTGCTGAAGGAGACGCTCGGCACGATCGTCTACCAGGAGCAGGTGCTGGAGGTGGCGATCGAGTTCGCCGGCTTCACCTCCTCGCAGGCCGAGAGCCTGCGGCGGGCGATGAGCCGCAAGCGCTCGGCGCAGGCGATCGAGGAGCACCACCAGCGCTTCATCGCCGGCGCCGCCGAGAAAAACGGCGCAAGCCCCGAGCTGGCGGAGCGGATCTGGAACAAGATCAAGGGCTTCTCCGGCTTCGGCTTCCCAAAGGCCCACTCGGCCGCCTTCGGCCTGCTCGCCTACCAGTCGGCCTGGCTGCGCTTCCACCGCGGCCCCGAGTTTCTCTGCGCGCTGCTCAACGAGCAGCCGATGGGCTTCTATCCGCCCGACTCGCTCGCCCACGAGGCCCAGCGCCGCGGCCTCCGCATCGCCCCACCCGACGCCAACCGCAGCAAGGTTCTCTGCCACGTCGAATCGGCGCTGCGCAACCCCGGCCTGCGCGGCGGCTCGGTGGTGCGGATCGGGTTGGGATACGTGAAGGGGGTGCGGGCCGATGAGATGGAGGCGCTGGTGGCCGCGCGCGAACGCGGCGGCTTCTACGGCGGCATCGCCGACCTGGCCTCGCGCTCGGGGGCGGGGCTGGCGAGTCTGGAGCGGCTGGCCTGGGCGGGGGCACTGGACGCGATC
>JAENWU010000077.1 GCA_016649905.1 Thermoleophilia bacterium
AATCTGGCGAGACTCGGTGGTCGTCGGGCCAGGACGCAGGGAGCCCGAATAGCAGCGCTATTTGGGCGACTGAGGACGCCGCACGGCGATCATCCGAGGCCGCCAGAAACCGGTAAACGTTGGTGGTCACACCACTAGCTAGAGTGGCGCCGATGAGCGAGGCGATCGAAGAGGGCTTCAAGGAGGGCGACAAGGTCTGGGTGCAGGACGCCGACGGCCGCCACCACCCCGGCATCTTCGTCGGCAACAACGAAGCCGCCGGCTGGTTCGGCGGCGGCCCCAGCGCTTACGTCGCGCATCCCGAGGCGCACCAAGCCGAGGTCGTCTCGGTCTTCCGCATCACCCCGCGCGACGAGTAGCCGCCGCAGCGACTAGCGCTCGGAGCCGACGCCGCCCGCGAGCCGCTCGATGCCGTCCCGCTCCAAGCGCAGCATCCGCCATTCCTCCAGGCGAGTGGCGCCGAGCTTCTCGTAGAAGTTGAGCGTCGTCCTCGCTCGCCGGGCGGATGTTCGGAGCGCTCACGCGGCGGAGATTAAGCCAGCACGGGGAGCACCGAGTCGCCGTAGACCGCGATCGCGCCGAGCGGGTCGGCGCCGGAGTTGTTCATCAGCGCCACCGTGGTCGCACCGAGCTCCTCGACCTGGCGGATCCGCTCGGCGTGCTCGCGAGGATCGCTGGAGATGATCAGCGACTCGCGCAGCTTCGCGTCGGAGACCCGCTGCTCGCCGTGCTCGTACATCGCCGCGGGGTCGTGCCAGTCCTCTTTGTAGAACTCCTTCGGCTGGGCGCCCTTCCAGACCCGGGCGCCCTCCAGCGCCGCGTCGTCGTCGGGCGCCCAGGAGAAGGCGGCCTGCAGGACGATCTCGCCCGGCCGGTGACCGGCGTCCTCGGCGGCGCCGCGGTAGGCGTCGATGATCTCCGGCACCGATTCGGGATCGGCGAGGGTCCAGAGGCCGTCGCCTAGCTCGCCGGCGACCTTTGCCGCCTGCGGGCCGAAGGCGGAGACGTAGATCGGCGGCCGGCCCTCGGGCCGGGTGTGCAGATAGGCGCCGTCGGTTGCGAAGTGGTCACCGCGGCCGCTCAGGCGTTTGCCTTCGAACAGCGCCCGGATCATCTCCAGCGCCTCGGCCAGGCGCGCGATCTGGTCGCTGACCGAGGGCCACTCGGCGCCGAGCGGGACCTCGTTGAGCGCCTCGCCGGAGCCGATCCCCAGGTAGGGACGGCCCGGGTACATCGTCTCCAGCGTCGCCCAGGCCTGGGCGATCAGGACCGGGTGGTAGCGCGGGCCCGGCGGCGTCACGGCCGTGCCGATCAGCGCCCGCTCGGTCGCCTGCGCGGCGGCGCCGAGCCAGACCCAGGCGTGACCCGCCTCACCGGGTTCCCACCAGGGCTGCAGGTGGTCGCTGCAGCCGACGCCGTCGAAGCCGGCCCGCTCGGCCGCGACGGCCTGGCGCAGCAGCGCGTCGGGCGGAAACTGCTCCTGGGCACAGATGTGGAAGTAGCGCATGACTCAGGCGAATCGTCGATCGATTACTGGTCGAGCTTGTCGCGCGGGCGTCTCGGTTTGGCCGCGGCTTTCGCTTTGGGTTTCGGTTTGCCAGCCGCTTGCGGTTTCGGTTTGAGCGCCGGCGCCGGTGGGGCCGCCCGCTCGTCCCCGCCGCGTCCGGGCAGGCCGGGCATCAGCTCCGCCACCCGCTTCGTCAGGTCGACGAGCTGGCGCGGCTGGGGCAGGACTTTGGTGGGGTTCGGAATTCGCATCGAAGCCTTGCTCTCGTCGTACCCGAATCGAGGCCCGGCAATCGAACCTCTAGGCTGCCGCCCCGTGGACGCAATCGACGAGCTGATCGCCAACAACCGAGCCTTCGCCGATGGCCTGCCGGACCGCCACCTCGACGTCGAACCGAGCCGGCGGCTGGCGATCGTCACCTGCATGGACTCGCGCCTGGACGTCTTCGCCGCGCTCGGGCTCGGCGACGGCGAGGCGCACGTGCTGCGCAACGCCGGCGGCGTCATCACCGACGACGTGATCCGCTCGCTCGCCGTCTCGCAGCGGCGCCTGGGAACCCGCGAGGTGATGCTGATCCACCACACCGACTGCGGCCTGGAACAGCTCACCGACGATGGCTTCCGGGCCGAGCTGCAGGAGGCGACCGGGGTCTCCCCCGCCTTCGCGATCGAGTCCTTCCGCGACGTCGAGGACGACGTGCGCCAGTCGATCCGCCGCGTGCGCCGCTCGACCTTCGTCCCCCACCGCGATCTCGTGCGCGGCTTCGTCTACGACGTCGACACCCACCGCCTGCGCGAGATCGAGGTTGACGACTAGGGGTGATCGCCATTTCCCCCCGTATAGGTGTGAAATGACGATCACCGCTCCCTACGGCGCCTGGCAATCGCCGATCGACGCTACCGCGGTCGCCCGCGCCGGCCGCCGGCTCGGCGCTCCCGTCCTCGCCGAGGACGGCGCCGTCTGGTGGTCAGAGGGTCGGCCCAGCGAAGGCGGCCGCGTCGTCCTGATGCGGCGCGCCCCCGACGGCGAGACCGAGGAGGTGACGCCCGCCGGCGTCAACGTCCGCAGCCGGGTGCACGAGTACGGCGGCGGCTCCTGGACCCTGACCGGCACCGACCGCGTCCTCTTCGTCGACTTCGCCGACCAGCGGCTCTACAGCCAGCGGCTCGGCGAGAAGCCGGTCGCGCTGACGCCGAAGCCCGACGTCCCAGCGGCGCTGCGCTACGCCGACTGCCGGCTGACGCCGGACGGACAGGCAGCGATCTGCGTCCGCGAGCGCCACGGCGAGGGCGAAGCCGTGAACGAGATCGTCGCGATCCCCCTCGACGGCTTCGGTGAGGAGCCGGTCGTGCTCGCCGGCGGCCGCGACTTCTACTCCTTCCCCCGGCTCAGCCCCGACGGAACCCAGCTCGCCTGGACCTGCTGGGAGCACCCGAACATGCCCTGGGACGCGACCGAGCTCTGGCTCGCTCCGCTCGCCGATCCCGGCGCCGCCCGCCGCCTCGCCGGCGGCGAGGCCGAGTCGATCATCCAGCCGGAGTGGGACGCCGAGGGGCGGCTGCACTTCGTCTCCGACCGCGACGGCTGGTGGAACCTCTACCGGGTCGGCACCGAGGATGAGATCGAGCAGCTGAGCGCCGAGGAAGCCGAGCTCGGTCACCCGCAGTGGCTGTTCGGCGGCTCGACCTACGCCTTCCTCGACGACGGGGCGATCGCCTGCATCCGCTGCGAGCGCGGCGTGGAACGGCTGGGCGTGCTCGACCCCGGCGCCGGGCGCGTGCGCGACCTCGGCCTGCCCTTCACCTCGTTCGGCTTCCCCTCGCTCTCCGTCGCCGGGACCAGGGTCGCCTTCGTCGCGGCCAGCCCCGAGCACGAGACCGCGGTCCTCGTCCACGACACCGCCTCCGGCGAGACCGAGATCGTGCGTACGGCCAGCGACGAGCCGCTCGACCCGGCGTACGCCTCGATCCCGCGGGCGATCGAGTTCCCGACCGGCGCCGGCGACGAGGTTGCCCATGCCTTCTTCTACCCGCCGACCAACCCCGAGTTCGACGCCCCCGCGGGCGAGCTGCCGCCGCTGATCGTGCAGAGCCACGGCGGCCCGACCTCCCACGTCACCCCCGCGCTCGACCCCGAGTTCCTCTTCTGGACCAGCCGCGGCGTCGGCGTCGTCGACGTCAACTACCGGGGCTCCAGCGGCTTCGGCCGCGCCTACCGGGAGAAGCTGCGCGGAACCTGGGGCATCGTCGACACCGAGGACTGCGTCGCCGCCGCCCTGCACCTGGCCGCGACCGGCGAGGCGGACGGCGAGCGACTGGCGATCCGCGGCGGCTCGGCCGGCGGCTACGCGACGCTCTGCGCCCTCGTCTTCCACGACGAGTTCGCCGCCGGCGCCAGCTACTACGGCGTCGCCGACACCGAGTCCCTCGCCCGCGACACCCACAAGTTCGAGTCGCGCTACCTCGACGGGCTGATCGGCCCCTATCCCGAGCGAGCCGACCTCTACCGCGAGCGCTCGCCGATCAACTTCGTCGAGCGGCTGCGGGCGCCGGTGATCCTCTTCCAGGGGCTCGAGGACGAGGTGGTGCCGCCGAACCAGGCGGAGGCGATGGTGGCGGCGCTGGCCAAGAACGGGGTCCCCCACGCCTACCTGGCCTTCGCGGGCGAGCAGCACGGCTTCCGCCGCGCCGAGACCGAGATCCGCTGCCTCGAAGCCGAGCTCTACTTCTACGGGCGAATCCTCGGCTTCGAGCCCGCCGACGAGCTGGAGCCAGTCGAGATCGACTGTTTGCCGCCCGCCTGACGCCGGGTAGCTCGGGAGCGATGACCGAGCGGCACGACTACGCCCCGACCGGGGTCGACCGCGACCCCGGTCGGTGGGCGACCTTGAAGCGGACCGCGACCGAGTTCCAGGAGGACAACCTCACCGACTGGGCGGCGGCGCTGACCTACTACGGGTTGCTGTCGCTGTTCCCGGCGCTGATCGCGATGGTCTCGCTGCTCGGCCTCTTCGGCGACCCGACCTCGACGACCCGCAGCCTGACCGAGATCATCACCGAACTCGGGCCCGAATCCGCTGCGGAAACCTTCTCCGGCCCGATCGAATCGATCACCGAGAACCGCGGCACCGCCGGGCTCGCCTTCGTGCTCGGGCTGGCGGTGGCGCTGTGGTCGGCCTCGGGTTACGTCGGCGCCTTCATGCGCGCCTCCAACGTGATCTACGAGACCCCGGAGGGGCGGCCGTTCTGGAAGCTGCGGCCGCTGCAGCTAGCGGTGACGCTGGCGATGATCCTGCTGTTGGTGGTTCTGGCGCTGGGGCTGGTCGCGACCGGGCCGGTGCTCGACGCCGTCGCCGGCCCGGTCGGGCTCAGCGACACCGCGGTGACGATCTGGAGCATCGCCAAGTGGCCGGTGATGGCGGCGATCTTCCTTTTGATGGTGGCGGTCCTCTACTACGCCTCGCCGAACGTGAGGCTGCGCGGGTTTCAGTGGGTGACCCCCGGCAGCCTGGTCGCGATCGTCGTCTGGGTGATCGCCTCGGCGCTGTTCGCCCTCTACGTCGCCAACTTCGGCTCCTACGACAAGACCTACGGGACGCTCGGCGGCCTGATCGCGCTGTTGATCTGGTTCTGGATCAGCAACCTGGCGATCCTCTTCGGCCACCAGCTCAACGCCGAGCGCGAGCGCAGCATCGAGATCGAAGAGGGCCAGCCGCGGGCCGAGCTGGAGATCCAGCTCGAGCCGCGGGACGAGCCCAACCCCCCGAAGACCGCATGAGCGAATGGAGATGAGATGAAGAGCGTCCTGGTAACCGGCACCTCATCGGGGATCGGCCGCGCCACCGTGCAGCGGCTGGCGGGGGACGGCTGGCTGGTCTTCGCCGGCGTCCGCAACCAGGTCGACGCGAAGTCGCTGGCTGCCGAGCCGGGGGAGGTCGTCCCGATCGAGCTCGACGTCACCGACCCGGCCCAGATCGAGGCCGCCGCCGAGCAGGTCTCAGCCGTCACCGGCGGCGCACTCGACGCGCTCGTCAACAACGCCGGCATCGGCGTCGCCGGACCGCTGGAGACGCTGCCGCCGGACGGCTTGCGCCAGATCCTCGACGTCAACGTCGTCGGCCAGGTGGCGGTGACGCAGGCGCTGCTGCCGCTGCTGCGGCGGGGACATGGGCGAATCCTCTTCGTCGGCTCGGTCGGTGGCCGGGTCACGCACCCATGGGCCGCCCCCTACCACGCCTCGAAGTTCGCGCTGGAGGCAATCGCCGACTGCCTGCGGGTCGAGCTGGCGGACCAGAAGGTCAGCGTCGGCCTGCTCGAGCCGGGCCCGATCGACACGCCGATCTGGGCGAAGTCACGCGAGCAGGTCAACGGCCTGCGCGAAGAGCTGCGGGGCGAAGCGCGCGAGCTCTACGACGCGCCGCTGCGCAAATTTCAAGAACAACTGACTTCGGCTGAACGTAAAGGCGAGGAGCCCGCCAAGGTCGCGGCGAAGATCGCCGACGCCCTTGGCGGCTCCGGATCCCGCTATCCGGTCGGGCGCGGGGTGCGGACCCTGGTCAACGTCCGCCCCCTACTGCCCGACTTCGTCTACGACCGCCTCAGCGGGCTTTTCTCGCGTTAGTCCCGCTAGCTTTTTTTCGCGGCGGCTTTCCGCGGCGTTTTTTTGGCGCCATTTTTCCTTGACCCGGGTTTCGCCGCAGCTTTTTTAGCTGCGGGTTTTTTCGTCGCCGCTTTTTTGGCGGTTGCTTTTTTAGCCGTTGCTTTTTTGGCGGCCGGTTTTTTGGCCGCGGCTTTCACAGCCGGTTTCGGAGCAGCGCGTTTGGCCGCTGGGCGTTTTTTCGAGGCTGAGCGACGCAACGAGCGCGGCACCTCCTGGGCGACCGCGCCAGAGAGCTGCTTGATCTGGCCCTCGAGGAACTTCGCCATCCGTTCCTCCTCTTTGCGGATCCCGCGCGCCAGGCTGGCGGTCTCTTTGTCGCCGACCTTGGTCGCGAAGGTCTCCAACGCCAGGTAGGTCGAGATCTCCTCGTGCTCGCTGGAGTACTGGGTCTTGGCGTTCTTCAGCATTTTCTCCTGCTCGCCGCTGCCGCGGACCATGTGCAGGGGCGCCTTCGCCACCGCCGTCGCCTTGGCGACCATGCTCTGGACGGCCTGGCCACCGCCGCCGAGTGTCTTGATCCGGCGCTCGAGCTGTTTGGCGTGCGACTTCGTCTCTTTGAGGTGCTGTTTGAGGCGTTTCGCGTAAGCCGGCTTGGTAGTCATCGCGAGGTCGGCCTGCAGGGCGACCTCGAGCTCGCGCTCGTTGCCGTAGGCCTCGTTCATGTATTGGACGAGCTTTGCGTCTCGCTCGTTCGGATCGCTCATGGCTTTGTTATCTCCCTTTGGATGGTTTGGGCGGCGGCTACCCTAAGGCGCAGCGCGGAAAACGGCGGAGCTCAGTTGACGACGCAGCTTTTCGAGCCGCCCTCGGTCTCGCCTTTGGCGGGGAACGCGTGGGCGAGCGCCTGGGCGATCAACTGGGCACGGGCAGCGTAGCCGGGTGAGGTGAAGTGGATGCCATCTTCGATGAACCAGGCGTCTTTGACGTCCGAGGCCCAGTCGTAGACGCGCATGTTCGGGTGGGCGGCGCAGGCGAGGACGAGTTCTTCGTCCCACTTTTCCATGTTTTGCTTCGAGTACGGATCGCCGGCGGGAACGAGCGAGCGGACGTTGACCCACATCGCCGGTTCGTCGCCGATGATCGCCATCATTTTGTCGATCCGTTCGCGCTCGCCAACCGTCGAGCCGGCGGCGACGTTGGCCGCCTCGTTGGTCCCCAGCGCCAGCACCCAGCAGCCTTTGAAGCCTTCGGCCTTCCAGGCTGCGGCGACTTCCTGGGCGTTCGGTTCGCCTTCGAACTGCTCTTCGATCGAGCGCGCCCCGGAGATCTCGAGGATCTCTTCTTTGCTGCCGACGTCTTCGTACTGGGCGTCGATCCGCTGGCTCGGAATCGGCAGGTATTCGGGCGAGTCGAGCCCCTCCGAGGTCGAGTCGCCGATGTGGATCACCTTTTCGCAGGACGATTTGGTCGACTCCGCCGCCTGTTTGGCAGTCAGCGGCGGCGGCTTCGTCGTGCCCTTGGCGGTCGCTTCGGCGACCCGGGCGTCGGCGCCTTCGGTGGCCGAGTTGACGCCGGCCATGCCGGCGATCGCGATCACCAGAACCAAGCCGGAGGCGATCACCGCCGCCCGGCCCGGTGGCGAGATCGTCTGCCAGCCCCAGCCCCGCGCCCGGCGACGGGCGAAGAAGCGATCGATGGCGCCGTGGCGGATCGGCTCCTCGACGAATTTCCAGGAGAGCGCGGAGACGCCGAGGATCGCCGCGAACTGCAGCGCCGCCCGGGTCAGGCTCGGCCCGTGCGGGCCGGTCGGGCTGGTCAGGACGATGATCGGCAGGTGCCAGAGGTAAATGCCGTAGGAGCGCACGCCGACCCAGCGCAGCGGCCGCACCCCGAGGATGACGCCGAGGCGGCAGGCGGGATGGGTGCAGGCCATCAGCACCAGCACCGTCGCCAGCGAGAGGACGACGAAGCCGCCGCGGTAGAGGAAGGTCGAGAGTTCGCCGGTCCGCCAGACCATCAGGAAGATCACCAACAGGCCGACGACGCCGAGCAGGTCGAGTGTCTTGCGCGCTCCCGGGGTGATCCGCCGGCTCAGTTTGCGGCTCGGCCAGATCATCGCCAGGGCGGCGCCGAAGAGCAGCTCCGAGGCGCGGGTGTCCGTCCCGTAATAGACGCGCGAGGGATCGAGGCTCGGTGCGTAGAGGACCGCCATCAGGACGACCGAGGCGAAGGCCAGGCCGAGGGTGAGCAGCGCCAGCCGCGGCCGCACGCCGGAGGGCAGCGGCGTCTCCCGCACGAGCTTGACGCCGAGCAGGACCAGGAACGGCCAGACGATGTAGAACTGCTCCTCGACCGCCAGCGACCAGAGGTGGTTGAGCGGCTGTTCGGGGCCGAAGCGGGCGAAGTAGGAGACGTCGCCGAAGATCTGTTGCCAGTTGTTGACGTAGAAGACCGAGGCGAGGACCGAGTCGCGGAATTGCTGCGCCTGGGCCGGACCGAAGATCGTCACCCAGGCGACGACGATCGCCAGCATCACGAACAGCGCCGGCAGCAGGCGACGGGCGCGGGCCAGCCAGAAGCCGCCGAGCTTGATCTTGCCGATCTTCGCCATCTGCGCGAGCAGGATGTCGGTGATCAGATAGCCGCTGAGGGTGAAGAAGATCCCGACCCCGAGCAGGCCGCCGGGCGCCCAGCCGAAGTCGAGGTGGAAGGCAATCACCGCCAGGACGGCTATCGCTCGCAGCCCGTCGAGCCCGGGCATGTAGCGCTGGTTGCGCTTGACTGGTTCGGGCATCGGCTGCCGGAATGGTACGGACGCGGGGGGATGTGGGTAGTGCTGACATCAACCGAGGAACTGGAGAAATCATGAGCCAAGCTTCGCCGTCCAGCCCGCTCCCGAGCCGCCGCCTCGGCGATTCCGATCTGGAGGTCTCCGCGGTCGGGCTCGGCTGCAACAACTTCGGCCGCCGCCTCGACCTCGGCGGGACCGCGGCGGTGCTCGAGGCCGCGCTTGCCGCCGGCATCACCTTCTTCGACACCGCCAACAGCTACGGCGAGGACAGCGCCAGCGAGCGGCTGATGGGCGAGGCGCTGCGCGGTCGCCGCGACGAGTACCTGATCGCGACCAAGTTCGGGATGCAGGTCCGCGGCGGCGATGAGCCGAGCGGCGTCGCGCGCGGCTCACGCGAGTACATCCGCTGGGCGATCGAGGGCTCGCTGGCGCGACTCGAGGTCGACCGCATCGACCTCTACCAGTACCACGAGCCCGACGGGGTCACCCCGATCGCCGAGACGCTGGCGGCGCTCGGCGAGCTGGTCGAGGAGGGATCGGTGAGGGCGATCGGCTGCTCCAACTTCAGCGCCGCCGAACTGGAGGAGGCCGACCGGCTCGGCCGCGAGGATGGACTGGCCCGCTTCGTCAGCCTGCAGAACCACTACAGCCTGCTCGAACGCGGCATCGAGGCCGAGGTGGCGCCGAGCTGCGAGCGGCTCGGGGTCTCGATCCTGCCCTTCTTCCCGCTCGAATCGGGGCTGCTGAGCGGCAAGTACCGGCGCGGCGAGCCGCCTCCCGAGGGCACCCGCCTGGCCGGTCGTGGAAGCGCCGGGACCGAGGCCCAGTTCGACGTGGTCGAGGCGATCGCGGCCTACGCGGAGGAGCGCGGGGTCAGCATCATCGACGTCGCGATCGCCGGGCTGGCCGCCCAGCCCGCGGTCGCCTCGGTGATCGCCGGGGCGACCAAGCCGGAGCAGGTCGAGGCCAACGTCGCGGCGCTGCGCTGGACGCCGTCGGCCGCCGACCTCGAAGAGCTCGACCGGATCGCGCCGACGCCACGTCGCTGAGCGGCGACCAGACGAACGTCGGATACAGGCTGGTAGGTCGCCGCCGGCGCTGGTAGGTTCCCGCGCCGTGGGTCTCGTCCATCTCACCCCTGGGAGCAAGCGTTTTGCCGCGACCGTCGCGCTGGCACTTGCCGCGCTGCTCGCAGCGCTGTCCCTGAGCGCCGCCACCGCCTCGAAGGCGAGCGCCGCGACCTGCCCCAGCTTCCGCGTCCTTCACGACGACCGCATCGGCCCGGCCAACCTGTCCGCCGGCAACTACACGGTCACCACCACGCCGGCCGGGGGCCTCAGCTGCGCGGCCGCCTCCCAGCTCTTCACCCGCTTCCTGCAGGACTACGACGGCGTCTTGCCGACGCCCTGGCGAGTGATCGCCCAGGGGACCGGCAAAGCCTCCTTCGCCCGCGGCAACACGACCGCCTTCTCAGTCGCCCGCAGCGGCGGCGAAGAAGAAGGCGGCAACAACCCCTCGCTCGGCCGCCTCTGCCCCGGCAGCTTCACCGTCAATGCCTTCTCGATGGTCGGCCCGCTCGACTTCCCCAAGGGCCAATACCTGATCTACCTGCCCTCCGGCACCGGCATCCAGTGCCACCGCGCCGCCGTCCTCTTCACCCGCTTCCTCGCCCAGCCCGCCGGCCGCCTCCCCTTCCCCTGGCAGCTGAAGAACCAGACGGCGACCTTCTTCAAGCCCGAACACCCGGTGCGGTCTTCGTTCCGCATCGAGCCGGCCTCCGGCTCCTAACCGGCCTAGCAACCGCCGCCGATCGGTGAGTCCGCTGTTGACCCCGTATAACGGGGTCAAGTGCAGACTCGGCGCGGAACAGCCCGATTTTCGGGCCTGGGATACTTGTATACTAGGAGCGTGCAGTCGCCTAATGTGATCCCCCTTGACCGCTACCAGCGGGACAAAGGGAAGCCGACTCGGGTGCAGGTCTACGCGGCCCTGCGGGACGCGATCGTGCGGGGGGAACTCGAGCCGGGGCAGCAGCTCTCGGAGAACTCGTTGGCCGGGCGGATCGGGGTCAGCCGGACGCCGATCCGCGAGGCGATCGGGCGTTTGCGCGAGGACCGGCTGGTCGAGACCGTCCCCCAGCTCGGCACCTTCGTCGCCCGCGTCAACCCCACAGCGATCGGCGACGCCCAGTTCATCCGCGAGTCGCTGGAGTGCGCGGCGATCCGGCTCAGCGCCCAGGTCGCCAAGGAAGAGGACGTCGCCGAACTCGAGGAGAACCTGCAGGGCCAGGACCGCGCCCGCGCGGCCGGCGACCTCGACAGCTTCTACCTGCTCGACGACTCCTTCCACCACGCCCTCTGCGACCTCAGCGGTCACCTCTCGGTCTGGATCGTCAGCGAGCGCGCGAAGGCGCACCTGAACCGGATCCGCCGGCTCAGCCTGGGGATGCCGAACTATCTCGACGAGATGATCTCCGAGCACCGCTTGGTGCTCGACGCCGTCGCCGCCAACGATCCCGACCTCGCCGAGCGCCACCTGCGCGAGCACCTGCGGACTGTCCTGCGCGAGGTTCCCCGCATGCGCGCCGAGCATCCCGACTACTTCGAGGGTCCCTAGCGATGGCCGAGCGCGCGAAGACGCCGACGCTCGAGCAGTACGAGGCGATGGTCACGATCCGCGCGTTCGAGACCGAGGCCGAGCGCCAGTACAAGGCGGCCAAGATCGGCGGCTACTGCCACCTCTCCTCCGGCCAGGAGGCGACCACGGTCGGCACGATGGCGGCGATGACGCCAAGCGACCTGCTGGTCACCGGCTACCGCTGCCACGGCTTCGCGCTGGCCCGCGGCGTCCCCGCCAGCGAGGCGATGGCCGAGCTCTTCGGCCGCCGCTCCGGCTGTGCCGGCGGCCGCGGCGGCTCGATGCACCTGCTCGACCCCGAGCGCGGCTTCTACGGCGGCTGGGGAATCGTCGCCGGCCAGCTGCCGGTGGCGACCGGCCTGGCCCTCGCCCTCACCCGCCGCGGCCGCGAGGACGCGGTCCTCTGCGAGCTCGGCGACGGCGCCGTCAACATGGGCGCCTGGCACGAGTCGCTGAACCTGGCGGCGCTCTGGGAGCTGCCGATCGTCTACCTCGTCGTCAACAACGTCTACGGGATGGGGACCAGCGTCTCCCGCGCCTCCGCCGAGCCGGACCTCTTCAAGCGCGCCGCCTCCTACCGGATGGCCTCCGAGCGGGTCGACGGCGACGACATCGAGGCGGTCTTCGACGCCACCGACCGCCTGCTCGGCGCCGCCCGCGAGCAGCGCAAGCCGGCCGTGCTGGAGGCGATGACCTACCGCTACCGCGGCCACTCGGTCGCCGACGCCGGCACCGCCTACCGAACCAAGGACGAGATCGCCGAGCGCCGCGGCCGCGACCCGATCACGCGGGTGCGGGCGACGCTGGCCGAGCGCGGCGCCGAGGAGGCCGAGCTGGAGGGCGCCGAGCAGCGGGCGCGGGATACGGTCGCCGCCGCGGTCGAGTTCGCCGACGCCGACGCCGAGCCCGCGCTCGACCGGCTGGCGGCGGGAATGTACGCGCCGACCTCCGACCTTCAGTTCGCCCGGATGAAGCCCGGCTCGCCTTACGGCGAGGATGAGCTGGTCTACGCCGCGGGGCTGGGCGCATGAACGCCGGCCCCAGTCCCGTTGCCACCGAGGCGCCGCGAACCGAGGAGCCGGACCCCGCGGTTGCCGAGACCGTGCGCCTCAGCTACCGCGAGGCCCTGCGGATGGCGATGCGCGAGGAGCTCGGTCGCGACGAGCGCGTCTTCCTGATGGGCGAGGAGGTCGGTGTCTTCAACGGCTCCTACAAGGTCAGCGACGGGCTGCTCGACGAGTTCGGCCCCGACCGCATCCGCGACACGCCGATCAGCGAGGAGGGCTTCGTCGGCGCCGCCGTCGGCGCGGCCCTGCTCGGCGAGCGGCCGATCGTCGAGATCATGACCCTCAACTTCCTCCTGGTGGCGATGGACCAGGTCGTCAATCACGCCGCCAAGGTCGGGGCGATGTTCGGCGGCAAAGTCCGCTGCCCGCTGGTGATCCGCACCCCCAACGGCGCCGGCAACCAGCTCACCGCCCAGCACTCCCAGAGCTTCGACGGCTGGTTCGCCGGCACCCCTGGCCTCAAGGTCGTCGCCCCCGCCACCCCGGCCGACGCCAAGGGATTGCTGAAGGCGGCGATCCGCGACGACGACCCGGTGCTGCTGATCGAGAACCTCTCGGCCTACAAGGAGAAGGGTGAGGTGCCGACCGACCCCGAGTACCTGGTCCCGCTCGGGCTCGCGGCCGTCGCCCGCGAGGGGACCGACATCAGCCTGATCTCCCACGGCTTCGCCAGCGTCCGCGCGCTCGAGACGGCGGAGCGACTCGCCGCCGAGGGCGTCTCCGCCGAGGTCGTCGACCTGCGCAGCCTGCGCCCGCTCGACGTCGAGACGGTCGCCGCCAGCGTCCGCAAGACCAACCACGCGCTGCTGATCGAGGAGGGCTGGCCCAGCTTCGGCGTCACCGCCGAGCTGGCGGCGCGGATCCAGCACGTCTGCTTCGACTACCTCGACGCCCCGATCGAGCGGGTCGGCATGGCCGAAGTCCCTCTCCCCTACGCCAAGAACCTCGAGAACGCGGCGCTGCCCAACGTCGACCGCATCCTCGGCGCCGCCCGCTCGGTCCTGGCCGGCTCGCGACGATGAGCGAGATCGTGATGCCGCGCCTCTCCGACTCGATGGAGGAGGGGACGATCCTGACCTGGATGAAGCAGGTCGGGGACGAGATCGCGGTTGGCGAAGAAATCGTCGAGATCGAGACGGATAAGGCGAACATGGCCTACGAGGCGGATGTCGCGGGCACTCTGACCGAGATCCTGGCTCAAGAGGGAGACACGCTTGCGATCGGGTCGCCGATCGCGACGATCGGTGATCCGGCGGAGGGACCGGCCGCATCGCCCGCGGGTCATGTCGCGGGTGATGCGTCGGATGCCTCCGAGGGTTCGGAGCGCAGCGATGGAGAGAGGGTCAAGGCATCGCCGTTGGCGAGGAGGTTGGCGAAGGAGAAGGGCGTCGACATCGCCACGGTCGAGGGCTCAGGTCCCGCGGGACGGGTGGTCAAGGCTGACGTCGAAGCGGTGGCGGCGGGATCGACGTCAACTGCTGAGGCTCCGGCCTCCCCGGCTGCTCCACCCAGCCCGGTCGTTTCCGAGCAGGCGGAGACGGCGAAGGGGACGGTGGAGGTTGTCGAGCTCTCCAAGCTCCAGCAGACGGTCGCCCGCCGCATGGCCGAGTCGAAGGCCACCGCCCCCCACTTCAACCTGCAGACCGAGATCGATATGACGGCGGCGGTCGAGGGACGGAAGCACTTGAAGGAGCTGGCCGGTGAGGGCGATCTGGTGCCGACCTTCAACGACATGGTGGTCAAGGCGTGCGCGCTGGCCTTGAAGGAGTTCCCGCGGGCCAATGGCGCCTATCGGGACGGCAGGTTTGAGCTCTACTCGCGGGTCAACGTCGGGGTGGCGGTTGCCGCCCAGG
>JAENWU010000172.1 GCA_016649905.1 Thermoleophilia bacterium
GCCAGCCCCCGAGCCGTGGGCGCCACCACCACCGTCCCCACTTCCACCGCCACCGATGCCGCCGCCCCCCGCAGCGGCCTCCGGCACGCAGATCCACCTCAACTCGGTCACCTTCGAGCAGCTGCGGGCCAACGACCTCTCGGTCACCCAGGCGACCCGCCTGCTAGCCCACCGCGAGCGGATGGGCGGCTTCAAGTCGGTCGACGACCTCGACGCGGTCGACGGCTTCCCGGTCGATGTGCTTGCCGGGTTGAAAAGCCGCGCGACCGTTTAAGCGGCGCTCGCTCGACCTCGGGCCGTCTGGGGAGGGTGGGGCATCCTCCTACCTTCGCTGGATTTTTCGCCCGGGAAGCACGCCTCGCTCGAAGAGGGGCAAGCAAAAAGTTAACGCCGCTCGTACGGAGGATGCCCCACCCTCCCTCCACGACCCGGGATCGCCTCGAAGCTGACGAAGTTCACCCTGGGAGCCGCCCCGAGCTTCGTGCGGTCGTAGTTCGCTCCGCTATGCGGTGGGAACTACGACCGCCGCTCCTCTTTTCTTGGAGACGGCCGATCCCTTGTGAGCTGAGGGAAGTTCGGGGGCGTTTCGTGGGAGGGGGCGGGGTGCCCGTCGTACGAGCGGCGTTAGAAATTCGCCCCGCCGTTCCTTGCTCGGACGGCTGGCGGAGTCCTGGGCGAATTTCCCAGCGAAGGTAGACGGGCACCCGGCCCCCTGACGCCAAACCCCACCGAAGCAGGCCGTCCTCTAGGCGGCTTCGTACTTCTCCACCAGCTTCAGCCAAATCTCACTCCGCGTCGGGTAAGCCGCGATCGCGTGGCGGAGTCGAGGCAGGGGCACTTCGGCGACGATCGCGACGGTCGCGGCGTGGAGGAAGTCGGCGGTCTCGAAGCCGGTGAAGGTGGCGCCGACGATCGTCTCCTTGGCGAGGTCGACGACTAGTCGCGAGGTACCGCCGGTGTCCTTGCCCTGGAAGCTCGCCCCGGGCGAGCCGTCGGTGGGGACGTCGACCGCGCGAGCGTCGAGGCCGGCGTCGAGGGCCTGCTGGAGCGTCTTGCCGACCGCGGCGACCTGCGGGTCGGTGAAGGTGACCCGGGGCGAGCCGATCGTCTCGGCAACGGCCTCGACGGGCCGCCCGAGCAGGTTCTCGGCGGCGACCCAGGCCTGGTACTTGCCGATGTGGGTGAACAAAGCGCGGCCGTTGACGTCGCCGATCGCGTAGAGCCAGTCGCTGCCGCCGACCAGCAGCCGGTCGTCGGTTTCCAGGAAGCCGTGCTCGCCGGCTTCGACGCCTGCCGCTTCGAGCCCGAGCTCGGCGGTGTGGGGGACGCGGCCGATCGCGACCAGGATCTCCTCGCCCTCGGCGCTGCTGCCGTCGTTCAGCTCGACCACCACGCCGGCGCCGCCCGCCCGCACCCGCTCGGCGAGGACGCCGGTCCGAACGTCGACCCCGAAGCGCTCGCGCAATGACTTCGCGACTTCCTCACCGGCGAACGGCTCGTCGCGTCCGAGCAGGTGCCCGTTGCCCTCGACCAGGGTGACCTTGGTTCCCAGTGAGGACCAGGCCAGCGAGAGCTCGCTGCCCACCGGGCCGCCACCGAGCACGATCATGCTGGCGGGAATCTGCTTCGAGGTCGTCGCCTGTCGGTTGTTCCAGGCCGAGACCGAGTCGAGGCCGTCGATCGGCGGCATCGCGGCGCCGGAGCCGGTGGCGACGACTACGGCCTTGGCGGCGAGCAGGACGTCATCGCCGACGGTGACCCGGCGGGGCCCCTCGAAGCGGCCGGCGCCGCGGTGCAGGTCGATGCCGCGTTCTTCCAGCCAGGGCAGCTGCCCCGAGTCGTCGCGGTCGTGGATGACCTCGTCGCGGCGGGCGAGGATCGCCTGCGGGTCGAGCGCGCTGCCCTCGTCGACCGGGACGCCGGGGATCCGCCGTGCCTCGCCGAGCACGTCGGCGGGGCGCAGCAGCGCCTTCGAGGGCATGCAGGCGTAGTAGGAGCATTCGCCGCCGACCAGGTCTTTCTCGACCACCGCGACCGACATCCCCGCGTCGGCCAGGCGGCCGGCGCAGACCTCGCCCGCGGGCCCCGCCCCCAGCACTATCGCGTCGTAGTGCAACTCGCTCACAGGGCCACCATGCCCGACACCGTACAATTCGAAGCGAAGTTCGCACGGGGGCGACAGGCTTCGACGTGGTCGATTCGTGCGAAAGGTTGCAGGTCGAGGTTGTCGGAGGCCTCGTTAAACCCCGACACAAACCAATACGTGCGGACCATGAGTTCGCCCTCGCCGCTTAGTTAGAAGCTAAGCGCTGTGAGAGTCGGTCCTCCCTCGCCCACGGGGAGGGGCGCCGGCTTCAGAAAGTGGGCTCACCCAAGCGGATCGCCCCGTCCGCCAGGGGAAATTTCAGAGGGCTTTGTCTCCCGTAGTGCCCGCCGGCGCGGACCCCGGGAGACGAGAATCAAGCGCCGGCTATACCTGTAGACACCTTCGCGCCGCGTCCGCGGATCCGAGTTCGAATCTCGGCGCCTCCATCGGACCACCAGGACCAAGCCCCTCAAAGGGGGCTTGGTCCTGCCCGAATCTGGGGTCGGATTTGCCCTTTAATCGCAGAGCATCGCGTGCGAATATACGTTCGTGTTCGGGCCTGAAGGTGCCGCTGCCAGAGCTGGCCGCGTTGGCCGAGGACATCGAGCGCCAGCGCGGATAGTCCCGCCTTCCGCAAAGAACTCTCGTGTTTGGTTTGAAACTATTGAGCTTAACTCTATACTCGCCGGCAGTAATGGGGATCCCCGTAGGCTTCCCGCTATGGCAGGGGAGGACCGGCATGGTTTTGGCCGATGATGCCGGTCCTCTCCGAAGAAATTAGGCTGACGGGATGGACCGCTACGTCGCCTTCTTGCGCGGGATGAATCTCGGCAACCGCCGGATCAAGAATCCCGAGCTGACGGCCGAGTTCGAGGACCTCGGACTGCTCGAGGTCGCGACCTTCCGCGCCAGCGGCAACGTGATCTTCGGCGTCGAGAAGAAAGAGGCGAGAGCGAAACTGACCGCACGGGTCGAAGCCGGGTTGCGTGAGGGCCTCGGCTACGACGTCCCCGTCTACGTTCGCAGCGTCGACGAGGTGGCGGTGATCGCCGCGCACGAGCCCTTCCCGGCCAAGGCCCTCGCCGCCTCGAAAGGAAAGCTGCAGGTGACGATGCTGCCGAAGAAGCCGACCGCGGCGGCGCGCAAAAAGGTACTCGCGCTGGGCAGCGACGAAGATCGCCTGGCGATCGAGGGCAGCGAGCTCTACTGGCTGCCCAGCGGCGGCACGATCGACTCCGATCTCGACCTCAAGACGATCGCCAGGGTCCTCGGTCCCGGCACCCAGCGCACGATGGGCACGATCGAGCAGATCGCCGCCAAGTACTGCGGCTAGGCGATCGACCAGCTTCGCTGGCTACGCTCGGACGATGGCGATCGTCACCGCAACCTCCCTGGACGTCCATATCGGCGGCAAGCTGCTGTTCGAGGACGTCTCCTTCAAGCTCGAGCCGCGCGACCGGATGACGCTCTCGGGCCGCAACGGCGCCGGCAAGTCGACGCTGCTGCGGGTGCTCGCCGGCGAACTGGCCCCGGACTCCGGCTCGATCTCGCTTCAGCGGGGCTCGCGGGTGGCGCTGCACGACCAGCGGCCGCCGCGGGAATCGAGCCAGACCCTCGGCGAGTACGTCTACTCCGGCCGCGCCGACCTGATCGAGACCGAAGCCGAGCTGGTCCGCCTGGAGGAGAGGATGTCGGGCGGCGACGCGGGGGAGGAGACCCTGGCCGCCTACTCCGCGGCGCAGCAGCGCCTGGAAGCCGGTGGGGGCTACCGCTGGCGCGACGGCGTCCTCGCGGTGCTGCGCGGGCTCGGCTTCGATGCCGAGCTGACCGAGCGCCAGCTCTCGACCTTCTCCGGCGGTGAGCTGACCCGGGCCTCGCTGGCGCGGGCGCTGTCCAGCGGTCCCGATCTGCTGCTGCTCGACGAGCCCACGAACCATCTCGACATTCCCTCCCTGGAGTGGCTGGAGGGCTATCTGGTCGACCTCGACGCCGCGGTGGTGCTGGTCGCCCACGATCGCTGGTTCCTCGAGGCGGTAGGCACCGCGGTGCTGGAGCTGGAGGCCCAGCGCGCACGTTTCTTCGCCGGGCCCTGGCACGCCTGGCGCCAGGAGCAGGCGGCGCGCCAGATCGCTCTCGGCAAGGCGATCGAGCGCCAGCAGGCCGAGATCGAGCGGATGGAGAAGTTCGTCGAGCGCTTCCGCGCCAAGGCGACCAAGGCCAAGCAGGCGCAGGCGCGGGTGAAGAAGATCGAGCGGCTGAA
>JAENWU010000136.1 GCA_016649905.1 Thermoleophilia bacterium
GCGTAGGTGCCGACCGCGCCCGAGAGCTTGCCGAAGGCGAGCTGGGCGAAGGCCCGCTCGAGCCGCTCGACGTTGCGGTCGGCCTCGAAGGCGAAGCCGGCCAGCCGCAGGCCGAAGGTCGTCGGCTCGGCGTGGACGCCGTGGGTGCGCCCGACGCAGAGGGTGTCGCGGTGCTCGAGCGCGCGGACGACGAGGGCGTCGCGGTAGGCGCGGGCGCCGGCTACGAGGATCTCGCCAGCGCGGCGGAGCTGCAGCGCCAGCGCCGTGTCGAGCACGTCGGAGGAGGTGAGGCCGTAGTGGATCCAGCGGCCGTGCTCGCCGACCGAGGCGGCGACGACGTCGACGAAGGCGGCGACGTCGTGGTCGGTGACGCGCTCGCGCTCGTCGACCGCTTCGACCGTGAAGGCGGCATTGGCGCGGGCGGCCTCGGCTGCCTCGCGCGGGACCACCCCCTCCTCGGCCCAGGCCTCGGTCGCCGCCAGCTCGACTTCGAGCCAGGTCTCCATCTTCGCCTGCGGGGTCCAGACGGCCCCGATCTCAGGGCGGGTGTAGCGCGGGATCACGCGTTGATTATCCGCGCGGCGAGGATGCCGGCGTTTTTGGCGCCGTCGATCGCGACGCAGGCAACGGGGATCCCCGGCGGCATCTGCACCGCCGAGAGCAGCGCATCGAGGCCACCGAGCGCCTTGCCGAGGATCGGCACGCCGATCACCGGCAGGTCGGTGTGGGCGGCGGCGACACCGGGCAGCGCTGCCGACATCCCGGCACCGGCAATGATCACCTTCATGCCGCGCATCCGGGCGCTGGTGCAGTACTCGCGGACCAGCTCCGGGTCGCGGTGGGCGCTCATCACCCGCACCTCGCAGAGGATGCCGGCGTCCTCGAGCGCCTTCTCCGCTGGCTGCATCTTCTCCATGTCGTTCTTGGAGCCCATGATGATCCCGACCAGCGGCGTCTCGGCGTCGATCTCCTCGATCTGCTCGAGGGCCTGGACGGCGCCGGCTGGAGCCAGGTCGGGCGGGGGCGTCGGGGTCGGTTCGGAAATCTCGGTCATCTTGCCTCTCTAGGTGGACTGGCTGGATGCGCGCTCGACGGCGCGGGCGGCGATATCGGTGCGGATCTGCATTCCCGCGAAGGAGATCCGGCTGGCCGCATCGTACGCCCGATCGCGCGCCTCGGCAGGCCCATCGCCGAGCGCGGTCACGTTGAGGACGCGGCCGCCGGCGGTGACGATCTCGCCGTCGCGCTCCGCCGTGCCGGCGTGGGTCAGCTCGGCCAGCTCAGCCGCCTCCGCCAGGCCGTGGATCACGTCGCCCTTGGAGGAGCTCTCGGGGTAGCCGGCCGAGGCCAGCACCAGGGTCACCGCCCAGGCTGGATCGAACTCGGCGCTCATCCCTGCCAGGCCGCCGGGCTCACGGGCGGCGAGGAAGAGGTCAACGAGGTCGGAGCGCATCCGCGGCAGCACCGCCTGCGTCTCGGGATCGCCGAAGCGGGTGTTGAACTCGAGCACCTTGGGGCCGTCGGCGCCGATCATCAGGCCGGCGTAGAGGACGCCGTGGAACGGGCGCCCGCGCCGCGCCATCGCCGCGACCACCGGCCGGTGGACCCGGTCGACGATCGACTCGATCTGTGCCTGGTCGAACCCGGGCACCGGCGAGTAGCTGCCCATGCCGCCGGTGTTCGGCCCCTCGTCGCCGTCGAAGATCCGCTTGTAGTCCTGGGCCGGCGCCAGCGGCACCACGTTCTCGCCGTCGCAGAGGGCGAGCAGCGAGAGCTCCTCGCCCTCGAGGAGCTCCTCCAGGACCACGGTCGTCTGCCCGAAGCGCTGCTCGGTGAAGAAGACCTCGATCGCGGCCAGCGCCTCGGCTTCGTTCGCGCAGAGGATCACTCCCTTGCCGGCCGCCAGGCCGTCCGCCTTGAGCACGGTCGGGTAGGGGACGCGGGCGAGCTGCTCGACCGCTTCCTCGCGGCTGCGTAGGAGAACGTGGGCGGCGGTCGGCACACCGGCCTCCTCCATCAGCTCCTTGGCGAAGGCCTTCGAGCCCTCCAGCTCGGCGGCGGCGCGGCTGGGGCCGAAGGCGGGGATGCCCGCCTCCTCGAGGGCGTCGACGACGCCGGCAACCAGGGCCAGCTCGGGCCCGATCACCGCTAGGTCGACGCGGCGCTCACGGGCCGCGGCGACCAGTGCCTCGACGTCGTCGGCGGCGATCTCCGGCAGGCACTCGGCGTCGGCGGCAATCCCGGCGTTGCCGGGCGCGCAGAGCACCTCGGGGGCGTGGGCGGAGCGCCGCAGCGCCCGCACGATCGCGTGCTCGCGGCCGCCGCCGCCGACTACCAGCGCCTTCAACGAATCTCTGCGCCTACAGCGAGCCGGCCAGGTCCTCGGCCGGGATCGCGGTCAGGGTCTGCGAGGTCATCGTCCCGCGCGAGCCGAGCTCGACCGAGACCTTGGCCATCGTGCTGGCGTCGGGCGCTTCGACCACGGTGACGAAGTCGTACTGGCCCAACGTCGCGTACTGGGCCACGACCTTGGCGCCGATCTGCTCGACCTCTTTGTTCACCTCGGCCACGCGGCTGGGGTTGTTCTTCAGCGTCCGCACGCCCTCGGCGGTCAGATTGGTCAACATCAGGTAAGTGGGCATCCCGCTCCTCTCGAAGGTTGAGGACACGATAGCCGCCTACCCGCGGTCGGGAAAGCTAGGCCGGCAGGACTAGTAGCCGGTCGGGTGCCGGACTTCGAAGCCGTCGGGGTAGGGCGGCTCGGCGTGCCAGCGGGGCCCGGTTTCGCCGCCGAAGTTGCCGACGGTGTCGTAGCGCAGGCCGGCGACTTCCATGTAGACATGGGTCGGGTTGGCGTAGATCGTGATCCATTTGCCAGGGCCGGGCTCGCCGTAGCTGGCCAGGGCACCGGAGACCAGCGGCGTGTCCAGCAGGCCGCCGCCGTGCAGGGCGTAGCTGACGGACCCGGAGCAGTCGTAGCCGTAGGAGTACCAGGAGCCGTGGCCGCCGCCCCAGACGTAGGGCGTGTGGGTGATCGAGTTGGCGGCGGCGATCACGGCCTTCACCGCCTGCGGCGCGCTGCGCGGGGCGCTGGCGAGGCTGCCCATCAGCACCGCCTGCTCACCCGGGGTGAGGAAGCCGGTTTCGAGCGGCGCCAGGGCCCAGTCGGCGTAGCGGACCTTGCACTTGCCGGCCATCTGGTCGGCCTGGGCGAGCACCTCTTGCACGTACCACTCGGCCTGGTTGTGGCTGAAGACGCCGGCCTCGATGCTGCCGCGCGACCAGATCAGCCGCGCCAGCGTCGCCGCCGAGTCGACCGGGTCCTCGCGGCGGATCGTGCCGTCTTCGTCGCCGTCGACGGCAAACCGCGCCCACTCCGTGCCGTCGAGGCCGAGCGGGCCGGTCTCCTGCAGCTGCTTCTTGGTCATGCCCTCGCCGAAGTTGGACTCCAGGCGGGCGATCGCGGCCAGCACCCAGACGCCGCGCTTGCCGAGCTCGTAGCGGGCGGCGGCGTCCTCGAAGGCACGCAGATAGACCGGGGGCAGCTGCTTGCGCCAATCCTCGGCGGGGGTGCACTTGAAGACCTGGATCTTCGGGGTCAGGCTGGAGGCGGTGATACCGGGGCCGCCGACTTCCTGGGCGAAGCAGGCGGCGTTGGCGAGCACGTCGGCGACGTACCAGTCGGCGTGGTTGTAGGCGAAGATCGCGCTGTAGATGTCCTCCGGCATGCCGGAGGCGCTGAGGTAGGAGGCGGCGGCGAAGATCGCGTCTTCGGGGTTGTTGGGGTCGGCGACGCCATCCTGGTCGGCGTCGACCCCGTAGGCCTCCCAGGTCGCCGGCATGAACTGCATCCAGCCGACGGCGCCGGCGTAGGAGGGGCCGAGGTTCTGGCCGAAGCCGGTCTCGATCTCGTTGATGCCGGCCAGCACTGCGGGGCCCTGCGGGCCGAGCCCGTAGGCGTTCGAAGCGCGCTGGTAGATCGGGATCAGAACCGGCGGCACGCCACTCGACGAGCAGCTGGAGGTCGGCAGGACCGGGATCGTGATGGCGCCGCCGGGACCGGGACCACCGCCAGTCGGGTTCTTGGCCGCTTCTTCTTCGCCCAGGTCGGGGTTGGGTTCGGCGGTCCCGTCGCCGGCGTTGACGCCGCCGTTTGCTTCCGGAGGCGAGGTGTTCGGCGCCGGCGGTGCCAGGGTCGCGCCCTGCTCGAGCGGGCCGGGGGAGACGGTTGCGTTGTCGGGTTCCTCGATCGCGGCGCCCGGGATCGGGGCGGTGGCCGTCTCGGCGCGGGCGATCGCGATCGGCAGCGAGAGCGCCACCGTGGCGACGGCGGTCGCGGCGACCGTGCGGAGCTTGCAAGCGTTGTCCATCGTCGTCGTCAGATCTCAGCCGAGCACGTTGGTGACGCGCCAGTCTTTCTTCAGCTTTTCCATGTCGAGCCGCAGCTCGCTGGTCAGGCCGACCCGCAGCAGCGAAACGCTGACCGTGTACACGCCGCCGTGCGAGGGCCCGGCGACGACGTTGACGACCTTCGCCTTCGGGACCTCGACGTTGGCGGGCAGTCGCGGCGGCCGGCGCAGCAGTGACTTCGCGAGTTCCTCACTCGCGGTGGCGGCGAAGGCCTTGCGCACCTTCGACTCCTCGCCGCCGGTCTCGTAGAGGAGGAAGGCACCGGCGAAATCTTCGGCGACGGCGATCGCCTTGGCCCCGGCGGGCGGCCCGTCGACGCCGATCGAGGACTGCGCTGAGGTGGATGAGGAGCTGGTCGCGGCTCCGGGTACCGAGCCGATCGTCGCGGTCGCCGGGTCAGAGTTGGCCGGCACGGTCTCGATCGGCTGCGCCGCCTTCACCTCGGCGTCCTTCTCTTGCTTGGCGGGCTTGAAGACCGGGGCGGCTCCCTGCAGGGTCGCCTCGGTGTCCTTCGCGGACTCCTTGGGGGGAACGACAACGGGCGGCTCGGGAGTGACGGCGACCTGACCGGAGACGGGTTCGCCGCTGCTATCTCCCGAGGTCGAGCCGAGCCCGGCGGCAACGCCGATCGCGACCACCAGCACAGCCGCGATCGCCGCGATCGCGGTTCCGAGGTTGCCGGCGCGGTCCTGCAGCGGCCAGATCACCCCGCGGCGCAGAATCCAGGCGACCCACACGAAGGGGCGGGAGACGAACGCGACGACCGCCTTAAGGGCATCGCCGCCGCGCCAGATCACCCAGTCCTCGAACCACAGCGAGACGCGCTCGGCAGCGAGCGAGCGTCGGCTGCGCCGACGCTCGGTTTTGTTGATCGGAGTTTCCTGAGGATCCATATTTGGGGTAGAGATTGGCTCTTAAGCTTAAGGCGAAACTCAAGACCCGCCCAGCGGATAGTCGTTTCGGCAGAAACCCGCGTTTATATGAGCGCTGAAACCGCTTTGGCGTCGAAGACCAACTCTCCGTCGACGGCGTCGACCCGGACCGTGTCGCCCTCGCCGAACTCGCCCTCCAGCAGCTTCAGCGCCAGCTTGTCGACCAACTGCTTCTGGATCACCCGCTTCAGCGGCCGGGCGCCGTAGACCGGGTCGTAGCCGAGGTTGCCGAGCAGGGTGCGGGCGTCGTCGCTGAGCTCGACCTCGATCCCACGCTCGCGGACGCGGGCGACCAGCTGGTCGACCTGGAGCTCGACGATGCGGCCGATGTCGGCCTTCGAGAGGCGGTGGAAGATCACCGTGTCGTCGATCCGGTTGAGGAACTCGGGCTTGAAGGTCGAGGCCAGCACCTCCTCGATCTGCTCGCGGATCTGCTCGTCGACCTGCTCGCCGACGATCCGGTCCGAGCCGACGTTGGAGGTCATGATCAGGACCGTGTTGGTGAAGCTGACGGTGCGTCCCTGGCCGTCGGTGAGGCGGCCGTCGTCCATGATCTGCAGCAGCGTGTTGAAGACGTCGGGGTGGGCCTTCTCGATCTCGTCCAGCAGCACCACCGCGTAGGGCCGGCGCCGCACCGCCTCGGTCAGCTGGCCGCCCTCCTCGTAGCCGACGTAGCCGGGCGGGGCGCCGACCAGCCGCGAGACGGTGTGCTTCTCCATGTACTCGGACATGTCGAGGCGCACGATCGCTTGCTCGGAGTCGAACATGAACTCGGCCAGCGCCTTCGCCAGCTCGGTCTTGCCGACGCCGGTCGGCCCGAGGAAGAGGAAGGAGCCGATCGGCCGGTTGGGATCCGAGAGCCCGGCGCGCGAGCGCCGCAGCGCGTTGGAGACGGCGGAGATCGCCTCGTCCTGGCCGATCACGCGGTCGTGTAGGCGCTCCTCCATCTGGATCAGCTTCTGCACCTCGCCCTCGAGCAGGCGGGTGACCGGGATCCCGGTCCACTTGGCGACGACCTCGGCGACGTCCTCCTCGGTCACCTCGTCCGACAGCAGCGAGGCACCGCTGGCGTGCAGCTCGCCGAGCCGGGCCTCCTGCTCGGCAACTTCCTTTTCCAGCTCGGGAATCTCCCCGTAGCGCAGCTTCGCGGCCCGCTCGAGGTCGGCATCGCGCTCGGCCTGCTCGGCTTCGCGGTTCGCCTCCTCCAGCTTCGCCTTCGCCTCGTTGATCGCGTCGATCGCGTCCTTCTCGTTCTGCCAGCGGGCGTTCATCTCGTTGAAGCTCTCGCTCAGCTCGGCGACCTCGGCGTCGAGCGCTTCGAGCCGCGCCTTCGAGGCCTCGTCAGTCTCTTTGGCCAGCGCCGTGCGCTCGATCTCGAGCTGCTGGATCCGTCGCTTCACCTCGTCGATCTCGGTCGGCATCGAGTCGATCTCGATCTTCAGCCGCGAGGCCGCCTCGTCGATCAGGTCGATCGCCTTGTCGGGCAGGAAGCGGTCGGCGATGTAGCGATGGGAGAGGAGGGCGGCCGCCACCAGAGCCGAGTCTTGGATGCGCACCCCGTGGTGCACCTCATAGCGCTCCTTGAGGCCGCGCAGGA
>JAENWU010000155.1 GCA_016649905.1 Thermoleophilia bacterium
GCGCGAGGCCGAGGCCGCCCCGGCCGCGCCAGCGGTGTCCGCCGCAGCACCGGCCGCAGGCGACGACGAGCGCTTCGAGGAGCTGAGCACGATCCGGGCGGCGATCGCGCGGCGGATGACCGAGAGCCAGCTGGTCCCCCAGTACAGCCTCCAGCGCCAGATCGACGCGACCTGGCTGCTGGCCGAGAAGGCCCGCCTCTCGGCCGCCGGCCCGGCCAAGGTCGGCGTCGTCGACCTGCTGCTGCAGGCGCTCGCCGAGGCCCTGGTCCGCCAACCGCTGCTCGCCGCCAGCTTCGTCCCCGCCGCCGACGATTCCGCCGCCGGCCTGCGCCACCCCGCGGGCGTCGACATCGGCGTCGCCGTCGCCACCGACCGCGGCCTGTTGGTGCCCGCGGTCCGCCAGGTGCAGCGGCTGAGCCTGGCCGAGCTGGCCCTGGAGCGCGCCCGCCTGGTCGAGCTGACCCGGGCCGGCCGGCTGCAGATCGCCGACATGGGCGCCGCCGCCACGACCCTCTCCAGCCTCGGCACCTTCGGCGTCGACAGCTTCACGGCGATGATCAACCCCGGCGAGAGCTCGATCCTCGCGGTCGGCCGCAGCGTCGAGCGCGCCGTTCCCCGCGAGCGTGGGATCGCTGTCGTCTCGACCCTGACCCTGACGATGACCTTCGACCACCGGGTCGTCGACGGCGCCGCCGGCGCCGCTGCCCTGGTCGAGCTGGCCGACCTGCTCGAGGGCGGGATGGAGTGGCGGCCGTGAACGGAGCGGCCCTGGTCGTCGGCGGTGCCTCCGGGATCGGCCGCGCCTGCGCCGACGCGCTCGCGGCCGCGGGCTGGAACACGGTCGTCGCCGACCTCAAGCCGGCGCCCGACGATCCCAGCGCGGTCGCCGTCGATGTCCGCGACCACGGCGCCGTGGCGGGCGCGATCGCGGCGATCGTCGCCGAGCACGGGGAGCTCGGCACCGTCGTCTACGCCGCCGGCACCGCCCGGGTGACGCCGCTCCTCGAGATCGAGCCGGCCGAGTGGGACCTGGTCCTCGGCGTCAACCTCGACGGCGCCTTCAACGTCCTGCGTGCGAGCGCCCCACATATAAGGGAGGGCGGCTCCTTCACCGCGATCTCCTCGATCGACTCCGCCGCGCCGGTTCCCGGCCTCGCCCACTACTGCGCCTCCAAGGCCGGCCTCGAGGCGTTGATCCGCTCCGCCGCCCTCGAGCTCGGCTCGCGCGGCGTGCGCGCCAACGCGGTCCTGCCGGGGCTCGTGCGGACGCCGCTGATGGAGCCGATGCTGGCCCGTCCCGGCGTCACCGAAGCCTTCGTCGCCCAGACCCCGCTCGGCCGCATCGCCGACGGGGCCGAGGTTGCCGACGTCGTCACCTTCCTCGCCTCGCCCGCCGCCCGCTGGATCACCGGCGCCTCGCTGCCGGTCGACGGCGGCATGGCGATGCGCGAGCACCCGCAGCTGCTGAACCACGACTCCAACTGATTCACACCCCCCGAAAGGATCCCCCCGAAAATGACCACCGAGCAAAAGTCCCGACCCACCGGCATCAGCAGCGAGCGCGCCGAGCAGCTGCTGAAGGAGATCGTCGGCATCCGCAGCGTCGTCGGTGAGGACACGACCGGGCATCTGTGGATGGCCAAGCAGATGAACGAGATCGGGATGACCGTCGAGATGTACCCGGTCGAGGGACGCAAGGTGCCGATGGTGCTGGGCGTCATCGAGGGTGACGGCGACGGCCCCGGCGTCCTCTTCGACGGCCACTTCGACACCGTCCACGCGGTCGCCTCGGACTGGTCGCACGACCCCTGGGACCCCTACGTGAAGGACGGGGTCCTCTACGGGCGCGGCGCGGTCGACAGCAAGGGGTCGATGGTGGCGATGCTGATGGCGGCGAAAGCGGTCGTCGACTCGGGTGTGCCCCGCAGCGGCCCGATCTACTTCATGTCGGACTCCGACGGCGAGGACGGCTTCCGCGGCGCCGCGCTGATGGCCGATCTCGGCGTGATCGAGCGGGTGGGGACGATGTGGTCGGCTGAGGCGACCAGCAACCAGGGCGTCGAGATCGCCTACCCCGGCATCTCCACCTGGAAAATCACCGCGATCGGCAAGACCGCGCACCCGACCGAGCCCGAGCAGGGCATCAACGCGGTGACGAAGATGGCGAAGCTGGTCGAGGCCGTCGACCAGGGCCGGCTGGAGCTGCCGAAGGGCGACTCGCAGTGGTTCGAGCCGCGGGTGACGACGAACGGGATCCGCACCCGCCCCGGCGGCGGCTGGGCGATCCCGGGCCGCTGCGACGCGGTGCTCTCGATCCTCTCGCCCCCCGGCGCCTCGCTGAACGAAGTCCGCGACGCGGTCGACGTCTTCCTGCGGATGCTGGAGAAGGAGGACGGCGAGGTCCGCTTCGAACGCAAAATCCTGCCGATGGGGGCCGGCCGGCTCTGGCTGCGACCGGGCGAAGTCGACCCCGAGCACCCCGGCGTCAAGGCGCTGGAGGGAGCGATCCGCGAGCACGGCTCCAAGGACCCGATCGTCCGCAAGTTCAACGGCGGCTGGGTCGACGCGGTCGAGCTGATGCGTCCTGACGGCAAGGGCTTCGACGCGCCGGCGACGATCACCTTCGGGCCCGGCGACTTCGAGCTCGCCCACACGGTGGACGAGCACATCCCGATCTCCGAAGTCGCGCAGGCGGCGGAGATCTACGCATCGGCGACCAAAAAGCTACTCAGCTAGAGCAAAGGAGCAGAGTGATGACCGACAACTCCACGAGCCGCGCAGTCGCCGCTTTCACCGAGGTCGCCGCTGGGCTCAAAGACGTAGGCAAGATCGACGACCTGCTGGTCGAGGTCGCCCGTCAGATCAGCGATCTGATCGGCGTCGACCGCTGCAGCGTCTTCCTTCGCGACGAGCGTGAAGATCTCTTCCGCGGCTGCGTTTCCCGCAGTCGGGATGGGGCCAGGGACGAAGACATCCGCCACTGTCTGGCGGGGATGCCGGCCGACCGGGTCACGCGCGAGGCGCTGCGCACCCACAAGCCGGTGATCGTCGCCAACGCGCGCAGCGACAACCGCATGGTCAAGGCGACGGTGCGCCGCTGGAAAGTGCGCTCGGTGATGTCGGTGCCGATGATCGTCGGCGAGGAGACGATCGGGCTGATGATGCTCGACGACACCGATCGTCAGCACGCCTTCACCGAGGAGGACGCCGAGACGGCTCGCTGTTTCGCCGGGCTGGCCGGGGTGGCGGTGGCACAGGCACAGGAACGTCTCGAGCTGAGCTCGAAACTGGCGGTCGCCGGCCGTCAGGTGCAGTCGTTGCGCCGGGCGACCGCGGTCGACGAGCGGTTGACCGAGCTGGTGCTCGACGGCAAGCCGCTCGGGGACCTGCTCGGCACCCTTGCCGAGCTGCTGCTGAAGCCGTGCGCGATCTTCGACGACGCCGGCAACCGGGTCGTCACGGCGCTGCCCAGCGGCGCCGACGAGACCGCCGTCCCGCGCCTGCTCGAACCCGCCTTCGCGAGCAATCCCGAGGTCCGCCGGGCGATGGCCGAACACGACGGTAGCCGCGTCTTCGTCGTCGGCCCGCTGCCACGGGCCAACCTGCTGCGGCGCCACGTCGTCGCCCCGGTCATGCTCGGCGGCGAAGTCTGGGGCCGCCTGGTCGTGATGGAGCACAAGGCCCGCTTCAGCGGCGGCGACATGATCGCGGTGCGTCGCGCCGCGGCCCTGATCGCCCTCCAAGTCAGCGCCGACCGCAGCGCCGTCGAGGCCGACTGGAACGCCGGCTCCTCGCTGGCGGCCGAGCTGCTCGGCGGCTGCTCGGACAGCGAGACGGTGCAGCGGCGCGCCGAGCGCCTCGGCATCGACCTCGACGCGCCGCGGGTGGTGATGTTGTCCGCGGCACGCTCGGGCAACGAGGACGACGCCCCCGACTTCCGCGCCGTCGCCGCCGCCTTCCACAGCGTCGCGCCGCAGCTGCGGGTCCAGGTGACGGCGGTCAACGGTGCCGTCGCGGCCCTGGTTGAGCTGCCCGCCGACGGCGCCGCGGCCGACAGTGCCGGCGACTACAAGGAGGTCTTCGAGGCGGTGCGCGAGTACCTCGACCCGGCGCTGATCGTCGGTATCTCCTCGATCTACTCGACCCGGGAGGGGTATCGCACCGCGCACCGCGAGGCGCGCCAGGTGGTCGAGTGCATCCGCCGCTTCTCGCCCGCGGGCGGCTCGTCGCTGTTCACCGCCGACGAACTCGGCATCGGTGCCCTGCTGCTCTCCAGCTCCGACAGCGAAGCGGTCAGCAGCTTCGCCGAGGAAACGGTGGGCGAGCTGGTCCGCGAGCACTCCAAGGCCGACCTGCTGACCACGCTCTGCTCCTTCTTCGAGAACATGGGGAGCATCCGCGGGTCCGCCGCCGCGCTCGACGTCCACGAGAACACGATCCGCTACAGGCTCTCCCGGGTCGAGGAGCTGACCGGGCTGGCGATCATGCACGACCCCGACGCCCAGCTCCGCGCCCGGCTCTCGCTGCTGGTGCTGATGCTGAAGGGCCGGCTGCCGAGCGGGCTCGCCGCTCCCGCCGCCACCGAGTCGATCGGCCTGGAGGTGGTGGACGCCGCCGCCTGAGGCCGGCCGGCTGCCCGGCCGGGCACGAAGAGGCATTTGGAGTAATCCTCGCGCCGTCGCGAACCGCTCGCCCGCGGTCCGGCAGCGCGACCCTAGTATCGGGCGGTGCCGAGGGTTCACCTGCTGGGAGTCGGTGCGACTTCCCTCTCCAGGGAGGTCCGCGACGCGCGCTGGTTGGCGCACGACGCCGTCACCGCGGCGCTCGCCGACGCGGGGCTCGACGGCAGCGAGGTCGATGCCCTCGCCGTCGCCGCCGGCGAGGCGTCGGCCATGCTGGGCTGCCGCGAGGCGATCGGCCACCCGGTTCGCTCGACCGACTGCGAAGGGGCCCACGGCGCCGTGGCCCTGCACGCCGCCTGGACGGCGGTCGCGACCGGGGAGAGCGACGTGGTCCTCTGCGTCGGCCAGGACCCGCCGCCGGCCTTCGGCGCCGGGACGATCCCGGTCGAGGCACTGGCGGCCTCGGTCCGGCTCTACATGCGCGAATCCGGCGCCACCGAGGACCACCTGGCGCTGGTCGCGGCGAAGAACCGCGGCCACGGCGCCTCCAACCCACGGGCGCTGGTGCGCCGCGCCGTCGGCGCGGCGACGGTGATGGCGAGTGCGCCGCTGGCCTGGCCGCTGCGGCAGATGATGGTGGCGGCGCCGGCGCAGGCCTCCGCGGCGGTCGTGCTCTCCTGCCGCGACCTCGGCCGCTCGGGGCCGCGGGCGCCGCGGCTGCCGGCC
>JAENWU010000186.1 GCA_016649905.1 Thermoleophilia bacterium
ACCTCGGTCGCCGTGATGCTGCTCGGCGTCCTCACCTTCCCCGACTTCGCCCGCGAGGTCGCGATCTACCCGCTGGTCATCGGCGGCATCGCGATCATCACCTCGATCATCGGGGCGCTCGCCGTGCGGACCAAAACCGACCGGGTCGAGGGTGCTCTCTACCGCGGCGTGATCCTCTCCGGGGTCCTCTCGATCGCGGCCTTCTACCCGATCACCAACTGGCTGATGAGCGACGCGCTGCAGTTCGGCTTCGGCGAAGCGGGGGCGGCCGCGGTCAGCGTCAGCGACCTCTGGCTCTGCGCCGTAATCGGCATCGTGGTCACCGCGCTGCTGTTCGTGATTACCGAATTTTATACCTCGACCCGTTTCCGTCCGGTCAAGTCGATTGCCAAGGCGTCGGAGACCGGGCACGCGACCAACATCATCCAGGGCCTCGCCCAGGGCTTCCAGTCGACGGCTGCGCCGGCGCTGGTCATCGCTCTGGCGATCCTTGGCGCCAACGAGCTGGCGGGCATCTACGGCATCGGCGTCGCCGTCATGGCTCAGCTCTCGCTCTGCGGTCTGATCGTCGCGCTCGACGCCTTCGGGCCGATTACCGACAACGCTGGTGGCATCGCCGAGATGGCGGAGCTGCCGGAGTCGGTCCGCAACGTCACCGACCCGCTCGACGCGGTCGGCAACACGACCAAGGCGGTCACCAAGGGTTACGCGATCGGCTCCGCGGCGCTAGCGGCGCTGGTTTTGTTCGCGGCCTTCAAGAGCGAGCTCGCGGACGAGGCCCCAGCGGGCTTCGACCTCAACGCGCTGTTCAACCTGACCAGCCCCGACGTGCTGATCGGTCTGATCATCGGCGGCATGATGGTCTACCTGTTCTCGGCGCTCGCGATCGAGGCGGTCGGGCGAGCCGGCGGCCAGGTCGTCGAGCAGGTCCGCAAACAGTTCAAAGAACACCCGGGGATCATGGACGGGACCGAAAAACCCGAGTACGGGGAAACGGTCAGCATCGTCACCCTGGCGGCGCAGAAGGAGATGATCGCGCCCGCCCTGATCCCGATCGTGATCCCGGTGATCGTCGGCCTGCTCAGCGTCGACGCGCTCGGCGGTCTGCTGATCGGCGTCATCGTTGTCGGCCTCTTCGCCGCGATCTCGATGACCGCCGGCGGCGGTGCCTGGGACAACGCCAAGAAGCTGATCGAGGACGGCGCCCACGGCGGCAAAGGCTCGCCGGCGCACGAAGCCTCGGTGACCGGCGACACCGTCGGCGATCCCTACAAGGACACGGCCGGGCCGGCGATCAATCCGATGATCAAGGTCGCGAACATCGTCGCGATCCTGATCATTCCGATCGTCCACTTCTGAGGGTTCGAGCGAGGAGGGGTGGGTGCCCCTCCTCGCTCAACTTTTTCGAGATCGGGTTAGAGCCGTCCGAGTTGGGCGGCGCCGAAAAAGTACAAGCCGCTCTGGAGGGGCACCCACCCCTCCCCGCTGGAGCGCTCGGGTGGACGGCGGGATGATCGGAAGGGCGCTCGTCGCGTAGCTGGCGGGGTCGAGCAGGATCCGCATGCGGACGCTTACTAGCAGCGCGCGAGGGAGTTGGCGTAGAAGCGCAAGTAGGCGGGCCAGTGGTGGTCCCAGTAGGCGCTGTCGTGGCCGCCGGGCCAAACGCGGGAGGTGAGGTTGGCGTCGCCGGCCCGCAGGGCTGCGACGAACGCTTCGTTGCCGGCGACGAACCAGTCCGCGTCGCCGTAGTCGTTCCAGACCGGGGTTGCGCCGAAGGCACCGGGGTCCTCGCGGACGGCGTCGAGAACGTCGTTGCGCTCGTAGTCGGCTTCGTCGTCGAAGGCGCCGGGGAATTCGTCACTCGGGTCGGGCCAGAGGCCGGCGGAGTGGCCGCCGACGGCGCAGAAGCGCCGCGGGTGCAGCAGACCCAGGTGGTAGGCGCCGTAGCCGCCCATCGAGATGCCACCGATCGCGACCCGGTGCGGGTCGGTGCCGTAACGGCGATTGACGGCCGGGATCACTTCGCGGATGACGTAGCGACCCCAGTCGCCGCTGCCGCGGTCGTGCCACCAGCCCTCCTCGCCCTCCGGGAAGGCGAGCACCGGCGCCCTGTCGCCGAGATCGGCCAGGCCGTGGCGCACCGCCTCGTTCTCGAGGAAGGTCTGGTCGGACCCGCCGGCGCCGTGGAGGAAGACCAGGAGCGGCTTGTCCGTGCTTCCGCCCTCGGGTGCGATCACGCTGACGTCAAGTTCGGCTCCGACGGCCTGGCTCTCGATCGTCAACTCGCTCAGGGTCGTTCCCGCCGCCGCGCTCGGCAGCGTCTCCCGCTGCGCGGTGGAGCCGCAGCCGCACAGGGCGAGGGCAAAACAGGCGATGGCGATCCGGATTGCGACTCGGTAAGTGTCGCGCTCGTGCACCTCGGCGTTGCTACCGTGGCGGCGATGGGGGTGCTGAGAAAGCTGCGGAGCGGCAGCGGCTACCCGTTGCGGCGCTGGCCGCGGTTGACCAAGGCCGGGCTCGCCGGGGCGGGGCTGGTCGCCCTGCTGGTTGCGGCCGGCAATGCGTATGTGCTGCTCAGTAGTGGGGACTCGACTGATGAGGTTGCCGAGGTGCCGCGGGCCGAGGTGGCGATCGTGCCGGGGGCCGGGGTTAACCCCGACGGGACGATGAGCACGATGTTGGCCGACCGGGTGCGGATGGCGGCGGCGCTCTGGCATGCCGGCAAGGTCGAGAAGGTCCTCGTCTCCGGGGACCACGGCTCCTGGATCTACGACGAGCCCGACACGATGCGCAAGGCGCTGGTGCGCGACGGGGTCGCCCCCGAGGACGTCTTCGAGGACCACGCCGGCTTCGACACCTGGGCGACGATGGTGCGGGCGCGCTCGATCTTCGAGGTCGGCGACGCCGTGGTCGTCACCCAGGGCTTCCACATGGCGCGGGCGCTGTACCTCGCCGACGCAGCGGGGATCGAGGCGACCGGACTCACCTCCGACCTGCATCCATACGGGGTCCAAGGCACCAAGAGCGACGTCCGCGAGCTGCTCTCGCGGGTCAAGTCGGTCGTCGATGTCGGCCTCGACACGCCGGCGATGGCCGGTCCCAAGATCCCGATCTCCAGCAGCGACGGCCGCGACAGCTGGGGCCCGCCGGCGCCCCCCGGCACTCCTCCCGCCGGTTCCCCGAGCACCTGACCCGCTCCCTCTGTCCTTTGTAACCCAGAGGGTGACAAAGGACAGACGCGGGCTAGCAGTGGGCCAGTGAGTTGGCGTAGAAGCGCAGGTAGGCCGCCCAGTGGCGGTTCCAGTAGGCGCGGTCGTGGCCGCCGCGCCAGGAGTGGGCGCTGAGGTCGGCGTCGCCGGCACCCAGGTAGTCGACGAAGCCTTCGTCGTAGCCGCGGAAAGGGTCTTCGCTGCCGTAGTCGCTCCAGACTCGCATCGAGCCGAAGGCGTCCGGGTCGGCCCGCACCGTGCCGACGACGTCGTTGCGGGCGAAGTCGGCGGCGTCGTCGAAGGCGCCG
>JAENWU010000078.1 GCA_016649905.1 Thermoleophilia bacterium
ATCTCGTCGAAGTTGAAGATCGGCGGCGGCGAGGAGACCTGCCACTCGATCGAGTTGCCGCGCCAGGGGTTGGCGCTGGCCTTCGGCCCGAAGCGCCAGCTGACGATCATGTTGTAGAGGAAGACCAGCTGGACGGCGCCGAGCATGAAGGCGAAGCAGGAGATCAGCAGGTTCCACTCGCCGAACTGGGTCGCGTAGTCGGCGACGCGTCGCGGCATCCCGTCCATGCCGACCCAGTGCATCGGGATGAAGGTGCCCCAGGTGCCGATCACGGTGCCCCAGAAGTGGACGCGGCCGAGTTTCTCGTCGTACATGCGCCCGGTCATCTTCGGGAACCAGTGGTAGATCCCGGCGAAGATCGTGAAGACGGAGCCGCCGAACAGCACGAAGTGGATGTGGGCGACGATGAAGTAGGTGTCGGAGACGTGGATGTCGAGCGGGACCATGCCCAGCATGACACCGCTGATGCCGCCGATCGTGAAGGTGACGATGAAGGCCAGCGCGAACAGCATCGCCGTCGAATAGGTGTGGATTTTGCCGAAGTAGAGCGTGCCCAACCAGGAGAAGATCTTGATCCCGGTCGGGACCGCGATCAGCAGCGTCGTCAGCATCATCGGCACCCGCAGCCAGCTGAACATGCCGGCGACGAACATGTGGTGGGCCCAGACGGAGTAGCTGAGCACGACGATCCCGAGCAGCGCCAGGGCCATCAGGCGGTAGCCGAAGATCGGCTTGCGGGAGTGGATCGAGATGACCTCGCTGATGATCCCGAAGCCGGGCAACATCATGATGTAGACGGCTGGGTGCGAGTAGAACCAGAAGATGTGCTGGTAGCTGATCACGTCGCCACCGGAGGCGAACTCGAAGAAGTTCATGTGGAGTATGCGGTCGAGGAGGACCATGAACTGGGCGCCGGCGATGAACGGGGTCGCGGCGACGACCAGCAGCGAGGTCGAGAGGTTCGCCCAGACCAGCAGCGGCATCCGCCAGAAGGTCATCCCGGGCGCCCGCATGGTGATGATCGTGACCAGGAAGTTGAGCGCCGTGGCGATCGAGGAGGCGCCGGCGAACTGGACGCCGAGGTTGAAGAACGACTGTCCCAGCGGCGCCCCGGTCGAGAGCGGCGCGTAGCCGGTCCAGCCGGCGTCGAAGGCGCCGCCCGGGGCGAGGAAGCTGCCGATGAAGAGGATCCCGGCCAGCGGCAGCATCCAGAAGCTGAGCGCGTTGAGGCGCGGGAAGGCCATGTCCGGGGCGCCGATCATCAGCGGCAGGACGTAGTTGGCGATCCCGGCGAAGACCGGGATCACGAAGACGAAGATCATCAGCACCGCGTGGGTGGAGAAGAGGCTGTTGTAGGTGGCGGCGTCGACGATCTGGGTGCCCGGCTGCGCCAGCTCGGCCCGGATCAACATCGCCATCAGGCCGCCGACGAAGAAGAAGAAGAAGGAATTGCAGATGTACTGGATCCCGATCACCTTGTGATCGGTGTTGAAGCGGAAGTAGTCCTTCCAGCTCTTGGCGCCGTGCTGGGAGTGGTCGTCGGGGATCGTCGGCGCGCCGGCCGCCCAGCGCAGCCAGTAGTCGAAGCAGCCGAAGCCGGCGAGGAAGCCGAGTGGCGCCAGCGTCAGCGGCACGATCACGTGCGGGTAGCCGGTCTGTTCGGTCTGGAATACGGGAAGCCCTGAGATCGCCCGCAGCGACACGACCAAACCGAAGCCGAAGGCGGCACCCAGAAACATTCCGAGAGCGCCCCGATACCAACCAGGCTTCGCTAAAGCGGACAAGGAGCCACACCACCCTCCCGAATAAGGCTTCCGGCGACCACGATCATCCGCCCCACTGAGGCCGAAGTCCGCACGGCCTCAATCCCAAGACATCGTTCTGATGTGGAAATAGCGATTCCAAGCCTCCGCCACAACCTCTTGACTATCTGACGAAAGCTCGGAACATCTGCTCGAGCTGAGCTTGCGCGCTTCCTCGATCGAACCCGGGTCATAGCGTTCCATCAGTGCTATCGCGGCTTCCACTGCATCTGGGCCACACCGCGAGAGACGGTCTCGTAGCCGCTCGTCGTAGGTTGCACCCCGTCCAGTTCGCTCGGAATCCAGATTCTCATCGCGCGCCTGGGCCTTATTGTTGGATCGGATGCGAGGCTCCACGCCCACCGCGAGAATCGGCTCGGCGGTTTGGATGGCCTTTCCTTCCATTCATTAATCTTATCATTTTCTAAGATATGCTATCTTTGTGACATGCGAGACTTACGTAAACCTGCTGGCGGTGCTTGATGCCTAAATCCCATCGAAAAGCTCAGACCGGACCTCCAGAGCCAATTCACCGCATCAAGGCGGACTTCTTCCGGACCTTGGGCCACCCCACCCGGGTGCGCATCTTGGAGTTGCTGCGAGACGGGGAATTGACGGTCGGGGAATTGCAGACCAAGCTGGAGATCGACTCCAGCGGCGCCTCCCAGCACCTTGGTGCGATGCGCCGGCAGGGGCTGCTCGACTCTCGGCGAGCCGGCACGAGCGTCTACTACCGAGTTCGGGATCCGCGCACTTTCCAGCTGCTCGAGACGGCTCGACAGCTGATCAGCTCCCACCTTGAGGAGACCCACGCCCTTCTTGGGGAGTTGGACGACTCTGGCGAGGCACCTCGGAAGGTGGGCACCAAGGGTTGATGAGAGCGCATCGCATGATCTTCACGGCCGGACCCTGGCACCCTGATTGGGGCGACCAAGATCATCCGCGCCACGTAGCCGGCATCAAGGTAGCCAGGGGGCTTCTTCGTCGCGAGGGTGGCGGCGGGGCGCTGGTGATATTGACGGACGGGCGCTTCGCCCTCACCGGTTCCACCTACACCATCGGCACCGCACGCGCTGTGATGCGGGACGCACGCTCAAGATCTCGTATTGCTTCCGTCGGTGAGCGCGCCTGGCTCCTCATGGTGGCCGAAGAGCTACGTCGTCGCTCCCGGAAGCGCCGTCTTTCGTCCAGCGAGGGAGCCCGCCCCTATTTTGTCGCTACTCATTCCACCCAGATCCCATACTAAACAGGGGCTGCCGTGTCCTTCCGCAGGGGACGGGGGGACACGGCAGAGTGTCGGGAGATTCGAAGATTTCGCGTGCAGACTCATAGAGTTCTCGGTCGGTCGCGGCCAGCCGCCGATCCCGACCGCAGTAGGCCATGTCTCGAATCAGCTCCGCCGTAGAGAGGGAGGAGCCAACACTGAGCCTCTGCACAGCCTCACGTTGACGCGCGACGCTCGACGCTGATCGTGAGGTATTCAAGCTCAGCCCCATTGTGGGGGTCTGTCTTCAGATCGCTCGTCTGAAATCGAGTAGCGCCGGGGACGCTCAGATGAGACCGTGTCCACTTTCGAGACACTACCAAGACGCCTAATCTTAAAAGTCTTTAAGATATTCCGAGATTGCTCGCCGCGCTTGAGGCCGAGCCCATCGAACGACACAGGCGTCCATCAGGAGAGCCTCGCGGCTCTTCGCTGAATCAGTCACCGGCCCAGGGTCGCGTTCCACGGTGCATTCGCGCCATGTGGAATTCCGAGGCCAAATTCAACGTCAGCGCATGCGCTGCCAGAAAGTCACGCTGGAGATCCAAAAGGTGCCGACAGACGACTCGAACCTGTCTCATAAGGGCCGATCATGAGCGTTTTGGAATCGATCGCTCTCCTCGGCGCGACGCTGCTGGTCGTAGGGACGGTCTTCCCTGCCATCTCCAGAAATCCCACGGTCGCGTTGACGTTGCAGGCGGCGGGTATTGCCTTGATCGGGAGCGGCGGCGCCCTTGTCCTGTTCGGAGCTCCGCTCATCGGCGCAGAATTTCGAAGCAGCTTAGATCCGGCGTTGGGGATTGACGGCCTCACCGGCTTCTTCCTTGCCACCCTCGCGCTGGTTGCCGTGCCGGCGCTGATCTTCTCCCGCGACTATTTGGCGGGCGTGAAGCGTAGTCGTGCTCTGGTCGCCCTTTGCGGGCTGTTTTTGATCTCTCTCGTCGGCGTCGTGGTGGCACGAGATCCCTCCTTGTTCCTCGCCTCCTGGGAGCTGATGACGTTGGTGCCGGCCACCGCGATCCTTGTTCGCCGCAGCGACGCCACCGTGCGCCGCGCGGTCTACGTGTATCTCGCAGTGACTCACCTGGGAGGCGTGGGCGTTTGGATCTGCGTGCTCGCACTGGCTCATTACGGAGCACTCGATAACCCCGCGGCGCTTGCCGCCCACGGCTCGGCGCTACAGGCATTCATCATCGCTGCGGCAATCGTCGGGTTCGGCACCAAGGCTGGACTGATGCCTCTGCACTCGTGGCTGCCTCGCGCCCATCCGGTCGCGCCGAGCCATATCTCGGCGCTGATGTCAGGGGTGATGATCAAGGTAGCCCTCTACGGATTGATCCGCGTCCTCTTCGAATGGGCCGCCCCGCCCCCTCTGTGGGTGGGTTTCGTGATCCTGGGTCTGGGACTGCTCTCCTCGCTCGGTGGCGTCCTTTACGCGTTGATGCAGCGTGACCTGAAGCGTCTGCTCGCTTTCTCCTCAATCGAGAACGTCGGGATCGTTGCGCTGGGGCTCGGCGCTTCGATCCTCTTTTCATCTCAAGGGGATACGACCTGGGCGGCGATCGCCTTCGCAGCTGCCCTTCTGCACATCGTCAATCACGCTGTCTTCAAGACGCTCTTGTTCTTGGTCGCCGGAGCATTTGAGCGCGCAGCGGGATCTCTCGACCTCGACCAGATCGGCGGCCTGCTGCGACGCATGCCCTGGACTGGCGGGGCCTTTCTGGTCGGGTCGATGGCGATCGCCGGAGTGCCTCCTCTCAACGGCTTTGCCTCGGAGTGGCTCACGCTCCAGGCGCTGATCCACGTTGCCCTCGGTCCCTCCCTCGGCATCGGGGTAGCCGGCGCCGTCGGGGCCGCAGCCCTCGCCGCGACGGCGGCACTTGCCGTGTTCTGCTTCGTCAAGGTGGTCGGTCTCGTGCTGCTGGGTCCGGCGCGGCGGGTGGAGGTGGAGACGGCGGTCGAGGCGCCCCCCGCCACGAGGGGGGCACTGGTGTTCCTGGCCGGTTGCTGTGTCGCTCTCGGCGCTATACCCGGCCTGCTGATCCCGTCGCTGATGGAGCTGGCCCCGCAGCCGCGGACCCTCGCGAACGGGCCCGGCCTCGCCATCCCGGGCACCGGCTCGCTGCCTTCGCCGTGGCTGCTGTTCGGACTCCTTGCGCTCACCGGGCTGCTCTGGCGCCTGCGCGGCTCAAAGCGGAGCGCGCCGGTCCCCTCCTGGGCATGCGGTCAACGGATCGAGCCGTCGTTGAGCTGGCGCTCAGCCGGCTTCACGAAGCCGCTGCGACTAACCCTGGAGGCAGTCTTCCGGCCCCAGCGGGAGATCGTTGCGATCCGTGAGCACGGCCAGCTTCAGTCTCTCCGATACCGAAGCGAGATCCCGCACCTTTTCGACACGCTGCTGTACAGGCCGATCCAACGTGGCGCTTTGAGGGGCGCCCTGATCGCCCGCCGCCTGCAGTCGGGCAGCGTTCGCGCCTACGCCGCCTATCTGCTGGCGCTGCTCTTGGCCCTGCTCGTGCTGGCCCGGATAGGGGCGATCGGATGAATGCGCTCGCCGGAGCGATCCAACTGATCGGTGGCCTGGCCCTGGCGCCGCTACTCCCCGGCTCGATCCAGGCTCTCAAGGCGCGCCTTCAGGGACGTCGTGGCCCCTCCCCACTGCAGCCCTATCGGGAGCTGCGCCGGCTCTGGGGAAAGTCGTTGGTCGACCCGCAGCCGACGACCCTCCTCTACCGACTGGCGCCGTGCCTCGTCGCCGCCGCGATGATCCTAAGCCTGTTCTTGGTGCCGATCGCGGGTCTCTCCCCCAACTGGCCACTGGGCAACGACGCAATCGTCCTGGTCGGCCTCTTCGCTTTCGCTCGCTTTGCCCTGGCCGCGTCGAGCTGGGATACTGGCTCGGGGTTTGGGCTGATGGGGTCAAGTCGCGACCTGACCCTTTCGGTCTTCGCCGAGGCGCTGCTTGTCTTGGCGCTGATTCTCGCCGCGCTGCCCGTCGGCAGCACCGACCTCGTCGCGATGAGCTCCGCGGCCAACGGCTCCGCCGCGTGGAGTCAGCCGGCCCACTGGTGTGCCGCGGGGGCCTTTGGCCTCGTCGTTCTCTTCGAGACCGGGCGCCAGCCGATCGACAACCCCGACACGCACCTTGAGCTGACCATGATCCATGAGGGTCCTCTGCTCGAATATGCGGGCCGCGACTTGGCGCTGTTGCAATGGAGCGCGGCCGCCCGGCACTGGATCATTCTTGTGCTCGCCGCCGAGCTGTACCTGCCCCACTGGGGCGGATTCGGCGCCCGCCTCGCTTGTCTCGTTGGCGGCGTCGCCTTGATCTGCGTGACCCTGGCATTCACCGAGACGGCTCAGGCCAAGATGCGGATTCTGCGGGCCCCGGCGTTGCTTGCCGGGGGTTGCCTACTTGCTCTCGTGGGCTTGATCAGCTGGCTGGTGAGCTGAGGGTGAGCCCGGCGGCAATCACAGCGCTGGTTGTCCTCGGCTTCGCCGTGATGCTTGTGCGCCGCCGTAGCCTCGCGACGTTGCTGGTCTCCGCCCAGGCGATGGTGCTCGGTATCGCAGCACTCTCGCTGGCGCGGGGCCGCCCGGCTGATTTCCTGGTCGCCGCGATCATCCTCCTGGTTCGTGCGGTAGCCCTGCCCGCGCTTTTGACCTTCACTCGTCGCCGCACCCCGGAGCCGTATCTGGTCATCCCCGCGACGACGGTCCTGGTCCGCTTGGTCCTCGCGGCCACTGTCGTATTGATCGCGGCTGCCTCGATCCCGCCGCTGGGTCTCGGCGACCGGCCTGCCGAACATGCCGCTGTGGCGCTGCTGTCTCTCGGCATCGCGATCGTGATCATGCGTCGCCCGGCGCTCTTGCAGGTGCTCGGAATCCTCGTCGCGGAGAACGGCATCTACCTGCTCGCGATCTCGGTTCCGGGAGGGCTGCCGTTCGTGATCGAGCTGGGCGTGCTCTTCGACCTGGTGCTCGTCGTCACCGTCGCCGCCGCCTTCACCCACAAGATTCATGGCGAGGTTGGCTCGGGCGACACCGACCTCCTGCGGGCGCTTCGTGACTGACGCCGTCGGCCCATTGATCGTCGCCACCCTGGCGGTTCCTCTGAGCGCCGCTTTGCTCGTGACGCTGCTGCCGACGCCGGTCGCCGCCGACCGCCTCAACCTGGCCACGTCCACCCTGACCGCCGCGCTGGCGCTGGCGCTGGCCGTGGTGGCAATCGCCGCGGCGCCGGACGTCGCCTCAAGGGGCAGCTGGTACGTCCTCGACGTCGCCTCCGGCGTGTTCCTGGCTGTCGTCGCTGTGGTTGGCTTTGCCAGCGCCGCCATGTCGCCGTTCTACCTGCGACACGCGGGGCGGAGCTGGTTCACTGCGCGACGCTCTCACGCCTGGTACTACGCTGCCTTCAACATTTTCTGGGCGGCGCTACTCGCCCTGCCGCTCGCGGAGAATCTGGCCATTGCATGGCTACTGATCGAGGCGACGACTGCCGCGTCGGCCCTGCTGGTTGCCTTCAGTGGTAAGCGCAGCGCGCTCGAGGCCGGCTGGAAGTACGTCGTCCTCACCACGCTCGGCCTCGCTACCGCCCTGCTGGGGATCGTGGTGGTATACGCCGCAGTCGGTTCGGACGGTTCGGGCCTCGGTCGGCTCGACTGGCAGGCTCTAGCCCAGCACGCAAACGAGCTTCCGCACGAGGCGACGCTTTTCGCGTTCGTACTGATCCTGGTCGGGCTAGCGAGCAAGATCGGCTGGGCGCCTGTCCACAACTGGCTTCCCGACGCGCACAGCGAGGCGCCGCCACCGGTCAGCGCCTTGCTCTCCGCGGCGCTGCTTCCGACTGTCCTGCTGATCGCCTGGCGGACCAAGCTCGCCCTCGAACCGGCTCTCGGGTCAGGCACCGTGCAGGAGCTCTTCATCGGCTTCGGACTTGTCTCCCTTTTAGTGGCAATCCCGTTCTTGTGGCGGCCGTTGCCGTGGAAGCGCCTGCTGGCCTACTCGAGCCTTGAGCACATGGGCGTCCTCGCGCTCGGAATCGGGTTCGGCACCCCCCTGGCGATCGCCGGTGTCGTCATCCATGTCGCCGGCCACGCCTTGGCGAAGGCGCTTGGGTTCTACACGGCCATCCCGCTTCTGCGCGAGGACCCGCGTACCGCAGATGCTCCTGCGCGAGGCATCGCCCGAACGAGCCCCCCGACCGCCACGGCAATGTCGGTGAGTCTTGTCTCACTCGCCGGACTGCCCCCGTCGCCTCTCTTCGTCTCAGAGGTCATGATCCTCTTGGGTGGAATGGAGGCGGGCCTTTTGGCGGTGTCCTCGATCGCCGCGGTGCTGCTTGCCCTGGGCTTCCTCGGACTCGCACACGCATTGCTCGAGGGGCTCTTCGGTGGAGAGAAGGGGCCGCATCGCCGGCCCTCACGCTCGGTGCAGGCGATCGCGCTGCTCGCCGGCATCGCGGCGGTCGCGCTGCTCGGGCTAACCGCGATTGCCTACGCGCTACCTGGCTCTGACATCGTGGAAGCCCTGATGAGGAGCGGCGCATGAGCCTGGGCGTAGATCCTCACCAAGGGGTTGAACGGTTGTCGGTTCCGGTTTCCGGCTGGCGCGAGGCGTGTCAGAGCGCGCTCGCCGACGGCGAGCGGTTCTGTGGAGCATTTGCCGGGGGTTCTGGCTCAGGTCGGCGCTGGCGCGCGCTTTTCGCGCGCGGCGCCAGCACTCGCATCCTGTCGACCGCCCCTGAGGGAGATGAGTTGCCCTCGGTCGTCGACTTCCTGCCGGCGGCGGAATGGGACGAGCGGGAGGCCCACGACCTCCACGGCTTGCGATTCCGCGGTCACGAGCCGCTGCGCGCACTCATCGCCCACCCTCGCGACGCGTCGAGCTGGACCATCCCCGTCGAGGGAGAGGGCGTATACGAGATTGCCGTCGGGCCGATCCACGCCGGCGTCATCGAGTCAGGTCACTTTCGCTTCCACGTCGTCGGCGAGCGAATTCTGCTCCTCGACCTCCGCCTCTTCTACAAGCACCGCGGGTTAGAGCGCGCCGCCGAGGGACAGGAACTGGCCGAGGGCCTGGTCTACGCCCAGCGCTCTTGCGGTGCATGCGCCGTCACCAATTCGGTGTCCTACGCACTGGCTTGCGAGGCCGTTCTCGGCCTGGCTACCTCCCGAGAACTGCGACGCGCCCGCACGCTGCTGCTGGAGCTGGAGCGGCTCTACAACCATCTCAACGACATCGCCGCGATCTGCGCTGGAGTCGGGTTCGCCCCGGGGAACATGGCTTTCGCCGCGCTGAAGGAGCGCGCGATGCGCCTCAATCTGAGCCTCGCCGGGCACCGCTTCCTGTTCGGCTCGGTCGAGGTCGGCGTCAGCCGGCTCGACCTTCCCTCCGCAGCGGTCGATCAAGCACGCGGTGAACTTCGCGAGCTGCGGCACGACACGGCGCGAGCCTGGCGCGAGATCCAGTTCGCCCCATCGGTCCAAGGCCGGCTCGACGATGTGGGCGTCCTCGGTCACGACGACGCCGCCCGGCTCTGCGCCGTCGGCCCCGTCGCCCGTGCATCGGGGCTGCGACAAGACACCCGCGAAGACAGTCCCGCGCTTTGGTACGGATCGTCATTCGCGGCGGCACTCCCGCCGGTCGCCGACGGCGATGTCGCCGCCCGGCTCGAGGTGCGCGCCCTTGAGCTCGTCGAGATCTTCTCGATGTTGGAGGAGCTCTTCGCTACCCCGGTACGTCCCGATGAGGCGAGCTCAGCTGGTCCTTCCACGAGCATCGGCGTGGCGCGGGTGGAGAGCCCGAGGGGAGAGACGGTCTGCGTCGTGGAGGCAGAGATGTATCGCGTCCGGCGCTTGCACCTGCGTACCGGCTCATACGCCAACTGGCCATCGCTGGTGTTGGCGACTGCGGGCAACCTCCTCCCCGACTTCCCCTTGATCAACAAGAGCTTCGAGCTCTGCTACGCCTGCGTCGACCGCTGATCATGTTTGTCTTGCTCCGCCACCTCCAGCGTGTTCGCCGCGAAGCGGCTTTGCCGAAGCGCAGTGGCGCTCGCTCGCTGGCGATCCGCCATGTTGACGCAGGGTCGTGTAACGCCTGTGAGCACGAGCTGACGGCGACTGCGGCGCCTCAATACGACCTGCAGCGCTTCGGGTTGGACATCGTCGCCTCGCCGCGCCACGCCGATGTACTGCTCGTGACCGGGCCGGTGACGAGCAGGATGGCCAGCCCTCTGCGGGTGGCGTATGACGCGATGCCCGAGCCGCGATTGGTGGCCGCTCTCGGCGATTGCGCTCTGGGTTGCGGCGTCCTCGGCGCCAGCACCGAGATCGTCGGGTCGCTCGATGCCGTGCTTCCCGTCGACATTCGGATTCCAGGCTGTCCCCCGACGCCCCAAGCGATCGCCGCTGCGATCCTGGCGGCGACTCCACCGCGCCGCCTATGAACCGAACGTACTTCTAGTCAATCTCAAGTGGAAGATCCGACTGTAGGTCGGTCTTGCCGTCGCGGACATACTGCAAGTCGATCGTCTCGTAGCCCGGCCGACCAAGCCGAGACCAACGAAGGTCTGCTGTCGTTCTAATGTCGTTGGCGTGAGGGGGAGGATTGCGGGATGACGGAAGCTCGAATCACCGTTCGTCTCATCTGCCGTAGCAGCCACAATCAGCTCCTCGGAGTCGATGACGACGTCCTGCGGGCGCGGGTAACTGCGCCGCCCATAGACGGTGCAGCAAATAGGGCCCTATGCCGCCTGATCGCAAAGCGAATCGGCATCGCGCCATCCAAAGTGGAAGTCGTTCGGGGCGGGAAGTCGCGCGAGAAGACCGTTAGCGTGGCGGGTCTAGACAAGGCGGAACTCGAACGAGCGCTGCAAGACCCGGATCGCTGAGGCCATCGGGTCAATGTGTCTGCCCTGGTGGAGTCAGCCCCCCGGGGGGCTGACTGGGAGGGGATGGCCACCGCCGTCTCCAGTCCGAGCGCAGCAGCGGCCTCCCCCCGTGCGTAGGCGGGATTGGCGGCGAAATTGGTGCACCGTGATCTCGCCGGTCTCCCAGGCTTGACCGCAGAGACCATCCCCGGACCGAAGCCTTAACTCGCGGCTCCTTCGCCAAAACGCCCCGCATCGAGGAGCTCACTCCACCCCTCGACGAAGTTCAGCTCCGGATCGACCTTGCCAACCGCCCAGAGCGCGCCTGCCTCGGAGCGCAGAAGCTCTGCCACCGGCGGGAGGAAGCCGGCTGCTGCCTGCTGGAGCGAGTCCGCCTTCAGTAGCTGTGCCGCGAGCGCCCGCTGGCTGCGCAGAAACATCGCACCCAGGAGGTCGGCGGTTCGAATCCGCCTAGCTCCACTGTGAGAAGCCCTGCACGTTTCCGACTCGCTTTGAGTGCCGAGCGGAGCTAAGTTCGGGCGGCAAAATAGATAGTGCCCAGGCGGCGCTGTAACGCCCCGGGGCCTGCACCGAAGTAGAAGCCTTCGATGCATGAGAACCGTACTCGCCGGTGTCGCGATCGGCGGCATCCGGCTGCGCTTCGGTGCCCTACCGAGAGGAGGGCACCATGCCCCGATTCGAGATCAGCAGTGAGCAGCGTGCTGCGCTCTACGAGCAGACCCGCAACCACCTTGCCGCCCTAGGCGATGTCTTCATCGCCCTGGAGCGCGACGACGATCCAGCTGCCGCCGAACGGCTCGGCCGCCAGTTCGCCGACGATCTCCGGCTGCTGGGTGACCTCGGCTGGGATCGCAGCGACGATTGCTCCTCGTTCAACCTGACGATGTCGGCGCTCGATCTGCGGCGGGTGCTGATGCGCCTGCAGGCCGAAGCCGAAGGCGGGGTCACAGAACCGGTGGAGGAGCGCCGGGCGCGTGAAGAGGAAGCGCAGGCGGCAGCGGCCTTCGTCGCCGCCCGCAACACCTGTCGCGAGATCCTCGACAACCTCGACGCGCACTGCGAAGGCCAGTCCGCGGCCTGCTCGTAGGTCTCTGATGAGCGACCTCCTCCGCAAGCAATTCGCCAAGAACATGACGCGCGCGCCCCGGCGTGCCGGTCTCTCCCAGGAAGAGCTTGGGTTTCGCGCCGAGCTCCACCGAACCGAGATCGGGATGCTCGAGCAGGGCATCCGCCTCCCCCGGCTTGCGACCGACGCGAAGGCGCTGGGGCAGTGGGACGAGCGCCGGCCCTCGGCTCTCTCGCTGCTCCGTCATCCAGAGCCGGACCCACCGGAAACCATGCGGCACCCCTCCTGCGCGGCCGCGGATGCTCGGAGCTCGTGCGGGTGCTGCTCTGGGAGGGCGATCCGGATGCCGCCTGGGAGGCCGCAGGCGAGGGAGGCCGCAGGCGAGGGTGGCTGCAGCCGTGACCTGTGGCTGAAGCTGGCCGACCTGAGGCGCGCGAAGCACCCCGAGGACACGCTCGGCGTCTACCGTCGCCACGTCGAGGACGTGATCGCCGGCAAGGACAAGCGCGCCTACGCCGAGGCGGTGCGGCTGATCGATGAGATGCGGGCGCTATGCGCCGAGAGCGGACGGCCGGAGGACTTCGACGCCTACGTCGAGGAAGTCCGCACCAGCCACAAGGCCAAGCGCAACCTGATGAAGCTGATGGCCGGGCTCGAGCCGGTAGAATTGACGTGTGATTGATCGCGCCCAGATCGCTGCCAACGTTGCTGGATCGCTGCGCCTAGAGGGTCTTGAGCCCACCGGTCCGGTTCGCGAGCTTGCCGACCTCTGGGTCCGAGGGGATGCTTCGGACGCCGACTTGAGAGAGGCGGAGCGTCGTCTCTTCGCGGGCGAGCCGCTTGAGGGCTTGCTGACCTCCGCGGCGGCAAACGGCGCGTCGCGGCACATGTGAGCGACGATCCATACGTCCACCCGGACACCGATGTCCTGCGCAACATGCGGGACATCCGCGATGGCGACGAGCTCGAGGAGTTCGAGGCGCACCTCACGTTCCTGCGAGGGCTGCAACTCGCCTCCGATCTGATCGTCGGCGAGTACGACCTGGCCCATCTGCAGGCCTTCCACCGCTATCTCTTCGCCGGGCTTTACGAGTGGGCAGGCGAGCTGAGGACCGTGGTGCTGGCCAAGACCGACCTCTTCTGCCTGCCGGAGCACATCGAGTCCTACGGGACGGAGATCCTCGGCAAGCTCGCCGAGGAGGACCGGCTCCGCGGCCTCGATCGCGAACTCTTCATCGATCGTCTCGCTCACTACCTCGGCGACGTCAACGCGCTACACCCGTTTCGCGACGGCAACGGGCGCGCCCAGCGCGCCTTCTTTACCCAGTTGGCCGCCGACGCGGGCTACCGCCTGGACTGGCAGTTCGTCGACCCACAGCGCAATACCCACGTCTCGATGGCCACGATGCAAGGAGACGAGGGGCCCATGCGAAACCTGCTGGATGAAATCACCAAGCCAATCGGTTAGGTCACGCCGTTTCAGGCACTCGCCGCCAGGAGTGCCCGAATCGCCGACGTATCGGCACATATCCGCGCACATCCGGCTGGAATGGTCCTTCCGGAGCGGGTTGAGAATGCCCTGGAAATCGCCTGGTTTTTGTGATCATTCGGTCCGCCCCGATGGTGGCTTTATTTCTGGGTTGGCTCGCCCCAGGCGGTGGCGACCAGCGAGCGTGAGCCGGCGCGGTCGCGGTGCTCGCAGAGGTAGATGCCCTGCCAGGTCCCGAGCGCGGGGCGGCCGTCGCTCACCGGCAGGGTCAGGGACGGGCCCAACAGGGCCGCCTTGACGTGGGCGGGCATGTCGTCGTCGCCCTCCAGGGTGTGGGTCCAGTACGGGGCGCGCTCGGGGACCGCGCGGTCGAACCAGGCCTCGAAGTCACGCCGCACCTCCGGCGAGGCGTTCTCGCTCAACGCCAGGGAGGCCGAGGTGTGCTGGATCAGCAGGTGCAGGATCCCGACCGAGATCTCTCCCAGCTCGGGAAGCGCATCCAGCACCTCCGCGGTGACCAGGTGAAAGCCGCGCGGCTGCGCCGGCAGTCGGATCAGCCGCTGCACCCACATCAGCTGGCAGAGGGCGTCGCGACCGTGTCTATATAGACGCTGCCGGTGAACCAGTCGCCTGGGCCGGGGTTGGTCTCGAGGGAGTTCCTGATGATCTGCACGTCGCTCTCCTTGGGTCAAGCTCGGCACCGCGGGTCAGCAGAGCTGGAACGTCACGGTCACTTTCAAGGGCTTCGCGCCGCCGCGTTTGGCCTTCACCTTGAGTTTGTAGGTGGCTCCGAGTTCCGGGACCAGCCGGGAGACGGGGACCTTGGCGACCAAGTGGTTTCCTCTGGTCACCTTTTGCCATTCCTGCCCTTCGCCTTCCGGACTG
>JAENWU010000089.1 GCA_016649905.1 Thermoleophilia bacterium
CCCAGCCTGGGGCACGTTGCCGTTGCCGCTGGCGGGCGCCTGGGCGACGGTCGGCGGTGCCTCGGGGGCGATCCGCCGCACCGGCGGCGGCAGCTTCTTTACCGTCTCGTCCACGAGGGGCCCCTCCCGCGGGTGATCAGGTCGACGGCGAAGTTGAGGGCGATGACGATGATCAGCAGCACGAACGCCGCCGCGTAGGCCTTCTCGGGCGAGTTGCCCTCCCCGGCCGGCGAGTTGTTGTAGACGTAGGTGGTGAGGGTGCTGCCGGTCCCCTGCAGCAGGCCGACGCCGGGGATGTCCCCCTGCGGCTCGGTGTTGAGCGAGGCGCCGAGGAGGATGAAGACGATCGCGGTGTCGCCGACGATCCGGCCCATGCCGAGGGCGACGCCGGTGCCGATCCCGCGCCGCGAGGCCGGCAGCAGGACCCGGCGGATCGTCGAGATCCGGTCCTTGCCGAGCGCGTAGGAGGCCTCGCGCACGTGGCGCGGCACCGAGTTCAGCGCCTCCCGCGTCGCTCCCACCACCAATGGCAACGCGATCAGCGACATCATCGCCCCGGCGGCGATGAACGAGCGCCCGAAGGCGACGCCCGCGGTCGCCTCGTAGGAGAGGAAGCTGAGGAAGCCCTGCTGGAAGACGAGCAGGCCGAAGATCGCCAGCACGATGCTGGGGGTGCCGGCGACGATCTCGATCCCCGACTCGACCCCCCGGGCGAGGCCCGAGGGCTTGCCGTACTCGGTCAGCCAGACCGCGATCCCGATCCCGATCGGCGCCGCCATCGCGGTGGCGATGACGGTCAGGATCACCGTGCCCTCGATCGGGTCGAGGAAGCCGCCCGTTTTGCTCTGGTCGAGGCCCGGCAGCGGGTGGCTGAAGAGCTGGTCGAGGCTGAGGTACTGGAGGCCGCGGAACATCATGTAGATGACGATCGCGGCGGCGATCAGGCAGAGCAGCAGGCCGGCGCCCCAGGCGGCGGCGACGCCGATCATGTCGCCGACGCTCCAGGATTCGCGGTGGGCGGTTCGCAGGCGGCCGATCAGCGCCGCCGGGCCGCGGTTGTGGGCGCGAGCGCTCACTCAGATCAGCGCGCCTGCAGGGTGTATTTGCGCATCGCCCGGCGCGCGTACCAGCCGCTGAACGAGAGGAAGGCGCTGGAGATGAGCAGGATCGCGGCGAAGGCGTAGAGCGTCTCCCCGAACGGTTTGACCGAGAGGCCTTCGGAGCCGTCGACGATCTCCGAGGCGAGCGTTTTCGCCGGCTCGAAGAAGAAGGTGAGGCCGTCGAGCGGGTTCGGCGAGAAGGCCTTCGACCCGGTCACCATCGCCAGCATGATCGCCTCGCCGAGCGCGCGGGCGGTCGCCAGGATCGCCGCCGCGACGATCGCCGGCCGGGCCGAGCGTATGCCCACCGTCCGCAGGGCGCGGAAGCGGTTGACGCCGAGCGCCGCCGCTCCCTCCATCCAGTTGCGCGGCACCGAGCGCAGGGCGTCGACGGTGATCGCGACCATGATCGGCGTGATCATCACCGTCAGCACCAGGATCCCGGCGAGGATGCTGGAGCCGTCGAGGGTGATCACATACTGGACCGATTCCTTCTGCTCCTGGCTGATGATGTGGTTGCCGATGAAGGGGACGAGGACGAGCACCCCGATCAGGCCGTAGATCACCGACGGCACCGCCGCCAGCAGCCGCACCACCGGCTGCAGGATCGCGCTGATCCAGCCCGGCGCGAACTCGACGATGAACATCGCCGAGAGCACCGAGATGATCGTCGCCAGGATCACCGAGATCCCGGTGATCAGCGCCGTCGCGTAGAGCAGCGGCCAGGCGTGCAGTTCGTAGACGTATTCGTCCGGGTTGGCGGGCGAGTTGAAGATCGCCGCCAGCTGGTCGCCGACGTTGCCCCCCGGGCCGAACCAGGCCAGCCCGTTGTGGGAGAAGGACGGCCACGCCTTCGCGAAGACGAAGACGATCATGAACGCGATCAGCAAGAGGACCGCGGCCGAGAGCGCGCCGAGAGCGATCTCGGCGCGCCTGTCGGTGCGGTCCCCCTGCTCGGGGTTCTGATCGCCGACGGGCTTCACTTACTGGAGCGAGACCCAATCGGTGTTGATCACCGCAGCGGCCGCGGAGCTCTTGGTGATCCACTTGATCCATTCCTTGGTGGCACCCTTGGCCGGCCCGCGGGTGACCATGTAGAGGTTGCGCTGACCGCCGTACTGGCCGGACTTGGCGTTGCGCTCGGTGCAGGCGACCCCCTTGTAGGGGACCGCGTAGGCGCCCTGTGTGTAGAACAGCGAGACGTAGCCGATCGCGTTGGGATCGTTCTTGACCGACAGCTGGATGCGGCCGTTGCTCGGTTTTTCGGGGGCGCCGCCGAAGACCTTGGTCGAGCCGAGGAAGACCTTCTGGAAGGCGTCCTGGGTACCGGAGGCGGGGGTGCGGACGTAAACGTCGATCGGGCCGCTCGCCTGCGAGCCGGGAACCTGGCTCCAGGAGCGAACGCCGCCGCCGAAGATCGCCTGCACGCCGGCTTCGTCGAGTCCCGGCAGCGGGTTGGACTTGTGGGTGATGATGCAGACCGCATCGTGGGCGATCTTGTTGAAGACGAGTCCACCGGGGTCGGAGGGCTTGGGATCGCGCGAGGCGTTGCCGATCGTCACGCGGCCGGAGGCGACGTCGGAGATGCCGATGTCGGAGCCCCCCTGCAGCAGCTTGAAGTTGACGCAGTGGTCGCAGACAGTGAGGTACTTTTTCGCCAGCAACGCGGCGAGCGGCGCGACCGAGGTCGATCCGCTCATGGTGATGGTCGTCTTGGCGGCGGCGAGCGCGGGCACGGCGAGCGAAGCGCTCAGTGCCAGGGCTGCGACGACCGCCAGGGGTCGGTTCCGAGTCATATGGGAGGACGCTCCTGGAGACAGGTTCGTAGAAAAGTTCTGGACAGAGCCAGTCTCCGGTCGGGCTGCGAACCCAAGGTGAACGGCGCGTGACTGTCTGGAGAAAAACTGGTTACGAACAGGCGTCGCCGCGCTTAACCACCTAGTAGCGCCCTAGTTACAACTTTGTCGCGCGCGCGAGCGAGGGTTCAGGCCAATGCCCCGCGGTCGTACTTCTCTCCGGTATGCGGCAACAATTACGACCGCGCTGGTGGTCGCGGTGCTCGCGACTTCGGCGCCAGCCGGCGCCGAAGTCTCCGACACGCACGTGATCGACGGGCCCAGCGCCGAAGTGGTCGGCGCCGCCGACGCGGCGATGGCCGAAGACGGCAGCGGCGGCGTCGTCTACCTGCGCAAGGCCGGCGGTCGCAACCACGTCTTCGTCGCCCGCTTCAGCGGCGGCGCCTGGGGGGCGCCGCAGCGGGTCGACATCGGCCAGGAATTCGACTCGAGCTGGGCGCAGATCGCCGCCGGCACCAACGGCCGGCTGCTGGTCACCTGGGTGCAGGAGTTCGGGGTCGGCACTGACCGCATGTTCTCGGCCACGCTCGACCCCGGCGCCCAGGGCTTCCAGGCACCGGTCCCGGTCGACTTCAACGTCGGGGAAGCGACCTCGACCTTCCCCGACCTGGCGATGAACGCGGGCGGGCAGGCCTACCTGACCTACGTCGTCGTCACCGACACCAGCGCCCTCAACCCCCCGGGCTACGTCGGCGCCAGCATTCGGGTCGCCCGCTACAACAACCGCCTCTGGTCGACCTTCGGCAGTCCCGTCAACCGCAACCCCGCGACGCCGCTGCGCCAGCCGACCGAAGCGTCGGGGCCGCGGGTCGGGATCGACCTGCGCGGCAACGGCGTCGTCGCCTGGCAGGAGCCCGACGACGAATTCATCGACCGTGTCTGGGCGCGGCGGCTGTTCGGCACCAGCGTCGGCATCCCGCTGGCGGCGAGCCCGTCGAGCTGGGAGGGCTCCCCCGTCCGGGCCGCGGCGGACGCGTTCTCGCTCGACGTCACCGGCTTCGGCCAGGCGGCGGTCGCGGTTCGCCAGCAGCCCGGCCAGTCCGGCGCCCTCACCGCCCCGCGTCTGTTCGTCGCGGAGATGCCCGACGCCTTCTCCCCCGAAGGCAAGGCCTTCACCGGCGCGCGGCTGGCCGACGGCGGCGTCAAGGCGGGGCTCGGGGCGCCGAGCGTTGCCGTCGAACCAAACGGCGCCTTCCTCACCGGCTTCGCGGCGGGCGCCTCGACCTTCCTCGCCGCAGGCGACCCCCGCTCGATCTCGGCGCCGAACCGTGCCGACCAGGGCGGCAGCACGATCGCCGGCGAACCGCTGGTCGACCTGGCCGAAACCGGCGCCGCGGTCGCGGCCTGGCGCGAGCAGCGCGGCGCCTCCGGCACCGTCGCCGTGCGCGAGCAGCGCGCCGACGGGGTGATCGATCCCGCCGCGCTGAGGTCGCCGAGCGGCGGCGTGGTCACCAGCCTGCGCCTCGGCGGCTCCGGTCTCGGCGACGCGCTGCTCACCTGGACCCAGGGCAGCGGCGCCAACGCCCAGGTCGTCGCCGCCGTGGTCGATGCACCACCAGATCCCTTCAACGTCGAAACCCCGGAAGGCTGGAAGCGCCAGGCCGAGGTGACGATCCACTGGCCGCAGGCGACGAACGCGGTCAGCTCGGTCAAGTATTCGGTCAGCGTCGACGACGAACCGCTCGGCAAAGCGACGAGACGGCTATTCGCCAAACTGAAGACCAAGCGGGTCGGGGACGGCCGCCACCGGGTCCAGGTCTTCGCGATCGACCAATCCGGGCAGCAGACCGGCTCCCGCAACGGCGTTCTGCTGATCGATCGCAAACCGCCGGGGGTGAAGCTACGCCGGCACGGCAGGCGGCTGACCGTGATTCTCACCGATGGCGCCCGCCGCGAGACCTCAGGGGTCAAGGCCAGCGCGGTCAAGATCGCCTTCGGCGACGGCACCAGGTCGGGCCGCGCACCCCGCCATGTCTTCGATCATGCCGGCAGCTACCGGGTCAGGGTGACGGCCGCCGACCGCGCCGGAAACGTCGTCCATCTCGTCCGCGCGGTGCGGGTCGGATGAGGCTGCGCGCTTCCCTCGCCGGGTTGGGCGCAGCGACGCTGCTGGCGCTCAGCCTTGCCTCGCCGTCCCCCGCCGGCGCCTACTACGCCAATGCCGCGGACGTCGTCGAAGGCGCGCAGCTCGTCTCCGCCGACTACGCCCGGCTCGAACAGGGGGACGACGCAACCCGGTTCGCGGCGATCTCCGCCGATGGGCGCTACGTCGCGATCCAGACCCGATCCCGCAACCTCTTCGCCGACGATGACCCGGACCCCCCCGGCGAGTACCGCGGCGGCGGCGTCTTCCGCTTCGACCTGCAGAGCCGCGCCCTCGTCAAAGTCGCCGACGGCGACCTCTTCCGCGAAAGCGACAATGCCTTCCTCCGGCGCGGTGCGTCGAACCCGTCGATCAGCGCCGACGGCCGCTTCGTCGCCTTCTCCAGCGGCCAGAGGCTCGTGCCCGCCGACACCAACGACAACGTCGACGTCTACGTGCGCGATATGGACAGGCTCACGAGCGAAGCCGGCGCCTACCGCCTGGTCTCTGCGCGCGACGGCGGCGAAGTCGTGGCGAACTACGCGCCGCCACCCTTCCCGGCCGCTTCCAGCCCCGGGGCGGAGGTCTCCCCTGGGGTCGCGATCAGCGCCGACGGCAGCAGGGTCGCCTTCCGCACCGAAGCGGCCTCCGACCTGCCCGCACGGGCGACGGCGGACGCCGCCGCCGGCCAGATCTTCGTCCGTGACCTGAACGCGGCGACGACGACGCTGGTCACCGCCGTGCGCGACGGCGGCAGCGAATTGATGACCGCCGAGCCGGCCGGCGGCGGGCTCGGCACCGCCCTCAGCGCCGACGGCACGACCGTCGCTTGGACCGGCCGCAACGCCGCCGCCCAGACCCGCTTCCTCTCCGGCGAGAACACCGACCCGGCCTTCAACTACTTCCTCTGGCGCCGGGCACCGTTCGGCCCCGAGCAGCAGACGCGGCGAATCACCGGCCTCGCCGACCCTGACGACCCGATCTGCCGCCAGATGGAAGAAGCCGACCCGAGCATGGTGACGAACTTCAACCCGAACGCGACCGGGCCCTGCTTCGGTCCGTTGACCGACCAGGAGGGCAACCGCTCGGACATCACCGCGCAGGTGCCGGCGCTGAGTGGCGACGGCTATGCCGTCGCCTTCCTCAGCGGGGCCGGTCCCCGGCCCGTGGTCCAGAGCGGTCCCGGGCTCGATCTCTACCTCACCGACATGCGGCCCGGGCTCAGTCGCAAGCAGAGCACGACCGAGCTGACCCGCGACTCGCCCAACGGCGACCTCGCGACCAGCTCGCCGCTCGGGTCGGTGGCGATGTCCACCGACGGGCGCTACCTCGCGCTCTCCACGAGCCGGACGAAATTCACCCTGCCGACGCTGGCGCTGGTCGGCAGCTCCCGAGTGGTCCCCGGCCCACAGGAGCTCTACGTCGTCGACCTGCAGGCCCGCACGCTCGAACGAGCGACCCATTCGACCTCCGGGGGGGACGTCGACGGCGGCGTCCAGGACGGCCTGACGATCGCAGCCGACGGCTCCCGCGTCGCCTTCAGCTCCTTCGCAGGCAACCTCTTTCGCGGCGACTCGAACCAGCGCGCCGACGCCTTCATCGCCAGCCGCGTGCTCGAGCCGGCTCCCGGCCCCCCCGCCGGCGGAGAAGCGGACGGCTTCAGCACCGAAACCGTGAGCCGCGGCGGCCCGAGGGTGTCGGTGCGGGCCAAAGCGAAGGCCTCGGGCGTGGTCGTGCTGACGATCTCGGTCCCCGCTGCCGGTGCGATCGCGGCGACGGCCAAGGCGCGGGTCGGCGACCCGCCGAAGCAACGGAGCATCGCCAGCAGGACGACCAAGGCGCGCGGCAAGGGCAGCTTCCACGTCGTCATGCGCGCGGCCGCTCGCTTCCGGCCGGCGCTGCGCGGCGGCAAGACCGTGAAGGCGCGAATCCGGGTCACCTTCACCCCGGCGGCGGGCGGCAGGAAGCTGCACGCCTCGACCGTCGCCCCGTTTGGCTGACAACCCTCTTCTTAACCGGATTTTCTCCAGATCGAAACAGCGCCTTCACCGCAGGACCTCGCCGCTCAGGCAGGGTGCTGGCGATGCTGGTCGAGCCGCCGATATCCGCCGGGGAGTCCTTGCAGATCGCGAACCTCGAGATCCGCCCGACCGAACTGCAGGTGCTCGCGGATGGCCGCCGGGCGGGCTTCACGGTGAGGGAGTTCGAGCTGTTCTTCCTGCTCGCCAAGCGCCTCGACAGCGTCGTCCAGCGGCCGGAGATCTACGCGCTTATGTGGGGCGGCGACATGCAGCGCCGCGATCGCTCGGTCGACGTCCTGGTCCGCAAGGTCCGCGGCAAACTTGAGGTTGTGGCACCGGGTTGGCGCTACATCCACACCCACTTCGGGATCGGCTACCGCTTCACCCCGGAGCAGGACCAGTAGCGGGCGCCGCGCCGCTCGGGCTCGCCTTCCTGCTCGGCAGCAGCAGCGACAACGCCGCCGCCGCGAGCACGAAGGCGAGCGAAGCCCACAGGCACGCGGTCAGCCCCTGCCACTGGTAGAGCAGGCCGGAGAGGATCGTGCCGACGAGGCGCCCGCCGGCGTTGGCCATGTAATAGAAGCCGACGTTCATCGTCGCCCGGTTGTTGTCTGAGTAGGCGAGGATCAGGTAGGAGTGGACGGCGGAGTTCATCGCGAAGACGACGCCGAAGGCGATCAGCCCGAGGACGAGCACCGCGGTCGGGTCGAGGTCGACCGTCAGGCCGACGGCGATCGCGGCCGGGAAGACCGCCAGCAGGAAGGCCAGGTGCGCCGCCGTCCCGCCGTCGGGCTCGGCACCCGCGTCGGCGCCTCGGCGTCGGACGAACCCAGGAGCCGACGCCTGGACGATGCCGTAGCCGATCACCCAGATCGCCAGGAAGCCGCCGGTCTGCCAGAAGCTCCAGCCCAGCACCGTCTCCAGGTAGACCGGTAGGCCGACCACGAACCAGACGTCCCGGGAGGCGAAGAGGAAGATGCGGGCGGCGGCGAGCACGTTCACCGCCCGCTCGTTGGAGAACATCTGCTTGAAGCGGGCGCCGGCGTCGGGGCTGCCGAGGTGCCCGCGCATCAACTTCATCGCCAGCGCCAGGGCGAGGAGGACCGTCGCCGCCAGGATCAGCATCGAGGTCTGGAAGCCGACGAGGGTAAGCATCAGGCCGCCGAGGAAGAAGCCCACCCCCTTGAGCGCGTTCTTGGACCCGGTCAAGACCGCGACCCAGCGATATAGCGCCGATTCGTCTCCCGCCGGCACGACCAGCTTGACCGCGCTCTTGGAGCTCATCTTGGTCAGGTCCTTGGCGATCCCCGAGAGCGCCTGCGAGGCCATCACATAGGGGACGACGAGCCACGCCTGCGGCGCGAAGCCGAGCATCGACAACGCCAGCACCTGCGTGGCGAGGCCCATGAACAGCGTCGTGCGCAGCCCGAACCGGGCGGCGAGCCAGCCGCCGACGAGGTTCGTGACGATGCCGAAAATCTCGTAGAAGACGAACAGCGAGGCGATCGTGAAGGGCGAGTAGCCGAGTTCGTAGAAGTAGAAGAGGACGAGCATCCGCGTCGCGCCGTCGACCAGGGTCTCGACCCAGTAGGCGCCGGTGACGAGGACGTAGTTGCGCAGGTCGGCGCCGGCTGCAGTCGCGGTCGGCGCGCTCGCCACTGTCCCTCCTAGTCCTGCCCGGCAGCGGCGGCGGCACGCGCCAGCTCGACCAGGCGGTTGGCATAGCCCCACTCGTTGTCGTACCAGGCCAGGACCTTGACCTGGGTCTCGCCCACCACCATCGTCGAGAGGGCGTCGACGATCCCCGAGCGCGGATCGTCGCGGTAGTCGACCGAGACCAGCGGCCGGGTCTCGTAACCGAGAATCCCCTCCAGCTCACCGCCGGCGGCGGCGGCGAGCATCGCGTTCACCGCCTCGGCGTCGGTCGGGCGCTCGACCTCGAAGACGCAGTCCGTCAACGACGCGTTGAGCAGCGGCACCCGCACCGCGAGCCCGTTCAGGCGGCCCTGCAACTCGGGAAAGATCAGCCCGATCGCGGTCGCCGAGCCGGTCGTCGTCGGGATCAGCGAGAGGCCGGCGGCGCGGGCCCGGCGCAGGTCCTTGTGGGGGGCGTCGACGATCGTCTGGGTGTTGGTGAGGTCGTGCAGCGTCGTGATCGAGCCGTGACGGATGCCGAGTCCCTCGTGGATCACCTTGACCACCGGCGCCAGGCAGTTCGTCGTGCAGGACGCGGCGGTGAGGATGTCGTAGCGCGACAGCTCGGCGGGATCGTCATTGACGCCGACCACCACGTTTAGGGCCCCCTCCTCCTTGACCGGCGCGGCGACGATCACCTTGCGAACGCCCTGGTCGAAGTAGGGCTGCAGCGACTCGGCGCTGCGGAATCGGCCCGAGCACTCGAGCACGACCTCGACCCCCGCCGCGCCCCAGGGAACCTCGCCAGGGCTGGTAAAGCTGGAGTAGCCCAGCCCCTCGCCATCGACGCCCAGGCCCCCCTCCGCCGCTTCGGCAGCCCGGGACCAGCGGCCGTGAACCGAGTCGAACATCAGCAGGTGCGCCGCGGTGGCGGCGTCCCCCTGCGGCTCGTTGACGTGGGCGAAGGTCAGCTCGGGCCAATCCCAGGCGGCGCGCAGGGCGAGGCGGCCGATGCGGCCGAAGCCGTTGATCCCAACCTTCGTCATGGTGCCATCCTAAGCATTGACAAATGCAGTTTCAATCGATATATGTAAATAGATGAGCGTCGATCTGGAGCTGCAGCCAAAGACCAAGCGCGCCGCCGGCGGGCCCTGCTGCGAGCCGGTCGTCTACCCCGACGTGCAGCGCGAGCAGGCGCAGCGGATGGCGAAGATCGCCAAGGCCCTCGGCGACCCGGTGCGCCTGCAGCTCGTCGACGTGCTCCGCAAGCACGCCGGCAAGGTCTGCGTCTGCGAGCTGGTTCCGCTCTTCGACCTCTCCCAGCCCACGGTCTCCCACCACCTGAAAAAGCTGAAGGACGCCGGCATCGTCGGCTCCGAGCGCCCGGGGCTGTGGGCCTACTACTACGTGAAAACCGACGCACTGGAGGAGTTCTCGCAATGGCTGAGCTGACCAGGGACAGAGACGAGGAGATTCGCGAGGCTGTGCGGGCGCGCTACGCGGCGGCGGCGCAGAGCCTCAGCGCGGGCCCCGCTGCCGGCAATTCCTGCTGCGGGCCGGGGAGCGCCCTCAGTGACGAGGAGGCCGAGGTCTTCGGCGCCGGCCTCTATGACGAGGCGTCCCAGGAGGAACTTCCCGATACGGCGGCGATGGCCTCGCTCGGCTGCGGCAACCCCACCGCGGTCGCCGAGCTCGGCGCCGGCGAGACCGTCCTCGACCTCGGCTCGGGCGGCGGCATCGACGTGCTGCTGTCGGCCCGGCGGGTCGGCCCGACCGGCAAGGCATACGGGCTCGACATGACCGACGAGATGCTGGCGCTCGCGCGCGAGAACCAGAGCAAGGCGGGCGTCGAGAACGTCGAGTGGCTGCGCGGTGAGATCGAGTCGATCCCGCTCCCCGCCGAGACCGTCGACGTGGTCATCTCCAACTGCGTGATCAACCTCTCCGGCGACAAGGCAGCGGTGCTGGCGGAGGCGGCGCGGGTACTGAAACCCGGCGGTCGCTTTGCCGTCTCCGACGTGATCGCCGACGAGGACATGGACGCGGCGACCCGCGGCGACATGGCCGAGTGGACCGGCTGCATCGCCGGGGCGCTGACGCGGGTCGATTTCGAGCATGCGCTGGCGGCCGCCGGCTTCGAGGACGTGGAGATCGTCGAGACCCATCGCGTCCATGACAAGGCCGGCTCGGCGATCGTGCGGGCTCGGAAGCCCGGGCCGGCCTAGCGTCTCGTCTCCCCGCGCGGCCGCGAGTAGGCGGGCTGGGGCCGGTTCCTGGCGCCGGGGCCGCCGCGCAGGGTGGCTGCCCCGAGCGCGGCGATCAGGACCAGGCCCAGCAGATAGGGCGGGACGGTCGAGCCTTCGCCGTCGGGTTCGTAGCGGGAGAAGGCGTGCGATTCCTCGATCGCCGCCTCCTCTTCGCGCTTTTCCTCGACCTGGTAGGTCCGCGCCGGGGCGCCGCCCGGCGGCATCGGCCGCACGACCGGCGGCGGCGGCGGCAGGA
>JAENWU010000100.1 GCA_016649905.1 Thermoleophilia bacterium
CCCTGCTTGCCCTTGAGCATGTCCGAGAGCGACTTCAGTGGGCGGTTGCCGGGGCCCGTGACCGGGCGCCCGCGGCGGCCGTTGTCGAACAGCGCGTCGACCGCCTCCTGCAGCATCCGCTTCTCGTTGTTGACGATGATCTCGGGTGCGCCGAGGTCGAGCAGCCTTTTCAACCGGTTGTTGCGGTTGATCACGCGGCGGTAGAGGTCGTTGAGGTCTGAGGTCGCGAAGCGGCCACCGTCGAGCTGGACCATCGGCCGCAGCTCCGGCGGGATCACCGGCACCGCGTCGAGGACCATCCAGCCCGGCTGGTTATCGGAGTTGAGGAAGGCGGAGGCGACTTTCAGCCGCTTCACCGCGCGAGCCTGTTTCTGGCCTTTGGAGCTGTTGATGATCTGCTCCAGTTCCTCGCAGTCGGCCGCGAGGTCGACCTGTTCGAGCAGGTCGCGAACCGCTTCGGCGCCCATGCCGCCGCGGAAGTACTCGCCCCAGCCGAACGGGGAGCCGAACCTGTCCTTGAGCTCACGGAAGACGGTCTCGTCGTTGACGACGTCCTTCGCCTTCATCTCGGTGAAGATCTTCCAGACTTCGCCCATCCGCTCGATCGCCTCTTCGAGGTAGGCCTCGGTGTCGGCGATCTCGGCGTCGAACTGTTTGCGCAGTTCTTTGGTCATTTTGGCCCGTTCGTCGTCCTTCAGCTTGCGCAGCTGCGCCGCGGTCAGCTTCAGGGAATCGGCCCAAATGTGGTCCTCGTCGTCGAACTTGTCCTGGGTGCCGTCGTCGAGATACTTGATCCGGCGCTCGAGCGACTCGCTCAGCTCCTGAGTCCGTTTCTGTCTTTCCGACTCGTAGGAGTCGGTGACTTTTTTGACCTCTTTCTCAAGTTTGCCGACGTCCTTGTCACGGGCCTCCACATCGACCCAGGTGACCATCGACGCCGCGAAGTAGAGAACCTTCTCGAGCTCTTTCGGAGCCATGTCGATCAGGTAGCCGATCCGGCTCGGCACACCCTTGAAGAACCAGATGTGGGAGACCGGCGAGGCGAGGTCGACGTGACCCATGCGCTCGCGGCGAACCTTGGAACGGGTCACCTCGACGCCGCAGCGCTCGCAGACGATTCCCTTGTAGCGGACGCGCTTGTACTTGCCGCAGTAGCACTCCCAGTCCTTGGTCGGACCGAAGATGCGCTCGCAGAAGAGCCCGTCTTTCTCGGGCTTCAGCGTCCGGTAGTTGATCGTCTCGGGCTTCGTTACCTCGCCCCAACTCCAGGAGCGGATCTTCTTCGAGGACGCGAGCCCGATCTCGATCGCGTCGAAATTGTTGATGTCGATCATCAGTCCTCCACCTCTGCCGGCGCGGCCTCTTGGGCCTCGGCGGCATCACCATCAGTTCCAGCCTCGCCCTCGGAGACGATCTGCTCCTCCTGCTCGTCCGCGGCTCCGTTGGAGGAGTCGGCGCGAACGCCGGTCAGGTCCATCCCCAGCTCCTCGGCCGCTTTCAGCAGGTCATCCTCCTCGTCGGAGATTTCGACGTCGCTCCCCTCGGAGACGACGTTGGCGTCCAGCGAGAGGCTCTGGATCTCCTTCAAAAGGACTTTGAAGGACTCCGGGATCGAGGGCTCGGGAATGTTCTCGCCCTTGACGATCGCCTCGTACGCCTTGACCCGCCCGACCGTGTCGTCGGACTTGACCGTGAGCATCTCCTGCAACGTGTAGGCGGCGCCGTAGGCCTCCAGGGCCCAGACCTCCATCTCGCCGAAGCGCTGACCGCCGAACTGCGCCTTGCCGCCCAGCGGCTGCTGGGTGACCAGCGAGTAGGGGCCGGTCGAACGAGCGTGGATCTTGTCGTCGACCAGATGCAGGAGCTTGAGGATGTACATGTAGCCGACCGTGACCTTGCCCTCGTAGGGCTCGCCGGTGCGACCGTTGTAGAGCTGCGCGGTCCCCGACGCCTTGGCGCCGACACGCTCGTTCATGTCGATACCGAGATCGATGCCGCGGTCTTCGTTCTCTTTGGACCACTCGACCAACGCCGTGTCGACGTCCTCGACCGTGGCGCCGTCGAAGACCTGGGTCGCCACGTAGACGCGACCGTCGCCTTCGTCGGAGTGGGCCTGCTTGTAGGCCTCGGAGCCGTCGTCGTACCAGCCGTTCGCCGCGACCCAACCAAGGTGGGTCTCGAGGATCTGACCGATGTTCATCCGGCTCGGCACGCCGAGCGGGTTGAGGATGACGTCGACGGGGGTGCCGTCGGCGAGGTGAGGCATGTCCTCCTCGGGCACGATCTTGGAGATCACACCCTTGTTCCCGTGACGGCCGGCGAGCTTGTCGCCCTCGGCGATCTTGCGCTTGATCGCGACATAGACGCGGACCAGGTCGTTGACGCCCGGGGGCAGATCGTCGCCGTCGTCGCGGCTGAACGTCAGCACCTCGATCACGACGCCACCCGCGCCGTGCGGGACTTTCAGCGAGGTGTCGCGGACCTCGCGCGCCTTCTCCTTGAAGATCGCGCGGATCAGCTTCTCCTCGGCGGTCAGCTCGGTCTCACCCTTCGGCGTCACCTTGCCGACCAGCAGATCGCCGGCGTCGACCTCGGCGCCGACCCGGACGATCCCGCGCTCATCCAGATTGCGCAGGCTCTCCTCGGAACGGTTGGGGATGTCGCGGGTGATCTCCTCGTCGCCGAGCTTGGTCGTGCGGGCGTCGATCTCGTACTCCTCGATGTGGATCGAGGTGAGTTCGTCGTCCTTGACCAGGCGCTCGGAGAGGATGATCGCGTCCTCGAAGTTGTAGCCCTCCCAGGACATGAAGGCGACCAGGCAGTTCTTGCCCAGGGCGATCTCGCCGCCACCGGTGGAGGAGCCATCGGCGAGCACGTCGCCCTCCTTCACCATCTGGCCGCTCTTGACGATCGGCCGCTGGTGGATGATCGTTCCCTGGTTCGAGCGCTGGAACTTGTGCAGCGTGTACTCGTCTTTCTGCGTGCTGCTGACGACGACGATCCGCTCGGCGTCGACGTGGCTGACTTCGCCGTCGGACAGGGCCAGCACGACATCGCCGGTGTCGGTCGCGGCACGGCGCTCCATGCCGGTGCCGATCAATGGCGGGTCGGGCTTCAGCAACGGCACCGCCTGGCGCTGCATGTTGGAGCCCATCAGCGCCCGGTTGGCGTCGTCGTGCTCGAGGAACGGGATCAGCGAGGTCGCCACCGACCAGATCTGGGACGGAGAGACGTCCATCAGGTCGACTTCCTTGGGGGTGGCGGTCGCGTACTCCTGCTCGCCGGCGCGGACCAGAACCGTCGGGCCTTTCAATTTGCCGGTCTTGGAGTCGAACTCGGAGTTCGCCTGGGCGATCACCTTGTCCTCCTCCTGGGTGGCGTCGTAGTGGACGATCTCTTTACTGACGACGCCGTCCGCGACAAGGCGGTAGGGGGTGGTGACGAAGCCGTGCTCCGATACCTGGGCGTAGGAGGCCAACGAGCCGATCAGGCCGATGTTCGGACCCTCCGGCGTCTCGATCGGGCACATTCGGCCGTAATGGGTCGGGTGCACGTCGCGAACCTCGATCGGCGCCCGCTCACGGGTCAGGCCGCCGGCACCGAGTGCCGAGAGCCGTCGCCTGTGGGTGAGCCCGGCGAGGCTGTTGGTCTGATCCATGAACTGCGAGAGCTGCGAGGAGCCGAAGAACTCCTTCATCGCCGCCACAACCGGGCGGATGTTGATGATCGTCTGCGGCGTGATCGCGTCTGAGTCCTCGGTGGTGAGGCGCTCACGGACGACCCGCTCCATCCGGTAGAGACCGATCCGGAAGGCCTCCTGGATCAGCTCGCCGACGGTGCGCAGGCGGCGATTGCCGAAGTGCTCGTACTCGTCGAGGTGCTCGTAGACGGGCTCGCGCGGGTAGGTGATGGCCTCCGCGGCATAGTCTTTGATCGGGTTCTCCTCGTCGATCTCCTCGGGGATCCCGAGCAGCTTCGGCAGGGAGACCAGCTCCTTGACCAGGGCGATGATGTCGTCGTGGGTGAGCACCCGCGTCTCGAGGTCGATGTCGAGATCGAGACGGGCGTTGAGCTTGTAACGGCCGACCCGGGTGAGGTCGTAGCGCTTGGGATCGAAGAAGAGCTGCTCGAGCAGCCCGCGGGCGGCGTCAACCGACGGCGGCTCGCCCGGGCGCTGCTTTTTGAACAGCTCGATCAGGGCGCCCTCTTCGGTCCGGGTCGCTTCGGTGTCGGACTCGATCGTGTGCCGCATGTAGATCGAGTTGTCGAACATGTCCAGCAGCTGCTGGTCCTCGACGTAGCCCATCGCCCGCAGCAGCACCGTCACCGGCAGCTTGCGCTTGCGATCGATACGGACGTAGACGCGGCCTTTTTTGTCGACTTCGAGCTCCAACCAGGAGCCACGTGCCGGCATCAGGTTGGCGATGAAGACCTGCTTTTCAGGGTCCTTCGGCGCCATCACATAGGCGCCAGGCGAACGCACGAGCTGCGTCACGACGACGCGCTCGGTGCCGTTGATGATGAAAGTCCCGCGCTCGGTCATCCACGGGAAATCACCCATGAAGACGGCCTGCTCACGGATCTCGCCGGTCTCCTTGTTCTGGAAGGCGACGGTCGCGGTCAATGGCCGCGAGTACGTCATGTCCTTCTCACGGCACTCTTCGATCGAGTGCGGCGGCTCCTCGAACTTGAAGGCACCGAAGACGATCTGCAGATTCCCCGTGTAGTCCTCAATCGGGGATATGTCGTTGATCGTCTCCCTCAGCCCACCGCTCTCGGGATCCGTCAGTTCCGCAAAGGAACGTCGCTGGATATCGATCAGGTGTGGGACTTCGAGGGGGTTCTCTAGGCGGGAAAAACTCCTACGGGTTACGGGGGCAGCGTTGGAACGTGCCAAGTCGGCGACTCCTCGGGCGGTCAGAGGGACGTAGATAAAGCGCAAGTCTGGGCAGGGGTACTCAAATGGCGCGCGACCGCGAAAAATAACACACAGCTACCCGCGGCCGCGAGTTTGGCTCTGGGACTCGGATCCCAGAGCCGGACGACGGTGCTCTATTTGAGCTCGACCGTCGCTCCGGCCTCCTCGAGATCGGCCTTGAGTTTCTCGGCCTCCTCGCGCTCGATGCCCTCTTTGATCGGGCCGGGGGCCGCGTCGACGAGGGCCTTGGCCTCTTTGAGGCCGAGCCCGGTCGCAGCGCGGACCACCTTGATCACGGGGACTTTCTGCCCGCCGACCTCAGTGATGACGACATCGACCGTGGAGGCTTCTTCCTCGCCACCGCCGCCGTCAGCCGGGGCCCCGGCTGCCGGCGGGGCCGCAGCGGCCACCGCGGTCGCGGAGACGCCGAACTCCTCCTCGAGCGCTTTGATCCGCTCGGAGAGCTCGAGGACGGAGATGCCTTTCAGCTCCCCGATCCAGTCCTCGGTCGAAATTTTGGTTGCTGCTGCCATCTGGTGTTACCCCTCTTCCTCGTTCGAATCTTGTTCTGAAGTTTTGTCGTCTGCGGACTCCTCTGCCTCCGGAGCCTCCTCGGTCGCCTCTGCCTCCGGAGCCTCTGCCTCGGGCTCAGGAGCGGCCTCGGGCTCCGCGGGTGCTGCGGCGGGTGCCTCTCCCGAGACCAGCCCTTTCTCGGCGATCTGCCCGAGCTGCAGGGCAAGGCCGGAAATCATCGAGCCCAGCCCACGGACCAGGCCGGTGATCGGGCTGGCGACGACGCCGGCGAACTGGCCGTTGAGGACGTCGCGCGTGGGCAGGCGGGCGATCGACGTGAAGGTGGCCTCGTCGAGCAAGGTCGCCTCCATGAAACCGCCCTTGTAGGTGAGCACGGCGTGCTCTTTGTTGAAGGTGGTGATCGCTTTCGCGGCCTGGGCGGTGTCGCCGCGGACGAAGGTGAGGGCGGTCGGGCCCTGCAGCAGCTCGGCGAGACGGCCCTCGCCCGCTTTCTCGGCGGCGAGTTTCGTCAGGCGGTTCTTGACGATGCGGAAGCTGGCGTCGGCCTCGCGCAGTTTGGTGCGCAGCTCGGCTGCCTGGGGAACGCTGATACCGCGGTAGTCGACAGCGAAGATCGCCTCAGATGCCTCGATCTGGGCGGCAATCTCTTGGATGGTGGCTGACTTTTCTTCGCGGTTCATTGTCTTACCTGCACCGGGCTTGTGGGCAGTGCCCCGCCGGTGGTCTGGGGTGAGCGGCGACGCAGTCTAGGCGCTCGCCGGCTCCGCTGCGGTCTGCCCGGCGCCGACGCCGGCGAGTTCGCGGTCGGCCGACTTGGTCGTATCGACTCGGATGCCAGGGCCCATCGTGCTCGAGAGCGTGCAGGAGATGATGTATTTGCCCTTGGCCGAAGCCGGCTTGGCGCGATTGATCTCGTCGATCACGGTGGTGTAGTTGTCAAGCAGCTTGTCCTGGTCGAAGCCGGCCTTGCCGATCGCCATGTGGACGATCGCCTGGCGGTCGGTGCGGTATTCGACTTTGCCCGACTTCGAATCGCTGACGGCCTTCTGGATGTCGTCGGTGACGGTGCCGACCTTGGGGTTCGGCATCTTGCCCTGCGGTCCGAGGACACGGCCGAGCCGGCCAACCGTCGGCATCATGTCGGGCGTCGCCACGGCGACGTCGAAGCCGGTCCAGCCCTCCTCGACTTTTTTCGCCAGGTCGTCGCCGCCGACGAAGTCGGCACCGGCGGCCTCGGCGTCACGGGCCTGCTGGCCCTGGGCGAAGACGGCGACGGTGACGTCCTTGCCGAGCCCGTGCGGCAGGGCCAGGGTGCCGCGCAGCTGCTCGTCGGCGTGGCGGACGTTGACGCCGAGCAGGACGTGCACCTCGACGGTCTCGTCGAATTTGGCACTGGCGGTCTCTTTGACCAGCGCGATCGCCTCGGCCGGCGGGTAGGCGCGGTCGCGGTCGACTTTGTCGTACTGCTGGCGGTATCGCTTGCCGTGGGCCACGAAATCTCCTATTTGACGTCGACGCCCATCGAGCGGGCGGTGCCGGCGATGATCTTCGAGGCGGCGTCGATGTCGTTGGCGTTGAGGTCGGGCATCTTGCGTTCGGCGATCTCACGGATCTGGTCCTGGGAGATCGTCCCGACTTTGTTGACGTGCGGCTCGCCGGAGCCCTTCGGGATCCGAATCGCCTCCTTGATCAGGATGGCGGCCGGCGGCGTCTTGGTGATGAAGGTGAACGAGCGGTCCTCGTAGACCGTGATTTCGACCGGGATGATCGTCCCGCCTTCGGACTGGGTCTGCGCGTTGAACGCTTTGCAGAAGTCCATGATGTTGACGCCGTGCTGGCCCAGCGCGGGACCGACCGGCGGCGCCGGGTTGGCGTTGCCCGCCTGGATCTGAAGCTTGATGAGGGTGAGGACTTTTTTGGCCATAAGGGGTTGGGGAGCGTAGCTAGATCTTCTTGACTTGGTCGTAACCGACCTCTACGGGCGTCTCGCGACCGAAGATCGAGACCAGGACCTTGAGTTTGGCGGCGTCCTCGTTGATCTCGGCGATCTCACCGGAGAAGTCCGAGAGCGGGCCCGAAATGACTTTGACGGATTCGCCGATCGCGAACTGGGCCTGGGTGCGCGGGCGCTCAGCGGTCTCGCGGTGCAGCAGCCGGTCAACCTCCGGTTTGGAGAGCGGCACCGGCTTGTTGCGCGAGCCGACGAAGCCGGTCACGCCGGGCGTGTTCTTGACCAGGCCCCAGGCGTCGTCGGTCATCTCCATGTTGACGAGGACGTAACCGGGCATCGTCCGTTTCTCGGTCTGGATTTTCTGCCCGTCCTTCATCTCCGAGACCTGTTCGGTCGGCACGACGACCTGCCGCACATTGCGGTTCTGGCTCATCGTCTGCACCCGGTGCTCAAGGTTGTGCTTGACCTTGTTCTCGTGCCCGGAGTAGGTGTTGATCACGTACCAGCGATACAAATCAGAAGCCTTTGTTCGTTGACCCTCGGCTAGAGGATCTGCTTGACGAGGTAATTGAAGAGAGCGTCGAGGGCGCCGAGGTAAGCGGCGGCCACGGCGACGAAGAGGACGGTGACGGCGGTTGCCTGGATCAGCGTGTCGCGATCCGGCCACTGCACTTTCTTCAGCTCGGCCCAGCAGGAAAGCAGGAATCCGATCACGCCGCCGCGCTGGGAGCGTTCGGCTTTGGCCTGTTTCTGTTTTTTTTCGAGCTGCTGGGCCTCGCGGCGCTTCTGCTCGTCGCGCTGGCGCTTCTCAGATTCTTTCTGCGTCCTCGCTTCGGCGCGACGGTCGGCCCGCGTCGGCTTCGGCGCATCGGGCGTTTCGAGCTCGGCCTCCGAGGCGCCGGCGGCGATGCCGGCCTCGACCGCTTCGATCTCGGCTATGTCACCGGAGATCGGAACCTGGGTGTCGTGCTGCGCCCGCGAGGCGACCTCGCGGTCGCCGTCGGAGCGCTTGCGCTCTTCAGCTTCCCGAGCCCGGCGCTCGGCCTTCCGCTGTGCGCGCGTTTTGGCCATCGGTGATTACCGCGTCTCCTTGTGAGCGGTGTGGTGACCGCACCACCGGCAGAACTTGCGCATCTCGATGCGATCCGGCGAATTTCGCCGGGACTTGTTGGTCTGGTAATTGCGTCGCTTGCAGTCTTCGCAAGCCAACGTCACCGCGATGCGGACATCTCCGCGAGCCATTGCTTCCCTCTTCCTACTCTGCCGTTACAAGGAAAAGCCTCGGGCCCAAGGCGCGAGGCTGACGCAAGGATAGCGGGCTGCTGCCGGCCGGGTTTACTTGAAGCGCAGCGTGCGGGCAGTGCGGACCGACTCACCCGTCGGCTGCACCGTGTGAGCGGTGACGCGGGTCTTGATCGAGATGATCCCGTCGAAGATGCTGCGCTGCTCGCCGAGGGGCACGACGACGACCCGCTCCTCACCGCGGTCGATCGAGTAGGGCACCTCAGGGGGTTCGCCGGGAGCTTCGATCGAGAGGGTGCCGACGCAGCTGCGCGAGCCGGTGCCCTCGCACCTGACGCTGACGAGGGCGCCGGGACCCGCAACCGTGGCGGTGCCGCGCGTGAACTCGATGCTCATCCCTTCCTCGCTCTGGGACGACGCGGCGATGCCGGGCGATGCCGTCACCGCCCTGGCCGCGGCGATGCCGGGCGCGGCGCTCGCGGCGGGGACGAAGGCGGCGGCGAGAAGCACGGCGGAGGCCAGCCCGAGGGCGGCGAGACGGCGGGTCCCTGCGAAGTCCATGGGTGAATGGGACCACATATGTTCGACAACTTCTCTAGACCATACGTCCAGAACCGGGCTCCCGGGCTAAAGTCGTCCGGGAAGCCGCTGGCAGAGCCAAGAATCCGCCCGTGGGCGGACCATTGTCCGAAATCGCGATTGGGCCGATCCGAGCGCTTGAGCGCGGGCCGGCGGGGTGAGGCGCGCAGGCTAGGGCCTGACGACGGTTGCCTCAAAGGCGCCGGAGCCCGCCAGGCTCCTGACTTCGAGGCTGACGCTGTCGCCGCCGCAGTTGTCGTAGGAGATCGCCGCCGTCCCGCCGGCGCCCGTGACGGCCCGCGCCAGCGCGCGGCCGCTGGCCCCGCCGCGGAGGACCACCGCGAAGGTGGCCCCCGCCGGGGCCTGCAGGGAAACGGAGACGGTGCCGTCGAGGGGGGTGGAGATCTCGCGCACGGCGACCCAGGGGGGCGCGCCGACGATCTCGGCCCCGGCGAGCG
>JAENWU010000210.1 GCA_016649905.1 Thermoleophilia bacterium
CTGCGCTACCGCTTCGAGATCGTCTCCGACTACGGCGCGTTCCGCGACCTCCAGCGCCACCGCATGCTCACGATCCAGTGGCAGACCTTCACCCCCGACCTCGGGGCGGGCGTGCCGGAGGAGCTCGAGGCCGCGGGCGTGGCCGACGAGTACCGACGTGCGCTCGATCGCTCGCGAGCCGAGTACGAACGGCTGGTGGACGCCGGGATGGCGGAGCTGGCGCCGTATGCCCTCTGCCTGGGCTACCGGATCCGCTATGTGCTCGACATGAACGCGCGCGAGGCGATGCACCTGATCGAGCTGCGCTCCGGCCGCGAGGGCCACCCCACCTACCGCGCCGTCGCCCAAGCCATGCACGACCGCATCGCCGCCGTGCATCCGGGCGTGGCCAATGCGATGACTTACGTCGATACCTCGGCAGAGCCCCGGCTCGAGCGCATGCTCTCCGAGATCCGAACGCACCGGAAGCGAGTGGCCGCCGGCCAGGGCGAGTAGGGGGCGGAGCGTCTTGTACTTTTTTGACACTTCGCAAGTCGTACGGCCGCCGCGCGCTCCTCAAAAAAGTTAAGCGAAGCCCCCTACTCGCCCTGGCCGTTCCGCCTCTTCCGCTTTCGCGGTTGCTCGGTCGGGTCGACCTCGGCGGAGCCGACGTCGATCGTGTCGGGGTCCTCGGGTTCCATCGCGGCGGCGGCTTTCTCGCCGGGGGTCGGCCAGGGGACGGCTTCGCCCGCTTCCCAAGCCGGCGGTTTGCTCGCGGGCAGGATGCCCAGCAGGAGGATCCCGACGTAGATGAACCAGATGAAGGTGAGCGGTGAGAAGCCGATCAGCGAGGCGAAGCCGACCGCCATCCCGAGCGAGCCCCAGAACCGCGTCAGCAGGCCCGTCCGCATCGTCCACAGCCCCGTGTAGAGCAGTCCGACCAGGAGCGAGAAACCGCCGGCGAGGCCGGCGAACTGGCCGATCTTCAGCAGCGTCGAGTCCCTGATCGCGTTGGAAGCTTTGTCTTCCTCGGTCTTCTTGTCCTCGCAGGCAGCCAGCGGCGTCTGCCCAGCGCTCGGTTCGAAGTCTTCGGCGAACTCCTCAGCGCTCTTGTCCTGTTTGTCGTCCGCGCATTCGTTCTTGGCTTCGGCCGGAGTCAGGGTCAGCTTGGCGTTGCCGTCGAGGTACTTGTTCGCCGCCTCCTGGGTGCCGCCGGAGATCAGCGGCGCCGAGAGGCCCAGCAGCAGCGGACCGAGGATGACGATGCCGACCATCTGGTTTTTGACCCGCGGGCTGCGGACCTGGGCGGCGCGGAAGAGGAAGTAGAGCGGCGCCGTCAGCAGCAGGTAGCCGATGCAGGTGGCGGCGCCGGCGAGCCAGACGGTGGAGCTGTTCTTGTGCGCTTCACCGAGGCTTTCGAAGTTGGCGTCGCCGCCGATCGCGCCCTGCAGGAGGATGAAGCCGAGCAGCGCCAGGAGGCCTCCGACGACGGCTGCGACCCCGACCCGGGGGGACCAGAGTCGCTCGCGCGACAAAATCTCCGTCGTGTCCACGGGCCGTACGCTATCGGGCATGAGCGATGCACAGCACACCCCCGTCGTCCCGCTCGAGGCCGGTGCCGGCCCCGAGAACCCTCCCTGCCCCGCCTGCGGCGAGCCGCTCTTCGGCTGGCTCAGCCACCAGCCCGGCCTGGCCGGCCCGGTCAGCCGCTGCGAGAGCTGCGGGCTCGGTGTCGTCGGCGCCGCCGCCGACCCCGACGAGGCGCTGCGCGAGCTCGACCGCTTTCGCGACGGCGACTGGATCCGGATCGCCAACCGAGACAGCTTCGCCGGCTCGCTCGGCAGCGCCGGCTGGTCGGGCCTGGCGCCCGGCGCCCGTTACCTGTTCACGGTCGAGTCGGTGCGAAGGCTGATCGCCCGCCGCGACCAGGTGGTCGCCGCCAGCCGCTGGCAGCCCGGCGCCGGCCTCGCCGCCACCTGGCAGACGATGCTGAA
>JAENWU010000040.1 GCA_016649905.1 Thermoleophilia bacterium
CGCGGTGGCGGCGCCTGGCGCGCGGTGGTCTGACGGGGTGGCGCCTGCTCACCGCCGCTGACCGGCTCCGCCGCCACCACCCGGCCCATCACCATCGCCGGCTCGAGGTCGAGGCGCTCGGCGACGCGGCGGACGAGGTCGTCGCGGCTGGCCGACTCCCCCAGCCCGGCCAGGACGGGTGCCACCTCGCTCAGCGCCAGGTCGCGCTCGACCGGCGAGGCGACGTCGGTGCGGGCGAGGACGAGGCCGACCTGGAAGGAGGTCAGCTCCTCCGCCGCCTCGACCAGGGCGGCGAAGCGCTCGGCGCCACCGGGCTCGGCCAGCATCTCCGCCGGATCGACGCCCTCGGGCATCGCCGCCACCCGCAGGCGCATCCGCCGCCCGGCGGCGACTCGCTGGGCCCGCAGCATCGCCTCCTGGCCGGCCGAGTCGGCGTCGAGTGCCAGCACCACCTCGTCGACCATCCCCGAGAGGGTCGCCACCTGCTCGCCGGTGATCGCCGTCCCCATCACCCCGACCGCCTCCTCGATCCCCGCCTGGTGCAGGGCGAGCACGTCGGTGTAACCCTCGACGACGACGGCGCGGCCGGTCTTCGGAATCGCCGCTTTGGCGCGGTCGACCCCGTAGAGCATCTGGCTCTTGTGGAAGAAGTCGGTCTCGGCCGTGTTCACGTACTTGGCGCCCTGGTCGGTGCGCATCGCCCGGCCGCCGAAACCCAGGGTGCGGCCGCGGCGGTCGCGGATCGGGAACATGATCCGCGAGCGGAAGCGGTCGTACTCGCGGCCCTGCTGGTTGCGCTGGGCGAGGCCGACGCCGTGCAGCTCGCCGACGCTGAAGCCGGCCTGCTGGCCGCGGACGAGGATCTTGTCCCAGGCGCTGGGCGCGTAGCCGACGCCGAAGTCGCGCAGCACCTGCTCGCCGAGGCCGCGCTCGGCCAGGTAGTCGCGGGCCTTGCCAGCCTCCTTCGACTCCCAGAGGTAGTTGGCGTAGTAGGCCGAGGTGCGCTCCAGCAACTGCTCGAGCCGCCGGCGCTGCTGGCGCCGCGCCTCCGCTTTCGGGTCCTCCTGCTCGCGCTCCAGCTCAACCCCGTAGCGGTCGGCCAGCAGCTCGACCGCCTCGGCGAAGCCGACCCCCTCCTTCTCCTCGACGAACTTGATCACGTCGCCGCCAACCCCACAGCCGAAGCAGTGGTAGAGCTTCTCCTGCGGCTCGACCGAGAACGACGGCGTGCGCTCGTCGTGGAAAGGGCAGAGCCCGGTCCAGCGGGCGCCCTGGCGGCGCAGGTCGGTGTGGGCGGAGATCACCTCGACGATGTCGGCCGCCTGCTTGACGCGTTCGAGGCTCTCCGGCGAGATCAGCGCCATCAGAACTTCGACTCCTCGGGCACGGTCAGTTCGGTGAACTTGGCGATGCAGTAGCGGTCGGTCATCCCGGCGATGTAGTCGGCGACGCGCTGGCAGTCGCTCGCCCCGGGGTCCCAGCTAGGCACCTCGCCGGGGCTCTCCATGTAGTGCTCGAAGAGGCCGCGCATCGCCCGTTCGACCCGGCCGTGCTCGCTCTGGGCGTCGGGACCGAGGTAGACGCGCTCGAACATGAACTTGCGCAGGCGCAGCATCGCCATCCCGATCTCCTCGCTCTGGACGATGTCGCCGGCCGCGGTGGAGTGCTCGACGATGTCGGCGACCAGGGTGTCGATCCGGGTCGAGCCGCTCGGGCCCAGCAACTCGATCTCCGCGGTTGGCAGGTCCTCGGGATGGAGGATGCCGGCGCGCAGCGCGTCGTCGATGTCGTGGTTGATGTAGGCGACGCGGTCGACCAGCTTGACGATCCGGCCCTCCAGCGTCGCCGGCTTGTTCGGCCCGGTGTGGTTGAGGATGCCGTCGCGGACCTGCTCGGTCAGGTTGAGGCCCTGGCCGTCGCGCTCGAGCACGTCGACGACCCGCAGCGAGTGCTCGTTGTGCTTGAAGCCCATGCCACCGCAGCGCTCGGAGAGGGCTGCGGCGAGGGTCGCCTCGCCAGCGTGGCCGAAGGGCGGGTGTCCGAGGTCGTGGCCGAGCCCGATCGCCTCGGTCAGGTCCTCGTTGAGGGCCAGCGCCCGCGCCACCGTGCGAGCGATCCCGCAGGCCTCCAGCGTGTGGGTGAGGCGGGTGCGGTAGTGGTCCCCCTCGGGGGCGACGAAGACCTGGGTCTTGTGCTTGAGGCGGCGGAAGGACTTGGAGTGGACGATCCGGTCGCGATCGCGCTGGAACGGCGTCCGCATCGGGCTGTCGGGCTCCTCGGCCCGGCGCCGTGCCGGGTAGGAGCGGGTCGCGTGCTCGGAGAGGAACTCGTCCTCCCAGGCGCGTATCCGGTCCTCGAAGGTGGCGGTTGCGGGCACCGACCGATCATAGGGGCCACGCGGCCACCGCCAGACGGCGAAAACCAAGCAGATCAAGGACGCAGGAAGCGCCGTGTGCTTTGCACACAAGCGACCGAGGACGCCGAGCTGCGTCGGTTTGCAGGCGTCTGGCTAGGCGGCGGCGCGAAGTTGGACGTGCGCGTGGTGCTCCAGCGTCTCGCCAACGGCGCGCTCGACCTGGCGCAGCGCCCGCGGGTCAGCCGCCGGCGCCTCGCTGAGCGGCTTCGCCAGCGCCTCGACCATGAAGGCGTGAGCGCCCTCGGTGAGCTCGAACGAGCCCGCGTCGCAGCTGGCGCAGACGACGCCGCCGGCGGCGCCGGAGAACCCGACCAGGTGCTCGGCCTCACCGCAGCTCGTGCAGGAGGCGAGCTCGGGCGTGAAGCCGGCGACCAGCGCCAGCTTCAGCCGGAAGGCGAGCGCCACCTCGAGCTCGGCCGCGCGCGGCTGCTCGGGATCGTCGAGCAGCGCCAGGTAGCGGCAGAGCAGGTTGTAGGCGGGCGGGTTCGGCTCGGCCGAGTCGAGCAGGCGCAGGACCGCGTCGCAGGCGCGGGCGCCGGCGGTCAGCGCCGGGCCGGAGGAGCGCAGGCGCGGATAGCCCTCGACGGTGGCGACGTTGGTCACGGTCAGCAGGTCGCTGCGGCCTTCGTGGAGGATCAGGTCGAGCCGAAAGAACGGCTCCAGGCGGCCGCCGAAGCGGGATTTCGGTTTGCGGGCGCCCTTGGCGATCGCGCCCAGCCGCCCCTGCGACTTCGAGTAGAGGTGGAGGATGCGATCGGCCTCGCCGTAGCGGATGCTGCGGAGGACGATCGCCTCGGTCTTGACCGTGTTTCCGGGCACCGTCCTACTTTGCCCGGCGGCGCGGACGGCGGCGCAGCCGCACTTGGCAGCTCGGGCAGAAGTAGGTCGAGCGGCCGCCGACGACGATGCGGACGATCTCACCGGCGCAGGAGGGACAGGGCTCCCCCTCGCGGGTGTGGACGAGGAACTTCTCCTGCATCGTCCCCTTCTCGCCGCGGCCGTCGCGGTAGTCGTCGATCGAGGAGCCGCCGGCGTCGATACCCGCTTCCAGAGCGGCGACGACCCCGTCGCGGAGGGCCTGCAGATGCTCGGGCTTCATCGAACCGGCCGGAGAGAGGGGATGCAGGCGGGCGCGGTAGAGCGCCTCGTCGGCGTAGATGTTGCCGACTCCGGCGACGCCGGACTGGTCGAGCAGGAACGACTTCAGCGGCGCCGTGCGGCCCGCCGCCATCGCCCCCAGCGCCTCCGGGGTGAACTCCGGCGAGAGTGGCTCGATCCCGACCCGGCCGACGAAGCGCTCCGCGAGCCCACTGTTCTCGATCAGGAAGGCCTCGCCGAAGCGGCGCGGGTCGGTGAACCAGACCTCGCGGCCGTCGTCGAGCAGGAAGCGCGCCCGCAGGTGTCGGGCCGAGGTCGAGCGCTCGCCCTCGTAGAGCCGCCGCCCCTCGGAGGGATCGAGCACCTCATCCCCCTCAACCAAGACGAGATTGCCGGTCATCCGCAGGTGCATGACCAGGGTGCGCTCGCCGTCGAGCCCCAGCAGCAGGTACTTGCCCCGCCGTCCCAGGCCCTCGATCGTGGCGCCGGCGACCGCGGCCCCGAGCTCCTCGGGCGGGACTGGACGCGACCAGCGCCCGTCGAGCACCTCAAGCTCCTCGATCCGCCGCCCTTCCAGCTCCGGCTCGAGCTGCCTGGCGACGGTCTCGACCTCGGGCAGCTCCGGCATCCCCTGAGTTCTATCTGACGGGGGTGTCCGAGTTTATGGGCGCATATGGCACCGAAAACTCGGACACGCCCTGGGTGGCTCGGAGTTAATCGGAGCTGGCCCGGGGATGGGCGCTGAAATAGACCTCCTTGAGGCGCTCGCCGGAGAGGTGGGTGTACATCTGGGTCGTGGAGATGTCGGCGTGGCCGAGCATCTCCTGGACGGCGCGGAGGTCGCAGCCGCCGGAGAGCAGGTGGGTGGCGAAGCTGTGGCGCAGGGTGTGCGGGCTCATCCGGCCCGCGAGGCCGGCGTCGCGGGCGTGGCGCTGGACGATCTTGTAGAGGCCCTGGCGGGTCAGCGGCCCGCCGCGAAAGTTGACGAAGAGCTTGACCTCGTGGCGTTCGCCGATCAGCTTCGACCGGCCGCCGCGCAGGTAGCCGTTGATCGCGGCGATCGCCTGGCGGCCCAGCGGCACCAGCCTTTCCTTCGAGCCCTTGCCGCGGGCGCGCAGGAAGCCCTCGTGGGTGTCGATGTCGCCGAGCTCGAGCCCGATCGTCTCCGAGGCGCGCAGCCCGCAGGCGTACATCACCTCGAGCAGCGCCCGGTCGCGCAGCGCCGTCGGCTCGCTGCCCTGCGGCGAGGCCAGCAGCTTCTGGACCTCGGCGTAGTTGAGGACGTGCGGCAGTTTCTTCGAGCGCCGCGGGGCGCTCAGCGCAGCGGTCGGGTCGTCGCCGATCAGCTCATCGCGGCGCAGGTGCTTGTAGAAGGAGCGCAGGCAGGCGGCCTTGCGGTGGATCGTCGACGAGGAGCAGGCGGGCCGCTCCCCCTCCCCGGTCGCCAGCTCGGCGAGGAAGTCGGCGACCTCGGCCGGGCGCGCCGTCAGCGCGTCGAGGCTGTGCGCGGAGAGGTATTCGCCGTACTGAAGAAGATCGGTGCGGTAGGCGTTGAGCGTATTGCGCGAGAGCCCGCGCTCGAGCTCCAGGTAGGCGAGGAAGTCGAGGACGAGGCCCTCGAAGCGGGCATCGGCGCCGGCGGTCGCGGGAGCAGCGGGGATCGCGGGTTTGACGGCGATGGCCATGGACGCAGGTTCTCGCCGCCAGACCACAACCCTTGGCCCGCAAGGGACCGTGCGCTCAGGCCCGCAGGAGGAGTGCTCCCGCGACGAGAGGCGCGGCGAAGAACAGGGGATCCTCGGCGAGGGACCGGCCCATGGTGGTCGTCGGCAGGCCCGAAGCGGCGTAGGCGTCGAGATCCGGCGGGGCTTCGAGGAGCTGGTGGCGCTCCGCCGGCGCTTCCCTGAGTTCGGAGGCGACATCCGGATATCCGGATGGGACCGCGACGCTGACCGGGGCGAGGAGCAGTTCCAACACGGTGTAGGTGTGGTGGCTGAGGCCGAGATGGCGTTGGCGAGGGTCCGAGGAGGAAAGGCGCGGGGAGATCGTCACCAGCATCCCCAGCGAGAGGGCGGCGTGGGCGCTCTCCAGCGCGGCGATGCCACCGTGGCCGAACTCGGTGTCGGAGCCGATGATTCCCGGGCCAGGCCCGACCACGATCGCCTCCCAGCCAAGCCGCGTCGCGGCCGCGTCGAGGGCGCCGACGGTGCTGAGCGCGTCGTGTTCGCCGCCGTAGGCGGGGGCGGCGGTGATGTGGCCGCAGAGCAGGCCGCGCTCGCGCAGCTCGGCGACGTCGCGGGAATAGGACCCCGGCAAGGCCCCTCCCCCGGTCTGCACGTATCCGACCCGCAGCCCCGGCGAGAACTGCGCAGCGGCCCAGGCGGCCGGCGCGAGGTGTCCGTGCAGGGGCAGAACGAGGACCGGCGGCAGACCGTCGGTCTCGTAGACCGACGCTTTCTTGGTCTCCACCGGCTCGACCGGGTGCTGCAGCGAGGTGTAGTTGAGCTTGATCACGTGCTCGGTCCGCTCGCCGCCGCCATCGAGGCCGCGGGTGAGGTTGACGTGGACGACGTCGAAGCCGCCGGAGCCGAGCCCGAGCTCCAGAGCGGCGGTGTTGACGACGACCTCGTCGCCCTCGCGCATCTCCCCCAGCAGGACCGTGTCGGCCCAGGCGGGCCGGCGCTTCCCCCCGACCTCGACCAACAGCGGCTCGACCGAGACGACGACGCCGCGGCGCAGCTCGAGGCGGCCGCTCACGCCTCGCTCACGCCTCGCTCGCGCCGTCGCCGGCGCCCGCGGCGACGATTCCCTCGCAGACGCCGAGCATCGCCACCAGGTTGCGGGCCGGGACCATCTCGTCGTAGGTGTGGACCATGTCGGTGCCGTTGGAGAGGAGCACGCAGTCGTAGCCGTCGCGGCGGAAGGCGTTGGCGTCGCTGCCGCCGCCGATCGCCACCCGCTGCGGCTCCAGGCCGGCGCCGCGCAGGCCCGCTTCGGCGAAGCCCAGCGCCGGCGAGTCCTTCGGCAGCTGGTAGCCGCGGAACAGCTCTTCGATCCGCACGTCGACGTCGCAGCCGTGCTCGCTGGCGCCCCAGGTGCAGGCGTCGGAGATCTTGCCGGCGACCTCCGCGGCCCGCTCGGCGTCGAGGCTGCGCGCCTCGGCGTGGATCCCGCAGTGGCCGGGGACGACGTTGCCCGAGGTGCCACCCGAGATCAGGCCGACGTTCGCCGTCGTCCCCTCGTCGAGCCGGCCCAGCTCCATGCGGGAGATCGCCGCTGCCGCTGCCGCGATCGCGCTGCTGCCGTCCTCGGGCCGGATCCCGGCGTGCGCCTCGACCCCGGCGAAGTCGGCGAGGATCTTCTGTTGGGTCGGCGTCTGCACGACCACCTCGCCGACCGGGCCGGCATGGTCGAGGACGAAACCGGCGCGCGAGCGCAGGGTCGATACGTCGAAGGCCTTGGCACCGCGCAGTCCCTGCTCCTCGGCAACGGTCAGGACCAGCTCGATCCCAACCGGTGGCGGGCTTTCGGCGGCGCGGGCGACCAGCTCCATGAAGACCGCCACCGCCGCCTTGTTGTCGGCGCCGAGGATCGTCTCGCCGCGACTGCGGAAGACGCCCTCGTCGTCGACCACCTCGACCTGCCCCCGGTGCGGGACCGTGTCGAGGTGGGCGCAGAACATCACCCACTCGTCACGCTGACCGGGCAGCCGCGCCAGCAGGTTGCCGGCGCCGGCTTCGGCCGGTCCGGCGGCATCGTCCTCGCTGACCTCGAGCCCAAGCGCCCGCAGCTCGGCCGCGACCGTGTCAGCGACCTCACGCTCCTCGCCGGTCGGGCTGCGAATCTCGCAGAGCCGAACGAAGGTGTCGAAAAGTCGAGAATTCCCCTCCACCGGGCCAAGGCTAGCCGGGACGCCCACGCGGAGGTGCGTCAGCTCGAGTGGCGGATGCCGACGTCGCTCTCGGCGGCGTCCTCGACGTCCTCCAGGGCGGCCCCGTCGGCCGGCCGTTCGCCCGCATGGGTCGCGGCGGCGCCGACGAACTCGCGGAACAGCGGCTCGGGGCGATTGGGGCGCGAGTTGAACTCGGGGTGGTACTGGGAGGCGACGAAGAAGGGGTGGTCGGGCAGCTCGATCATCTCGACCAGGCGCTCGTCCGGCGAGGTGCCGCCGCAGACCAGGCCCTCGTCTTCGAGCCGGCGCCGCAGCTGGTTGTTGACCTCGTAACGGTGGCGGTGGCGCTTGTAGATGACGGCCTCGCCGAAGATCTCCCGCGCTTTCGTGCCCTCGTGCAGTTTCACCGGGTCGGCGCCGAGCCGCATCGTCCCGCCCATGTCGGAGACTTCCTTCTGCTCCGGCAGCAGGTCGATGACCGGGAACGGGGTCTCCGGGTCGAACTCGGCCGAGTTGGCCCCGTCCATCCCGACCACCGTGCGGGCGAACTCGACCACGGCGATCTGCATGCCGAGGCAGATCCCGAGGTAGGGAATCGAGCCTTCGCGGGCGATCCGCGCCGCCTGGATCTTGCCCTCGATCCCGCGCTCGCCGAAGCCGCCGGGGATCAGGATCCCGTCCATGCCCTCGAGCTTCTCGGGGTCGAGGTTCTCGGAGTCGACCAGCTCGATCTCGGTTTCGACGCCGTGGTGGATGCCGCCGTGCTCGATCGCCTCGATCACCGACTTGTAGGCGTCGGCGAGCTGCACGTACTTGCCGACGATCGCGATCCGCACTTTGCCGCTGGAAGCGTCTGCACGTCGCACCATCGCCTCCCACTCGGCGAGATCGGGCGAGGGTGCCTCCAAGCCGAAGTGGTCGAGGACGAGGTCGTCGACGCCCTCGGCGCGGAAGACCAGCGGCACCTTGTAGATGTTGTCGACGTCGTGGGCTGAGATCACGGCTTCGACCGGCAGGCTCGCGAACAGCGCGATCTTCTCGCGGATCTCGCGGTCGAGTCGTCCTTCTGAGCGGCAGACCAGCGCGTGCGGCTGGATCCCGATCCGGCGCAGCTCGTTGATCGAGTGCTGGGTCGGCTTCGTCTTCAGCTCGCCGGCGTGGCCGACGTATGGCACCAGCGTCAGATGGATGAACATCGCCCGTTTCGGGGTCAAGTCGGTGTAGAGCTGGCGGATCGACTCGAGGAACGGCAGCGACTCGATGTCGCCGACGGTGCCGCCGATCTCGGTGATCACGAAGTCGACCGACTGCGACTCGGCGACGATGAGGATTTTCTGCTTGATCTCGTTGGTGATGTGCGGGATCACCTGCACGGTGGCGCCGAGGTAGTCGCCGCGGCGCTCGCGCCGGATCACCGAGTTGTAGACGGCGCCGGCGGTGACGTTCGAGGCGCGCGAAGTGTTCTCGTCGGTGAAGCGCTCGTAGTGGCCGAGGTCGAGGTCGGTCTCGGCGCCGTCCTCGGTGACGAAGACCTCACCGTGCTGGAACGGGCTCATCGTCCCCGGGTCGACGTTGATGTAGGGATCGAACTTCTGCAGCTGGACCCGGTAGCCGCGCGAAACGAGGAGGCGTCCAACGGAGGCGGCGGTGATCCCCTTGCCGAGGGCCGAGACCACTCCGCCCGTGACGAAGATGAATCTCGTGTCGCCTTTGTTAGTTGGACTCATGCTCTGCCAAGCGAGTCTAGCCAGCGCAGTGGCGGAACCGAATCGATGGTCGCCGAAATAGACCGTAACTCCCCGTAAATCGTGATCGCGAGGACGATCGCCAGCGCCACCAGCCGGGCATCGCCGCCGAGAATGGTCAAAAGCCAGACGCCGGCGACGGCTCCGATCAGGTTCGAGCCGGTGTCGCCCAGCATCGCCTGCTCGCGCAGGGTCAGCCAGGCGCCGACCAGGATCGGGCCGGCGAAGATCCCCAGCAGCTCGATCGGGGCCAGGGTCCGGGCGCCGAGGCAGAGCCCGAGCCCGAGCAGCGCCAGCGCCTTCTCAGCCCGTCCCGGCCGCAGATCGAGCAGGTTGAAGAGATTGGTAGCCAGAATCAGCAGCGCCACGTCAGCGATGTAGCGCCAGTCCTCGAGGCCGCGGCCGGAGACCACGTAGGCGGCCAGCGCCAGCGCCCCGATTGCCTTGATCGCCCCGGTCGAGAGCCGGCCTTCGCGCAGCGCCCGCCAGTGGCCGCGCCAGCCACGCGGCGCCAAGCGGGTCGCCGCGCCTTGGCCGAGCGCGTCGTCGAGGAAGCCGAGAAAGACGATCCCGACCAGGTAGGGCAACCAGCGCCGCAGTTCGGGGTCGAGCAGATCGAGGTCGGCGCGGTCGTTGAGGAAGGCCAGCGGCGCCAAGGCCACCAGCGCCGCCGTCGCCAGCACCGCTCCCAGCGGGAAGGCGAGCAGGGCGCCGCGATAGTTCTCCCGCACCAGGCCGGCGTCGCGCAGGCCGCGGGCGCCGGCCGGCAGCAGCGGCACCGCCAGCGCCACGGCGAGCGGGAACCCCACCCAGTACATGCCGACTACCGCCTAGCCTTCCGGCGCCAGCAACTCGGGCAGGAGCCGGTCGGCGCTGCTCTTGACCCCGAAGCTGCCCTCGGCGCCGAGCATCGCGAAGACCATCGCCAGCTGCCCGGCGCTGGCCTCGATGTCATCGACGCTGGAGAGGTCGCTGCCCTGGAAGAAGGCGATCGAGGAGGGTTCGGCGCCGGTCGTCTCGATCCCGACCGCGGGCGTCCGCGTTCCGGTCACCCCGCTCATCAGCGCCGACTCGAACTGCGCGGCTTTGGCGCGCTGGACGGGACCCATGTCCTGCGGCTGGTCGCGGACGACGATGACGCCGTCGAGGGCGCCGAAGCTGCCGCTGGTGCGCGAGAAGAGATGCCCGCGGACGACCTCGGGCAGGGTGCCGCCGATCACCAGCTGCCGGCCCAGGCCCTTGCCGAGCGCGGTCAGCTGGTCGGAGTTGGTTTCGAGATCGAAGAAGCGGGTTTTCGAGAGGTCGGCGGCAAGGCCGTTGACGTCGACTGGCTCGCGCACGACGCCGACCCCGACCAGCTGCGCCCCGGTCGGCGCCAGCGCCTCCTCGACCGAGGCGGTGACCTCGCTGGGCAGGCCGCCGAGGCCGACGATCGCGATCCGTTTGCCCTCCAGGCGGTCGCGGGTCAGGACGGGGTAGACGCGTTCGGAGAACTCGTTGGCGTTGCCGAGTTCGCCGCCCAGCTGGTCGGCCTGCGAGCGGGCGTCCTCGAGGTTGCCGACGAGGCTGCGCTCGAGGTCCTTGCGGGTTCCGGTCAGCGCGTCGCCGCCGAACTCGGCGCCGATCAGGATCCCGATCGCCAGCGAGAGGAAGACCGCGATCAGCGAAGTTGCGTGGTAGCGCGCGCTGTAGCCCATCTAGATTCCGAGCCAGATGCGGACCTTCAGCCAGAACAGCTCGAAGACGTCATTGAGGGCGGGCGAGGTGATGATCAGGATCGTCAGCAGGATTAGGAAGGCGACCCCGAAGAGGGCCATCGGCGCCAGCGCCGAGCTCGGGTTGTAGAGCCGGCTGACGCCCTTGGCGTCGACCAGGCGCTCGCCGATCCGCAGCCGGGTGAGGAAGGTCGAGGACATGCCGCCGCGCTTGCGGTCGAGGAACTCGATCAGGTTGAAGTGGGCGCCGACGCTGACGATCAGGTCGGCCCCCTTCTCGTAGGCCATCAGCATCGCCACGTCCTCGCTAGTGCCGGCGGCGGGGACGATTCGGTGCGCAAGGCCGGCGTCGAGGAGCCGCTGGCAGCCGGGAGCGCGGCCGTCGGGATAGGCGTGGACGATCAGTTCGGCGCCGCAGGCGAGCGCGTCGTCGCTGGCCGAGTCCATGTCGCCGAGGATCACGTCGGGCTTCAGCCCCGCTTCGAGGACGCCGTCGGCGCCACCGTCGACGGCGACGATCAGCGGCCGCATATCGCGGATATATGCGCGCAGCGCCTTCAGGTCGCGCCGGTGGCGGTCGCCGCGGACGACGATCAGTACGTGGCGGTCGCGGAACGACTCGCGGGTCGGGGGGAAATCGATGCTGCCGGTCAGCAGGTCGGTCTCCTGACGCACGTGGGCGACCGTGTTCTCGGCGAACTCCGCCAGCGCCTCGTCGATCCGCAGACGCTGCTCCTGCATCTGGTGTTCCAGCTCGGTCACCCCGAGGACGCGGCCGCGCAGCACCTCCTGGTCGCCGATCCGCACGGTGCCGCCGTCGATGACGACCTGGTCGCCGTCTTTGAGCAGCTCGAAGGGGGCCCGATCCGCGGTGTCGATCAGGCGGACACCGGACCGGGCCAGCATCAGCGGCCCGGCGTTCGGGTACGCCCCGTCAGAGGAAGGCGAGGCGTTCAGGACCGCCGCGACGCCAGCGGAAATCAGCTCCTCGGCGGCGATCCGGTCGATGTTGACGTGGTCGATGACGGCGACGTCGCCCGGATGCAAGCGCTTGACGAGGTGCTTGGTCCGCTCGCCGAGACGAGCGGTTCCTTCGATCGGTGCATCGGGTCTGGCGCCGTTCCGCCGCCCTAGCAGTGCGGGGAGGCGTCGGCGACTGGTGGTGGCCACCCGCTCAGGTTAGGCCAAGCAGTGGCATAAGGCCACCCCTCCGGCGCATCGTCGTCCTCGGTCGCTCGCGTGCGGAGCACGCCACGCTCCCTGCGTCCTTGCTCTGCTTGGACGGGTGACCTTATGCGGCGGCGAGAAGCTCGCGAGCGTGTTGCGTCGCCGCCTCATCACCCCCGTCGCCGCCGAGCATGCGGCGGATCTCCTCGACCACACCCTCGCCATCGAGGCGCTGCACGGTGGCCACCGCCTGGCCCTCGGCGACGTCCTTCTCGAGCCGGAAATGGACGTCGGCGAGCGAGGCAACCTGCGGCAGGTGGGTGATGCAGAGGACCTGGTGCTCGGCGCCCAGCGCCCGCAGACGCTCGCCGACGACCCGCGCCGTGTTGCCACCGATTCCGGCGTCGATCTCGTCGAAGACGAGGGTGCCGGCGGACGCCGCCTTGCCGAGCCCGCTCAGCGCCAGCATCACCCGCGAGAGCTCGCCGCCGGAGGCGGCATCGCGCAGCGGCGCCGCCTCGATTCCCGGATTGGGAGCGACCCGCAGCTCGGCCGTCTCACGCCCGGAGGGGCCGTAACCGTCGGCGTGCGGCTCCAGCACGACCTCGAGCGTGGCGCCCGCCATCGAGAGCCGGTCGAGCTCGGCCGCGACCCGCTTTTCCAGCGGCGCCGTGGCGGCGACCCGGCCGGCGCTGAGCTGCTCGCCCAGCTCCTCGCGCAGGCGCTCGGCCTCAGCCAGGGCTGCCTCAGCCTCGGCGCCGCGTACCTCGGCGCCCTCCAGTCGGGCGATCTCCTCGTGGCAGCGCTCGGCGTGAGCCAGCACCGACTCGACGCTGCCGCCGTGCTTGCGCTCGAGCCGGTCGATCGCATCCAGCCGCTCCTCGATCGCCAGCAACGCCGCCGGATCGGCCTCCAGGCCCTCGGCGTAGTCGCGCAGCTCCGAGCCGGCTTCGCCGAGCTCGACCGCCAGCGTCGCCACCCGCTCGGCGATCGCGTCGAGCCTGGGATCGAGGCCGCCGATGCCGATGAGCTGGGATTCCGCCTGCGCCAGCGCCGCCGCAGCCCCGCCACCGTCCTCCTCGGCGCCGATCAGGGCACCGTGGGCGCCGCCGGCCGCCTCGCGCAGACCCTCGGCGTGACGCAAGCGCTCGCGATCTGCCGCCATCGCCTCGCGCTCGTCGGGCTCGGGGGCGACCTCCTCGATCTCGGAGAGCTCGTAGCGATAGAGATCGAGGTCGCGCTCCCGAGACCCTTCGCGCTCGCGCAACCCGGCCAGCTCGGCGGCCAGTCCGACGCAGTCGCGGTGAGCCTCGCGGTAGCGCTGGCGCAGCTGCAGGTGCTTGGCGCCGGCAAAGCCGTCGAGAATCTCCAGTTGGGCCGAGGAGATCGTCAGCTTGCGGTGCTCGTGCTGGCCGAAGAAGGCGAGCAGGCGCCCGCCCAGCAGCTTCAGGTCGGCGGCGGTTGCGGCGCGACCAGCGACGAAGGCACTGGTCCGCCCACCGGAGGACACGCGCCGCCCCAGCACCACCTCGTCGGCCCCTTCGGGCAGCCGCTCGGCCAGCTCCGCCAGCTCCGGCTCCTCGAGCAGGCCGGCGGGCAGATCGAAGACCCCCTCGACCCAGGCCTCGCCGGCCCCCGGGCGGACGATGTTCCCTTTCGCCTTGCCGCCCATCAACAGATCCAGAGAGTGGGCAAGCACGGTCTTACCGGCCCCCGTCTCCCCCGTGATCGCGTTCAGCCCTTGGCCCAGTCGCAGTTCTGCTCTCTCGATGAGCAGCAGATTCTCGATTCTCAGCTCACGCAGCATTGGTCGTATGTAGCAATGACAGCGGACCGACCCAGCCCGGTTCGGCGCTAAATGCGAGGATCGGAGATGGGGTGAAGCGTCTTGTACTTTTTTGGCGCATCCACCCTCGAACAGCCGTATCCGTCCCTCAAAAAAGTTAAGCGGAGCCCCATCTCCGACCTCCGTGCTTAGCCGTCGATCGGCTGGACGAAGCCGCTCGAACGGACCAGGAGGAAGCCGAGGGCGGCGCCGGCGAAGGAGATAATCGCGGCGATCAGGATGATCGAGTTGAAGCCGCTGACGAAGGCGATGTCGGCGGCGTGCACCGCTTTGTCGTGCAGCGCCGGTGGCAGCGGCAGCTCGGCGACGACGCGAGACCCCCCGGAGGCGACCGCTTCGCCGAGCCCGTCGGGGGCGTTCGGCACCAGCTCGCGCAGCTTCGAGTCGACTTTGGCCTGGAAGACGGCGCCAAGGCCGGCGACGCCGGTGGCGATCCCGACCTGGCGGAAGGTGGTGTTGATCCCCGACCCCATCCCCGACTTCTCGACCGGGACGACGGCGATCGCCGCCTGGCCGATGCCGGGGTTGGTGGTGCCGATGCCGACGCCAGCAATCAGAAAGCCGGCCAGCAGCGTCGTCCAGCTGGAGTCCGGCGAGACGCCGTGCATCAGCAGCAGCCCGACCCCGACCAGGGTCAGCCCGGTCCCGAGCAGGATCCGGATCGGGACCCGGTTCGACAGCGCCCCCGAGATCGGGGCGACGACGAAGCCGAGGATGGTCAGCGGCAGGAAGCGCAGCCCCGCCTCCAGCGGCGAGAAGTCGAGCACGCCCTGCATGTAGATCGTCAGGTAGAGGAACATCGCGAACATTCCCGCCGAGAGCGCGAAGGCGACCGCGGAGACGCCGTTGAAGGCGGCCCGGCGGAAGAGACTGAGGTCGAGCATCGGGTGGGTGCTGTGGCGCTCGATCGCGACGAAGGCCGCCATCAGCAGCGCGGCGCCGATCAGGCAGGCGAGGATCAGCGGGCTGCCCCAGCCCTCGGGGTTGCCGCGGATCAGCCCGAAGATCAGCAGGAAGAGGGCGCTGGAGAAGGTGACGAGACCGGGGACGTCGATCGGTTCGGGTTCTTTGGCGAGGACGTTGACGATCTTGCGCTCGGTCAGCACCATCGCGCCGATCCCGATCGGCACGTTGACGAAGAAGATCCACTCCCAGCCGAGGCTCTCGGTGATGACGCCGCCGATCAGCGGCCCGATCGCGACCGCGCCGCCGACCACCGCTCCCCAGACGCCGAAGGCCGTCGCCCGGTCCTTGCCGTGGAACTCCTGGCCGATCAGCGCCAGCGAGGTCGCGAACATGCCGGCGGCGCCGATCCCCTGCAGGCCGCGGGCGAGGTTCAGCAGCGTCGGGTCCTCGGAGATCCCGCAGAGGAAGGAGGCAAAGGTGAAGACCCCGAAGCCGATCGTGAAGACCCGCCGGCGGCCGAGCCGGTCACCCAGCGACCCCGCGGTCAGCAGGAAGGCGGCGAGCATCAGCGAGTAGGCGTCGACGACCCACTGCAGGCTGGAGAGGCTGGCGTTCAGTTCGCGCTGGATGTCGGGAAGCGCGACGTTGACGACGGTGACGTCCAGCAACAGCATGAACGTCGCGATCGAGACGAGGACAAGGGTCCACCACTTGCGCTCCATCGCTGGCAACCCTAAAGAACCCACCTCGCCGACTGACAAAGCAGATCAAGGACGCAGGGCGCGAAGCGTGCTCCGCACGTGAGCGACCGAGGACGCCGAGCTGCGCAGTCAGACGGCGAGGTGGCCGAACTTCTCGCGGATGCGGCCGTAAAAGCTGCTGCCCGGCAGCTGGGCCAGGCGGGCGACCGCGTCGACGAAGCGGACCTCGAGTTGGCCGCCCGCCGCCAGCTCGGTCAGCGGCTCGCCGTCGACGGCGACTTCGACGGCCTCACGGTCGGGGGCGTTGCCGACGTGGAGGACGTCGCCGGGGGCGACGACGAGGGCGCGAGCGGTCAGCGAGTGCGGGGCGATGTAGGAGACCACGTATCCCTTCACCCCCCAGGCCAAGATCGGGCCCTGGTTGGCGAGGTTGTAGCCGGTCGACCCGGCCGGCGTGGCGGCGACCAGGCCGTCACAGCGGACGTGGCCGACCTCTTGGCCGGAGATCCCGTAGCTGAGCTCCGCGACGCGGTCGTGCGGACGACGGGAGAGGGTGACGTCGTTGACGCCGAGGCCGGTGACCTCGCCGGCGCGGACCTCCAGGCCGGGCAGGTCGATCGTCTCGATCTCGCCGGTGAGGGCGCTGCGGATGCCGCTCGCGGCGTCGCCGCGCTCGACCGCGGTGAGGAACCCGACCGTGCCGAAATTGACCCCGAAGACCGGCACGCCGGTGCCGGCGAAGCGCCGTAGAGCGTGCAGGATCGAGCCGTCGCCGCCGAAGACGAGGCAGAGGTCCGGGCGCAGATCGGCTGGCGCCACCGCGATTCCCTGCGCCTTGTCGTCGTGCTTGGCGAGCTCCTCCTCGCTGGCAAAGAGCGAGACGCCGACTTCTTTGGCGACGGAGACGGCGAGCGGCACCGCCTCGGTGGCCGCCGGCGGGTGCGAGTGGGTGATTACGACGGCGGTCTTCATGACTCTTCCTCGGCGGCGACGATGGCTGCCTCGAAATCGGCTACCGCCGGGCCGTCGCCGCCGCACCAGACGAAGGTCTCGCGGTTGCCCTTCGGGCCCGGCAGGCCGGAGGCGGCGAAGCCGCGCACCGTCAGGCCAAGCTCCCGGGCCGCGTGGGCGACCGTCAGGATCGCCTCGCGGCGGTCGGAGTCGTCGCGGACGACGCCACGGCCGACGCGCTCGCGGCCGAGCTCGAACTGCGGCTTGACCATCGCCAGCGCTTCGCCGCCCGGCGCCAGGCAGTAGGCGACCGCTGGCAGGACCTTGGTCAGCGAGATGAAGGAGACGTCGACGGTGGCAAAGCTGGGCACGAAGGGCAGGTCGGCGGCCTCCATCGCGCGGGCATTGAGGCGCTCGATCACCGCCACCCGCGGGTCCTCTCGCAGGCGCAGGTCGAGCTGGCCATAGGCGACGTCGACGGCGGCGACACGCGGGGCGCCGCGCTGCAGCAGGCAGTCGGTGAAGCCGCCGGTCGAGGCGCCGACGTCGAGGCAATCGCGGCCGGCGACGTCGATCGCGAGCGCGTCGAGGGCGTTCTCGAGCTTGGTGCCGCCGCGCGAGACGAAGCGTGGACCGGCGTCGACGATCAGCTTTGCCTCCGGCTCGACCAGCTGGCTCGGCCGCAGCGCCACCGGCCCGTCCTCACCGACCCGGACTTCGCCGGCGCGGACGGCGCCAGCCGCGGCCGTGCGCGAGGGGAACAGGCCCTGCTGCGCCAATACCGCGTCTATCCGGGCCTTCTTCACGCTCGCAACGCTAGCGCGGAGCCCCCGGTGTGGCCGTTTATTTGAGCTTCAGGGGGATCTGCCAAATTTGTTGCGCAGCCGCTCTGCATGGGGCCGTTTCGCGGCACTCGATGCCACAAACCCCTCTGTCGCCCCCCGAGCAGGGGGTCTATGTGACCCCACTCACACACAAATCGCACGTATGTTCGTACGCTGGTCAAGGATTCGGATGGAGAAACCGATGAAGGAGAAGCAACCAAGACTTTTTGGCTGAGTCCCCCGCCGACATATGCCCCAATCGCTTCCCACGATTGGCGCCGTCGGCTCAAAAGGTGCTCACCTACCTCCCACGGATCCACATATATAGAGATACATATCTCTCCTCCCTGTAGTAACCCCAGAAGCGCCCCTCCTTCCCGGAGGGGCGCTTTCTGTTGTGGAGCCAAATTTCGGCCTTTTGGCGTCCGTCGCCAGGGAACCCCTGAGCATCGGTGCGCCAGTTGGTGCGCCAGTAAGACGCCGGTTCCGCGGCCGTCAAGCCCCGCCGCGCCCGGTTCTAAGCTGGGATCGTGACGCGATGGACCGATCCCTTGATTCAGCTCCCGCAATTCGCGGAGCGGCCAAGCGGGCTGGTGGTTCCGGTTGCTCACTCCCGTCCAGTCGTCTCTGCCGCCGGAGATCGCATGGGAGACGGGATGCCTATCGCTCCAGATGCATTCTTCGTGATGGCCAAACTGCCGTCCGCTTTCGACCAGATGCGCGTTGTCATAGACGAGAGCAGCCTGAATCAGCGTGTCTCGACCTCGGAAGAAGTCAAGGCGATGGCCGCCCACCTCGGCTTCGAGAATTCAATGCTCGCAATATCGCGAATTGCCTCTCACGCCTGGCACATTCGGGGCGATCTCAAGGCCCAGCTACAGCTTGCCCCGCACGTGTTTGGCGATCCCAGGCTTGCGCCAGCGATTGCACATCTCGCGAGCTTGGTGCCAGAGCTGGAGATCTTTCCTGAGCAGCACTCCGCGGTCCTGCAGCGACTTCTCGTGCTCTACGGCCGCGAGGCCGTCCTGGGCGAGTCTCGGGAAGGAGAACAACTGGTATTCGATCGGGCCTGGTTGGCGGCAGCCGTACCGACCGGCGAACTCGATCGCGATACGCCGGAGGGTCCAGAGGGTCGACGGGATTGGATCGCCTACCTGATCCAGAACGGCGCCTACAACCGGACCGAAGAAAGCCTCGCAGTGATGATCCGACCCCAGATCCTATTTCGGGATATCGTCGAAAGCGAGACCGCAAAGGCCCACCCGCATTTCTGTCCAATCGACGAGTGGCACCGCGAGAAGTTCGGGCTGAGCCTGGCCCAGCAATTCGCAGTCGGGCTGGTGGTCGCCTCCCGCGCTGACACCTTTGATGAGAAGAAGCCAATGGAGCACCGCTCGCTCGTCGGAGGGGCATACGTAGCCGAAATCGCCAAGCTCCTCGGCCACGGGCCTGATGTTCTTCTCGACCTGCTTTCGGCCGATCGGAGCTGGTACAGGCACGAGTTCGAAAAGCGTCCGGACACCCTCCCAAACATGGCCTGGGATCGCATCCCGTTCGAAGCTCGCCCCTTCCTTCAATTGTCAAACGGCGAACTGCTCGCGATCTCCCCCCGAGCGGTCGAAGCCTGGCTCGGTGATGGCTTCTATCACCGATCGCTCGCAGCAGCGCGCGACAACGGACAGGCGAAGCGGTTCCTGACCTTCTACGGCTACTTGGTCGAGGAGTATGTGGTGCGCGTACTTCGCCATGCCCTCCCTGAGCGGGGGGGTCTTGGCTCCTGTCGGGTTTTCGGCGAGCAGAAATATGGCCGCGGCGGCAAGCTAAGCCCGGATGTCGCCGTGGACTGCGGTCCAGACCTCGTCCTCATTGAGGTCTGCGGGGGCCGGTTCGCGATACGAACGGTCGTGGAAGGCGACGCCGAAGCTGCCCTTGAGGAGCTCGGTCATCTGGTTTTCGACAAGAGCGAGCAGCTCGACAATCGAATTACGGAGCTGCTGAACGGGGAGTGGCAGATCCCGGAACGAGAAATCGCGCACATCCAACGGATCTGGCCGGTGGTCGTCACTGCTGACGTTCTCCAGAACGGGCTTCTCTGGGACGAGATCCGCGAACGACTCCCCGGCGTCTTCAACCAGCCCAAGGTCCAAAATCTCACCCTTCTCGATGTGTCGGAGGTCGAGCAGCTCGCCGCCCTGGTCGAACAGGGTCACAACTTGGTCGAGTTGCTGCGGAAAAAGGCGAGTGGCCCTTATGCCGAGCTTGATTTCACTCGCTTTGTTTTCGAGACTCCCTCTCTCTCCCATGAAGTGCGCTCATCGCTACTCGATCAGCGCTGGCTCGCAGAGGTCGACCGCGCCGTGGAAGCCTTCGGCTTCGACCCTCAGAACACCGAGGCTCTGGAAGCCAAGAAGCGAGCCCGCGACTCCGGCTAGAAACCGGACTCCATCAGAACTGGGGTAGGTCAAAGTGTCCACGAAAGCGGGTCAGGTCCAACCTTCCACACTTGGTTGTGATCGCCCTCGGAGCGGACGCGAGCATCTCCTCCCATCAACTCGAGAAGGCCTTCCACGTAATTGGCCCGAAACGGGTCCTCGGCCTGGTCACCCCGCTCAAGCTTGGCGGCGGGACGAGCAGCGACGCTGACGCCGTCCGCGCGGCTGCCAAGCGACATCCCAAACGGAGCGTCTTGCTGGATTGGGTCGCCTTCAGCTCCGGGCACGGCGATTGGTTCCAGCCCGACGGCGTTCACCTCACTTTCTCGGGCGCCACCGCCTTCGCCCGATTGCTGCGACAGGCGCTGCCCTACGCCAAGGCGGGCGATCATCCCGGTCGCCCACCAAGAGGCCACAGCGGCTTGGACGACACCCGATCCCCGTGGCCTGACCGCGGGGGTCCGCGGCGGAGCAGCTACGCCGCGTAGTCGGGCCACGGCAAGGGGAAAAGGTCCCGGTACTCGCGCCTCGTCGATGACCCGCGCGACCGACTGCCGCGCCGTCAGCTCGGTGAAGTAGCGCGTCAGGTCGGCGAGACGCACCTCGTCCCAGCAGGGATCGCCGCAGCGAATCGCAACCAGCCCAACCGGGCCGCGGATCGACGAGCAGGCGCGGCCGGACCGTTTGCATCTTGTAGTACTCAATTAAGGGAACACAATGACAATGCCGATAGATCCGCCATGTATGCAAGTAATTCGATGCGAGGGCTATTAGACACTGGCAACTTCTTCTTCGAGATGTCCAGCGATGCCTGCGCCATCCTCGACAACGGACGCTTCATCCGCGCAAATCATACTTGGCGGGAAATCGTCGGGCCCAGCCGGGAGCAGCTGATCGGGCGCCACTGGAGAGATCTGTTGGAGCCCGAGGATGCCGCCCGGTTGTCGGAGGCCATGGCGGCTGCTGCCGCGGACGATGGACGGCTCGTCGACATCGAAACCCAGGTGAAACACGCGGATGGAACCCATCGCTGGCTTGTGTGGAGCGGCTACACCGACAGTGGCCGCTGGCTGCTCTCCGTAAAAAATATCACGGACCGTCGAAGAACCTTCGAAAAGATCAGACTCCAAGCACAGCTGCTCAACGCTGTAGAGGCTGCGGTGATCGCCAGCGATCTGGAGGGAGCTATCACCGAGTGGAGCGGGGGGGCCGAGCGTATGCTCGGGTGGGCGTCAGGGGAGATCGTGGGCCATCCGATCATGGCTACAACCGTCACCCCCGAGAACGCCGCTCATGCGGAGCGGGTCCTGCAGATAATCAAGCGCGATGGCCGTTGGGAGGGTGAGCTGAATGTGTGCCGCAAGGACGGCACCACCCTTCCCGCACTGGTGCACAGCACGCTTTACCGCACCGAGGAGGGCGATCCCGCCGGCTTCGTCAGCGTCGTCGTGGACCTGACCGAGCAGGTGCAGGCCAAACGCAACCTGGAGGTAGCCCACGATTACCTGCGTGCGGTTGCCGAGAGCATGGGCGAGGCCCTTTGCACCGTCAGCGAGGCGGGGCAGCTCATCTACATGAACCGCGCCGCCGAGGAGCTGCTGGGCTGGAGGCGGGAGGAGGCGATCGGGCGCAACCCCCACGACTTGTTTCACTACCGTCGCCCCGACGGATCGCCCTACCCGGCCGAGGAGTGCCCCCTGTCCAGGGCCCTGGACTCGGGGGAGGCCGTGCGTGTGGACGACGATCTCTTCCTCCACAAGGACGGCAGTGAGATCCCGGTCGCCTACAGCGCCGCTCCGTCTCAGGCCGAAGCCGGCGGGCGCGACCTAGTCGTCGTGATCCGCGACATCACCCAGCGCAAGGCCAAGGAGCGCGAGCTGGCGGATAAGCTCGAGTCGATGTCGTGGGTCGGTCGCATCCGCGACGCTCTCGCGGAGGACCGGTTCGGCGTGTACGCGCAGCCGATCGTCGATCTGGGGTCCCGGGAGACCCGCCAGCACGAGCTGCTGATCCGCATGATCGGCCAGGACGGCTCGATCATCTTGCCGGGGGAGTTCCTGCCGGCCGCCGAGGAGTACCTGGCGATACGAGACATCGACAGGTGGATGGTCGCGCAAGCTGCCCGGCTGGCCGCAGAAGACCACCCGGTGAGCGTCAACCTCTCTGCGCAGTCGGTCACAGCGGACGGGATGCTCGATCACATCCGCTCTGAGCTTCGTCGCGCGGGCGCCGATCCGGCGCTCGTCTCAATCGAGATCACTGAGACAGCGTTCATTGCCGATGAAAAGGCCGCCCGTGGGTTCCTGGAGAGGCTGGAGGATCTCGGGTGCAAAGTCGCGCTCGACGACTTCGGCACCGGCTACGGCAGCTTCAGCCACCTCAAGCAGCTCCCGGTCGACTGCCTGAAGATCGATCGGGAGTTCATCCAGGACCTCGCCACAGATGAGTCGAGCCGCCACGTGGTCATGGCGATCGTCAGCCTAGCCAAGGGGTTCGGACAGTTCACGATCGCCGAGGGAGCAGAGGACGAGGCCACGCTGCGCGAGCTCAGGAAGCTCGGCGTGGACTGCGTACAGGGCTTCACCGTCGGGCGGCCCCGGCCGGTGAGCGAGGTGTTCGGCGAGCGCACCGGCGACTGAGCGGTGCGCCGATGTGCTGCACGACGGCGGAAGCGACATCGCGAGCGGCGCGGCGAGCTCGCTCACCGAGGCCGGGCCTCGGCTCATCCAAACGACGATCGAGCGCCGGCTCGGGTCGGCGAGCACGGGCGGCACCCTCGCAAACAGTTAGGCAGTCACTTAAGTAAGTATTGCGTTCTGTGGGTGGGCGGGGGGCCGACCTGCTCCCCCTGCACCCGCGGCCTTCCCGCACTCAGGCGAGCGGGCGTTAGAACTTCTTCGGCTTGTAGGTCCAGCCGGCGCCGGTAACGGCATCGATCACCGGGTCGCGGAGATCTGACCAGGAGAACTTGTAGCCGCTCTCGTCGGCGCCGCCCTCGGTCTAGTGGGGACCGAGCCAGGCGATCACGTGGACGGTCTCAGAGCCGATGTGCTGTCCCTTTTCCGAATCCTTGGAGGCGGAGAAGCCGCCGGCGGCGACCTCGGCTTTGCTCGTGGTTTTGAAGCAGAGGGCCTCGGCGCTGTGGTCGCCCTCGTCGAGCTTGAGCCGAATCGCGCGATAGAGGTACTCGTACTCTCCCCCGCCCCCACCGGCGCTGACAACCTTGGCCGACCAGGAAACGACAAGCTCACCGTCGTCGCTGCCGGTCTCGATGCCCTTTCCCGCGATCGCCAGCACTCGCTCGCGCACCTGGTCGGGGGACTGCGCATCAACCCCGTCGGCGGGCTTCGCCGCAGTGAGGATCCCGCGCCCCTTCTCCTTCAGCTTGTCGAAGAGTCCCACTCGGCTGGAGCTTAGCCTCAATCCACCGATTCACCCTCACGGATAGGCGAATCGCCGCCGGCGGCCGTGTGAACGGCGAGAACCGCCGGCTCGAAAGTGTGTCGGGCGGCGGCGAGCCGCGGTAGACCATCCGCCGCTGGCCGGTGACCGAGAA
>JAENWU010000175.1 GCA_016649905.1 Thermoleophilia bacterium
AGCGAGATCGCGGCGGCCAGCGCAAGAAAGCGGCTGGCGATGCGCGCCCGCAGGCCACGCAGGGTGCGGGCGCCGTGGCGCTCGAGGGTGAGGATGTCCTTGGCGGTCCAGTAGATCGACTCGATCCGCTGGCGCAGCGGGGCCAGGTGGGGCCCGGTGCCGGGCTCGTCCTTGCGGCGCGGCCTGACGACCGTCGCGCCGAGGTCGGCGGCATCGGCTTCGAAGTCGGCGCCGGCGTAGCCCTTGTCGCCGAGGACCGTGACCGGGCCACTGCGGTTGACCCGCCCCAGCAGCCGCAAACAGACCTCGCGCTCGCCTTCCTTGGGCGAGGTCAGCGCCATCGCCCGCGGAGTCCCGTCGGGCGCCATCAGCGTGTGCAGCCGCAGGCCCCAGAAGTAGCGGCTGTGGCTGGCGCAGTAGCCGTAGTCGGCGGCGTCTGAGATCGCCCCGCCGAGGCTGTTGGCCCCGGCGCGCTTGACCGTCTCGCGCGAGCGGGCGCACTCCACCGGGGTGGAGTCGACCAGCAGCAGGTCGTCGTGCCAACCGGGGCTCTGGGCGGCGAAGGCCGCGGTCAGCGCCTCGATCGTGTCGGCGAGGCGGTCGCGGCGCTTGTGGAAGGCGGAGCGCTTGGTCAGCCCCGGGAACAGATGCCCCAGGCGCTTGCGCGCGATCGCGACGAAGCGGGCATCGGAGCTGATGCCCATGATCGACTGCGCCACGCAGAGCGTGACGACCTCGGCGTCGGTCAAGCTCCTGCGGGCGTTTCCTGGCTTCTTTGGCAGGAGATCGTCAGCGGTGCAGAACACAGAGATGAGCAGCAGGTCGAGGTCGGCGAGCATCGTGGCCCCCTTCGGGTCGGCGGTGGTATTGAGCACCGCCGACTTCGACCCCGCTGCCTATGCCTCCTGCGACTTCAATTGCCCACGCTCGCCGTGGAACTACTCATCTAGCTAGCTGGTGGCAGACCCGCGCCGCCGTTGCGCGGGTTGAGGTCGGCGAGCATCTCGATCAGCTGGGGCTGCTGCTCGTCGGTGTCGATCAGCACCGCCGTTCCCGGCCAGGCGTAGCGGAGGTAGCGGGCGTAGGCCTGGCGGGAGCCGAGCTCGGGCTCGTAGATCCAGGAGCCGGTGTTCCAGTAGCGGGTCGCCGAGTTGCCCGAGGCGCGGATGTCGGCAAGCGGCTGGTGGGTGTGGGCGAAGACGATCTTGTCGGTCTCCGTGTCCCAGTCGAGGTTGGCGACGACCTGGGCGAAGGCCTCGAGTGCGTGCTCGGAGGCGTCGCTGCGCGAGATCACGGTCGGCTCGGGGTAGAGCGGCACCCCCCAGGCCGGACCGGCCAGCGGCTGCTCGCGGGCCTGGCGCTCGGCCTCGCCGCTGACGACGGCGTCGAAGTGCTCCTCGCTCGGCAGCCCCGCGTTGCCGGGGCTGGCGCCGCGATCCCGCAGCTTCGCCTCCAGCCGCTTGACGCCGCGGGCCGGCGCGCCGAGCGCGTTGGCGACGCGGCCGGCGCGCTGGGCGGCGCGGAAGACGTTCTGCTGGGCGTGGGTGCCGTGCGGCATCTGGGCGGCGGTGTAGAGCCACTCGGTCAGCAGCGTCGTCACCGACTCGTAGTCCTCGACGCAGGTCGGCTGCTCGGGCCCGCCCGCGGCGATCGCCCAGAGGGTGCGGGTCAGCAGGCGGTCGGCCCGCGAGCCGCTGAGTCGCGCATGCGGGTCCAGGTAGTGGCCGTGAGTGCAGAGGACGTCGCCGAACATGTAGGTCGGGTACGCGATCTCGACCTCCACCCCGGGCAGCTTGCGCTCGAGGAAGTCCTGGAAGAAGCTCGGGCCGGCGCCGTTGGCCGGCGGCGCCGAGCCGTAGGCCAGCTTCGCCTCCAGCCGGTTCTCGTCGGCGCGATGGACGAGGTGGTGGTCGTGGTTGCCGGCGAGGAAGACCAGCCGCTTGCCGGCCATATTGGCGGCGATCAGCGCCAGCAGCCCGTCGGCCGCGTCGACCGCCTCCTCGACCCCGCCGAAGAGGAAGTCGAAGAGGTCGCCGAGGAAGATCAGCTCGTCGATCCCCTCCAGCCGCGGCGCCAGCCGCTCCAGCGCGAACTCCTCGCGGAGGATGTCGCGCCCGGTCCAGGCGCCGAAGTGGGTGTCGGAGATGACCAGGGCCCGCATCGGGCGAGTCTAGAACTACCCGCGCGGGTGGACCCGCATCCGCAGCCCGCCCTTGGGCGAGAGGGTGGGCATCTGGCGGATCGTCATCGTGCGGCCGGGGAGGGCGTCGAGACGGAGGCGCTGGAGCAGCATCGTCGCCACCAGCTTCACCTCGATCTGGCCGAAGCGTTTGCCGATGCAGACCCGTTGGCCGCCGCCGAAGGGGACGTAGGCGCCGCGGGGGAGCGCCGCCTTGCGCTCGCGGGTGAAGCGCTCGGGGATGAAGGCCTCGGGGTCGGGGAAGACCTCGGGCAGGCGGTGACTGGCCCAGGAGCAGTAGTTGACGTAGGCGCCGCGGGGGACTCTGTAGCCGCCCCACTCGAACTCGCGCACCGCCCGGCGGGGGCCGATCCAGGCCGGCGGGTAGAGGCGAAGGACCTCGTCGAGGACCATGTCGAGGAAGGGCATCTCGCGCTCGAGCTGGTCGATCGTGGGGGGCTCGCCGGCGAGGACGCGGTCCTGCTCCTCACAGAGGCGGGCGAGGACGTCGGGGTGGCGGGCGAGCTCGTGGAGCATGAAGGTGACGGTCGAGGTCGAGGTGTCATGGCCGGCGAACATCAGGGTCATCACCTGGTCGCGAATCTCGCGGTCGGTGAAAGCCTCGCCGCCCTCGCCGCGGACGTTGACGAGGAGGTTGAGGATGTCCCGCCGCTCGGGGTCCGGTTCGGCCCGGGCGCGGGCGACCTCGGCGAAGACGATCTCGTCGAGGACCTCCCGCGAGGAGACGAGCTTGCGCCACGGGGAGCCGGGTCCGCGCAGCAGGCGCAGCCCGTAGTCGATCCCGTAGTAGTGGAGGGCGCTCTCGAAGTGGGTGGCCGCGGCGGCGCCCTTGCCGGCCTCGTCGGGATCGAGGCCGAGCAGCGCCCGCATCGCGATCCGCATCGCCAGGTTGCGCATCCAGTCGTAGATGTCGACGACCTCGCCGACCGGCAGCGCCGCGATCGCGACCTCCGCCTCGGCGCTCATCGCCGCCGTCATCGCCGCCACCTGCTCGCGGTGGAAGGCGGGCATCATGATCGCCCGGGCGCGGTCGTGGAACTCGTCGTCGACGGTCAGCAGTCCGTCGCCGAGCAGCGGGATCAGGTCGCCGAAACTCGACTCGCGCCAGTGGAAGTTCTCGGGGTGGCCGACGGTGACGAAGTGGTTGGCCTCGGGGCCGAGCATGAAGATGCTGCGGATGTGGAGCAGGCGCATGCTGAAGATCGGGCCGTGCTCTTCGTAGGCGCCGAGCAGCAGCGGCAGCGGGTCGTGGGCGATCTTGTGGGTGCGGGCAAAGCTGAAGTCGGCCGGCCCCGGCGGGAACTCCCCCCTCCCCCGCCACTCGGCCGAGACGTCGTCGACGATGCGGCGGACCGGGTTGGCGGACATCTGCCGCGGCCGTTTCAGCGGCGCCGGGGTATCGACCGTGGCCATCCGCAGATCCTAACTGGCTGCTCAGCCAGTTTCGTTCTGGCGGGCGCAACTCTGCTTAAGATGGCGGAGCGGTGAAGCGCTTGCCTACAGAGGGGTTCGCGATGCTCGCCGCCCTCGGCCTCTACCGGGGCCGGGTCCTGCCGGCAGTCCGCCGCGAGCTCGGCGACTGGCGCCTCGTCGCGGACGCGATCCCGGACCCGGTCCTACGTGACTGCGCGATCCGCTCGCTGACCGAGAAGGCGTCGAACCCGGAGGCGGTGGCGATCTTCGCCGCCCTCGCGCCGGGATCCACCCGACGAGCCGTGATCCACGCCTCGACGGCGCTGCAGGTCGCGATCGACTACCTCGACAGCCTCGGCGAGCGGCCCGGGGCCGACCGGCTCCGCGACGGCCTGCAGCTGCACCAGTCCCTCGGCGCCGCCCTTGCCCCCGGCGCCGAGCGCGAGGACTGGTACGCCCACCATCCCCAGCGCGAGGACGGCGGCTACCTCGACCGCCTGCTCGACCACTGCCAGG